>JBGAUP010000214.1:0-11623 GCA_044228585.1 Runella sp. | reverse complement strand
CAAAGTCAAAGAAATCGCCGAAGTCTGTCAGCGCTACGATGTACCGCTGATTGAAGATGCTGCCGAAGCGTTGGGTTCGACTTATTTGGGTAAAAAATTGGGGAGTTTTGGCTTACTCAATGTCCTGTCTTTCAACGGTAACAAAATCATTACCACGTCGGGAGGCGGAGCGTTACTTTCCAATGACGAAAATTTTATCAAAAAATCACGGTTTCTGGCCACGCAAGCCCGCGACGACGCACCGCATTATCAACATTCGGAGATTGGTTATAACTATCGTTTGAGCAATATTTGCGCGGGTATTGGCCGTGGCCAAATGGAAGTCATTGACGAACGTGTAACACAACGGCGAAGCAATTTTGAGTTTTATCAACGTGAGTTGGGCGGCATCGAAGGCATCATCTTTCAACCTGAAGCTGAGGACAGTTTTTCTAATCGGTGGTTGAGTTGTTTAGTGATTGATTCTGCGAAAACGAGGGGCGTTACGCGAGAAGAGATTCGCTTGAAATTAGCGGCTCAAAACATAGAAGCTCGTCCTTTGTGGAAACCCATGCACTTACAGCCCGTCTTTGCTCATGCGCCTTACTACGGCAACAATATCGCCGAAAAATTATTTGAAGAGGGGCTTTGTTTGCCTTCGGGTTCTAATCTGACAGAAGAGGAATTGAGTAGGGTATTGAGGGTGATTAAGGATTGTTTCTAACCTTACGATTACTTGGAATAGATACACTTCTATGCAGGTCTGACGAAACGTCAGACCCAGTTTCTACAAATAATCCATAGGGTCGTCGGCCACGCGGGTATTGTCGTGCCAAGTATTCATTTCTGCCATGTCTTCGGGCGATAATTCAAAATCAAATACGTCTAAATTGGCGGCCAAACGGCTTTTTGTCACCGATTTGGGGATCGTAACCGCCCCTTGTTGCAGCGACCACCGAATCAATACTTGAAAAGTGCTTTTTTCGTATTTTTTGGCGATTTTTATCAACCGTGGGTCTTCTGATTTCCAGCCCCGCACCAAGGGGGCATATCCCTCTACTTGAATTCCACGTTGGCGACAGTAGTCGAGTTGTTGGGGCAAATAGCAGTAGGGACTCAATTCAAACTGATTGACGGCGGGAATGAGCTCGGTATGCGGCCAAAGTTCCTCGAAGTGAGGGATATAATAATTAGAAACGCCAATGGCTCTGGCTTTTCCATCGGCGTATATTTTTTCTAATGCCTTCCAAGTCTGAATCCGATACTCACGCACGGGCCAGTGAATCAGGTATAAATCTACATAGTCGGTATTGAGTTTGCGCAGGCTTTCTTCAAAAGCCCGCAGGGTAGCGTCGTATCCTTGGTCGTCGTTCCAAACTTTGGTAGTCAAGAAGATTTCTTCTCTTTTTAGACCGCTATCGTGCATGGCTTGGCCCACCTCTCGTTCATTTTTATAAATAGCGGCAGTATCAATAAGCCGATAACCCAGTTCGAATGCCCATAAAACGGCTTGGCGAATGTCTTGCCCAGGCTGTGGGTCATAAATACCGAGTCCTAATTGAGGCATTTCGATGCCATTGTTCAAAGTGACGACAGGAATCATGTTTTTAGCAAGGTTAAATACCCAATTCTACTTGAAAGCGAGCTGTCCAGTTGGGCGTAAGTTCTACATTTTTAATGAGGTCGTAATGATTTGTACGCATCACCTCCCACTGTAATTTTAGGCGATGATAATTCAAATATTTCGTCAAACCCAATGAATAATCGGTTTGTTGGGGTTCGCTAATCCTTGTATCTCCTTTTGGGATTACATTGGTATAACGCCCTGCTACCTCCCTGGTTTTTAAAACTGATAACCCACAGCATTGAGCATCACCTGTTAAACACTTCGTCACTGTTTTTTTAATGGCGGTGAGGCTGTAATGGGGCTTTCATTGGTAGTACGGGTCATGTATCTCCCAAAAAGCCCATCCTCGATATTTCATCATTGGCACTACAAAGACGCGTTTAATATCTCGCGGTTGGTGTACAGCAGTTCCCAAACTTCATAGTTATCGCAAGTGCTTTGATCTAAATGGTAGGCCACTCCCAACGACAGTTTGGTCATTGAATCCAATCGCCCTCCGAATAGTCGCCTCCCATTTCAAAACTCCCCAAAGGCAGCACTTGCCCCGCTAGTATAAGCAAACCTCCTGATTGGCACTAATATTACGACCTTTTCCAGTACCCAGCTCCTTTGAGTAAATAGCAAAGATTTTTTGCCGAGATTTATTGACAAAAAACACGCCAAAATCACGGTCAACATTAAACCGAGCGTTGCCGTTGAACGACAAAACTGATGAAGAAGATATCAAGGTTTTGATTCCCTGAAGTTCTCAGTTTGTCCCATTAGACAGTTAAATGCTTGGCAGCTTTACAATTAATCACTTCCATCTCGGATGACATTAGAAACCCCAGTATTATCCTAACGACTTCTACTAAACTTGCTGAATCTTGTAAGGTCAAATTCGTTTAGGACCATAAAAAACCATCAAAATCCTGCTAAACAAGCGAATGAAATAATTCAAGAAAGATACTTTATCATCAAAATTAAAGTCGAATATTTTGAAATCCTAAATCGAATAGCAAATGCTGAATCGTTACTGTTATATAAACGACACTAAAATTTTTAGGTTTACTATCGGCGTAATATATAGTTTAGGTACTTTTCTTTGAAAAATAGTCAGCACACCGCCAATACAAGCGCATTGCGCAACCGAATACTTCGGCTGCCGCAAAGAAGCACAGTAAGTTTCAATTTAATTTTCGTTCTATTAAAATAAGGCAAAATTACTATTTGAGAGAGTTACACAAAATGATAGAAAATAATCAAGTACGTGTATCTTTTTTTTAAACTTGCGTCTTATTATTGTAGCACTGTCAACATACAATGAATATGAAAATTCTCCTTCGCTTCCAATGGATACCATTCCTGGTAGGTTTGGTTATGCTTCAATCTTGCTCGCGCAATCCCGTTACAGGAAAAAAAGAACTTATCCTGATGTCCACCGAGCAAGAAATAGCCCTCGGTCAGCAATCTCATCCTTCCATTGTGGCCTCTATGGGTTTGTATGAGGATAAAAAAATGCAAAATTTTCTCACGGAAAAAGGGATGGCTATGGCCAAAATTTCTCACCGTCCTGAGCTACCTTACCAATTCAATATCATAGACTCACCCGTAGTCAATGCTTTTGCTGTACCGGGGGGATACGTGTATTTTACCCGAGGAATTATGGCACATTTCAACAATGAGGCCGAATTTGCGGGGGTATTAGGCCACGAAATTGGCCACATTACGGCTCGCCACTCTGCACGACAACAAACGAGTGAAATTTTAGGGACAGTGGGATTAATGGCAGGCATGATACTATCGCCCAAACTGGCTCAGTTTGGAGAACAAGCCATGCAAGGGCTACAATTGTTGATGCTGAGCTATAGCCGTGCTCATGAGTCAGAGTCTGATAAAATTGGGGTAGAATATTCCAGTAAGGTAGGGTATGATGCCCACCAAATGGCTAACTTTTTCGGGACTATTAAACGTATTTCGGACAATGCTGGGCAGGCTATCCCCAATATTTTATCTACTCACCCTGACCCAGGCGACCGATACAACAAAGTACACGAAATGGCACAAGCTTATCAAGCGGCAAATGTGGCTAAATATGCTGTCAATCGGGATAGTTATTTACAGATGATTAATGGTATCGTCTATGGTGAAGACCCCAAACAAGGTTTTGTAGAAAACAACGTGTTTTATCATCCTGAGCTGCGTTTTCAGTTTCCTACGCCGGCAGGTTGGCAAACTCAGAACTCCCCAGCACAGTTTGTAATGGCCCCTAAGGATGGGAAAGCTCAAATGTTGCTTACTTTGGCAGGAGGCAAATCTTTGGATTCGGCAGCTCAAAATACTGTAAAACAGTTTAATCTCAAAGTGCTGGAAAGCAAACGCACTACTATCAATGGAAATCAAGCTGTTGTGTTGATTTCTCAACAACAACCTCAACAACAACAAGGCCAACCTCAACAACAGCAAACCGCTGCTAATACCATCCAGCTTGCTACGTGGCTGATTCAATACAACGGACTTATTTACGCGATTCATGGAGTAACTACCGCCGATATTTTCACGACTTTATTCCCTACTTTTAGAAATACCGCTGAGAACTTTCGTTCATTGACTGACCCTGACAAACTCAATCGTAAACCTGAACGCGTGTTTGTGAAGGCTGCTCCGCGCACGGGTACTTTCAAAGACGTAATGACCGCTATGGGCATGCCTGCGAGTCGCATAGAAGAACTTGGAGTGGTCAATAGCATGAAAGCCGAGGATCAAGTACAGCGTGGTACGCTTGTGAAGGTGATTGGGAAATAATGACCAACTAAAGCAAGGTAAATTTTTTTCCTGGCAATACTCGAATATATCCCTGTAGTTCGAGGTTGAGCAACAAGGTTGCCAACCTCCCTGCGGGGATTTGGCTTTCCCAGGCAAGCTCATCAATGTGCATTTCTCCCTTTTGGCGCAGCAACGATACTATCTGGCTTTCTTCTTGTGTAAAATGCTCAGGCAGGGGAGGGGCAGTTTTGGAAGTAGAACCATTGGATAACCAACTCAGCGATTCAAGCAAATCTTCTACACCCGTAAAAATCTGAGCTTTGTGCGAACGAATGAGTTTGTTACAGCCTGCCGACGAGGAATTAGTCAAATTTCCAGGTACTGCAAATACATCGCGGTTGTAATTATTGGCATATTCAGCGGTGATGAGTGCGCCCCCTTTTTCGGCGGCTTCTACTACAATAACGGCATCCGAAAGCCCCGCAATAATACGATTTCGGGCAGGGAAACGCATAAAATCGGGTTTTGTTCCCAGTGGATATTCGGTCACAATCCCCCCGTTGGCCTGCATATCTTGCGCTGTTTTGGCATGGGTAGAAGGATAAATCACATCGGCACCCGTTGCCATCACTCCCAGAGTAGGCACGTGATGCTTGAGACAAGCACGGTGGGCCGCAATGTCTATTCCATAAGCCAAACCACTCACAATTGTCACATCTTTATCCGCCAGCCCTTCAGCAATTTGCTCAGTGATGTGTTTGCCATAATCCGTAGATTTTCGCGTACCTACCACTCCTACAAAACGTCCTTGATTGAAAGAAAGGGACCCTTTCCCGTACAATAGAACAGGAGCATCGTACAGTGATTTGAGTCGCTGGGGATAAGCGGCATCGGTATAGAAAAGCAGTTGAATGTCTGTTTTTTCGAGCTTTTTCAATTCAACCTCGGCGGCTTGCAACCCTTCCTTTTGCAAAACAATCCGTGCGGTAGCTTCTCCTATCCCACTTACTCGCATAAGCGTTTTGAGATTGGCCTCAAAAATCTTTTGTGCCGAACCAAAATGAGCAATCAAATGCCGAATGAGCACACTTCCGAGACCATTCGTAAAATGTAAGGCCAGTTGGTATAATTTTTCTTGGGACATTGAGGAATGAATGAGTGATGAACGATGAGTGATGACGGAGGCTTGTGCGGATAACAGCAGCTCGCTGCTCATTTATGTCATTTATTTTTTCCTCCTAAATACTGGCATTTCACCAATTTGTCAATCCCGTCGTAAGGCACGGGGGCTTTTTCGTAGCCGTAAGCTATTTTGAGTGGACGCGTGTGGTTGTTGTCCCCCATCGCCACATCTACATCGTCCATCGTAAATTGGCAGGGATGCTCGTGTCCACAAGCAATCGAAATTTCCAAAACTTCTTTGGTCAATGTTTTGGCATAATTATAAAAGCGTTCGCTTTTAAGCGCGGGGTCAAGCCCCGACTGCAACCATTTATTTTGGGTAGCTACGCCCGTTGGGCAGCGATTGGTATGGCACACTTGCGCTTGGATACACCCAATAGACATCATGGCCTCTCGTCCTACATTAATCATATCTACCCCCATCGAAAATGCCATAATGGCTTGTGCTGGCAGTCCCAGTTTGCCCGAACCAATAAAAGTAACTCGGTCGGTGAGTTCGTATTGTTTGAAAATTTTATAAACGCTCGAAAACCCATACACCCATGGCAACGATACGTGGTCGGCAAACGACGGAGGTGCTGCTCCTGTGCCTCCTTCACCGCCATCTATGGTGATAAAATCGGGGCCATGCCCCGTCTCCACCATACGTTTTGCCAATTCTTCCCACATATCCAATTTTCCTACGGCGGCTTTGATACCCACGGGCAAATTTTTGAAGCAGGCAACACCCCTCCTTTACCTGGTTTTGCCCCTTGAGAGAGTTTCAACTCCAGCATCCGAATCGTTGGGTTTTGCTGGGTCAAGTCCACTAATTTTTGCAGTACAAAGTTGCCCTCGTCATCACGAATTCCAAAGTAGGCCGTACCAATATTGAGTACTACGTCGGCTCCCATATCGTGATAAGGAGAAAATCCTCCTTCGCCCGTGTTGTGATAACAGCCAAACTTGGCTGCCCCCTTGTTGAGAGCCTCAATGGCAGGGGCAGACAATGACCCAAAGCTCATTCCTGAAATATTAATGACTTGCTTGGGCCGATAAGGCCGGCGGCGATTATGACTCAGACCAATCACTTTGGCCGACGGTAGTAAGTACGGGTTTTCGCGGTAGGGATGGTCTTTGGGGAGGCGTTTGGTCAACAGTGCTGGCTTAATAAAAATGTACCCCGCACTGTTGACATCTTGGTCGGTTCCAAAGCCTTGGAAATTGTTTTCGCGTTTGGAAGAGGCATAAATCCAAGAGCGATGGCGACGATTGAAAGGAAGCTCTTCGCGGTTGTTGGCCACAATGTACTGCCGAAATTCTGGCCCCACGGTTTCAATCCAGTAACGCAAACGCCCCACCACTGGAAAATTATGCTTGATGGTGTGTTTCTTTTGGGCAATATCACGAATTGCTACAATCACAAGTAGGATTAGCAGCCATGCCCACCACGGGATAACCGATAAAAAGTTAAGAATGGGTTCCATAAGGGTTTAGAAATTAAGTAGTTGTTCGATTTTAGTTGATTTAATAGATTTACTTCATTCACAGATAAAATCTAAGTAAAATCAATAAAATCTAAATTTGTATTATTACTTACTTCAACAAGTTATAACAAATCTCGCCAATCTCTCCGATGATTTTTTCGGCTTTTTCGGTCTCAATACCACGCACAAAAACCGAAATCACGAAAGGATTAGCCGTAAACACAATGCCCGCATCGCCACGAACATAAGTAAGACCGCCCGTCTTATGCGCCACTCGAACTGTCTGAGGAATGAAACGTGGCAGGGTTGTCTTGTCTTCATTTTGCAACAAAAAAGACATCATTCGCTCACATAGTGCTTTATTGGCCACTTTGTGATTATAAATAAGCCGTAACAGGGCATTGATGTCTCGTGTGGTTACGTGATTATCAATGCCGCGCGCTACGGCGGCAGTATCCATCATCACACGATGGAGTTGAAGACCTGGAAAACCAAATTGTTTCATTCGCTCGTTGACAGCCTCCCGTCCTACTTTTCGAATGAGAATATTAGTCGCGGTGTTGTCGCTTGCCACCATCATCAAACGGGCTAACTCATTGATAGTCATCTTTGTACCATCTGCATATTGCGCAATGATGCCCGAACCACCCGTTTTATCGGTTGCCAGTAGAACATACGTATCGTCTAAGTCAAGTTTCCCCGCTTTGACCTGCTCCATTAACTCCACTAAAATCGGTATTTTAATCACGCTGGCCGATGGCACGGCCTCATCGGCGGCACGGCTGGCATAGACTCTGCCTTTGAGTGACTCAACCTGTAAGTTGACCCGTACTCCCGCAGGTAGTTGAGAAATATACGCATCCAGATTGGATGTGAGTGCCTGATTTTGCGCTTTGGATAGATATATCACCCCTAAACACAGAAAAAAAATAAGTTGCCGCATCAGAAAAATATCTTTCTGGCGACAACTTACGCAGACGTCCTAAAAAAATCAAGTGTTCTCAGTAATCAGGCTTATTCTTTCTTTGGTTTTTCGCCGAAATGGCTTTCTAAATCTTTTCCTACAAAAAGTCTAAACTCAGTTTTGAGCTTACGGTAGTTGTCGTGGAAATACTCCATTTTTTCGCGCAAAAAAACCTGCGTCTCCCAAATATCCTCGTTGAAATTGGCCGTCTCTTCACGAATAGCACTTGCCATGACTACCTCTTGCGCATGAAGTTCCGATTTAATGTCTGCTATTGTCCGTTTAAAATGTCCCAACTGATGCTCAAAACTTTTGACAGTTTCAGCAAAATTACTGTCTGATTCGGTGGGCAGAATCACTTTCATCTCTTGCAATAAATGGTTGAAAATATCCACCTCTTGCCCTACGAAAGTAATTTCGTTGAGCCACAGATTGTGTTCAAAATGAAAACGTTGTAAATCAAACTTTGTATTGCGTGCCATGATTGAAGTAAGTTAATTGGATAGATGGAAAATCAACGAAATTTGAGATTTATAACATGAGTATTATCAGTATCATTCGTGATGAATGTCAGTTCCTGATTTTCAATAAAATTATTCTCAAGTTCGCACATCGCCAAATAACATTTGTAAGTAGCTTTACGTTGAACTTAAAATGATACAATTCTCCCTAACTAAACTATATGTACCGAAAGCTATTACTACTGATGCTTAGTGGCCTACTTTCGCTGACTACTTTTTCGCAGAGCGGCAACAATGAACTCAGCAACGTGACCCGTGATATGATAAATCTGGGAGGTATGCGGATTCCAGCCAACGGAAATAGTACTCTATTTGGTCTCAAAGGCCCCCGTGGCAACGTCGTTGGTGACCCTTATTTAGATTCTACGTGGCATGCGGGTAGTATCAAATTATTTCAGAAAATTGGCCCTCCTGGACGTGAGGGAGATAGTATTTCCAACGTTCCGCTTCGACTCGATTTACATAGTAATGAATTGGAAGTACAAGTGAGTAACTCTAAGGAAATAAGGGCAGTGAGGGGAAGTATGGTGCGTTTTTTTACTATTGAAGGAAGCGAACGGCGTGTTTTTATGAATACTCAGCAATTCAGGTCAGAAGATAACTTGCAAGGATTTGTGGAATTGGTGATGGCAGGACAACGTGGTAGGCTCTCTCTGGTAGAATATACCAAACTCAACATCATAAAACCGACTTATAATGAGGCTTTAGGTACGGGAAACAAAGACACCAAAATCACTAAAAGCAACCAATACTATGTGGTTAAAGGGAACACTTTATTTCATATTGGTTCGTCTAAGAAAAAGCTATTAGAGGCCATGGGGGATCGTGCTGATGATGTCGAAAAATTTATCAAAACTAACGACATCAGTCTCAAATCTCGTACGGATTTAACTAAAGTTTTTGCTTATTATAACAGCTTATAGCATTTCGTAATCGGGTGAAAATAAGCGATTCTGGATTCCCAAACTGAAATCCAGAATCGCTCATTTTAGAAAAGGCAGAGTTTCTGAGATTTTATCCCCTCGTGCGGTATAAAGTGCCGTTTTCTACTACGTAAAGCGCGTTATCCATTGCTACAATAAGGGTTACTTCGCTGAGAATACCTTTAGGCCCTACTTGTTCGTAGTTCCCATCTTTATCGGTTTTAAAGAGTGTTCCATCGGCTTCTACACTCCATAAGAACCCCCGGTCAGCCACCATCGCAATGGTATTTTCCCAATCGCCTTTCTTACCTACTTGTTGCCAGCGGAGCGATCGCATGTTGGTTTTATAAAGCGTTCCTGCTTCGACCGTCCAAAGGTGTCCGTCCATTGCTTCGAGCATTTCGGCCTCCGAAAATTCTCCTTTGTTGCCAATTCTTACCCAGCTACCGTCTTTTGAAGTTTCGTATAGAGTTCCGTCGGTTTCGATGCTGTACAATTTGCCATTAAGTCCTACCATTCCTGCGGTATTCTGCCAATCCCCCGTTTTTCCCACTTGTCTCCACGAAACGGTATTGGGATTGGTACGATATAAAGAGCCATCCTCAATCGTCCAAATTTCGTTATCCAATGCCACTAAAACGTCAACGTTGTCAAAAGCTCCTTTGTTACCAAGTTGTTCGTAATTACCCTGTTTGTCAGTTCTGAATAGTGTCCCATCTTTTTCGATGCTGTACAGATATCCCCCCATCGCTACCACATCAACGGTATTGGCCCAGTCGCCTTTTTTACCAATTTGTACCCATTGTTGTGCAATCAGTAGTTGAGGAATTAAAAATGTTAAAAAGGCAAAAGAAAGTAAAAGATTCTTTTTCATTTGGGTATAGTTTGGTTAATTATTGGGCGTCAAAGATAGGTACATCTTTGAGGAATGCAAATTTGTCTTTGTTAGAGTGTTCACTAACAAACTTTGTTTTAGCTTATTGTGAGACATTCCTAATAAAGGTTCTAAGGAGATTGTAAAATATTACGCCAAATTAAGGGTTTGACATGACGTTAGTCATTTGATTTTGGTGAGAAATTCTTCTTTTTACAAAGAAGTTTAGGGGATTTATTTCGCATAAACAAAATACGGCTATGTTAAAGCATATCTTCGTCTTTGTGAATTTTTATTGGAGAGATGTCCTAAAGGTAATAATGGTATTCGCCCTATGTTTTTGGATAGGAATGGACTCCCAACTACAGGCTCAAGGAGTTGCTAAATGGGAAGGGCCGTGGAAAGATAGTGTAGGTTGGGACTGCTGGCGAGCCACTCTTGAGGACGGATCTACTATGTGGGTGTGGGATAACGCACAAGGAGAACGCAAATTTGCCTTTGACAAAAATAACGACGGGCGATATGAAAGTTGGCAAGAAGTTTTTGCTGTCCCAAATCAGCCAGTACTTGTAATTCATCACTGGGATGAAAATCAGGACAATAGAGAGGAGGCGCTGGCGTGGTGCGACGGAGGTACTTGGATTGAAAAGGTATGGGATTCTAACAATGATGGGGCATTTGACAGTTGGTGTAAGTACGAAGTACCTGGGTGTGTTCAAGGACAATGTGCTGGGAAAGGAAGTTTTAGACTTGTCGAGAAGAAAAATACTTTTGACGCGGCATACCGCGAGTATGTATCGGCTCAATCCCAGAGTACTCTTGTTCAAAAGCGTGCTTATGCTCAGTATAAACGTGCAGATTTGATATTTCGAATCTGTAAATTAATAGAACTTCGGTAGTATTTTGAAGATGGGTTATTGCTTAGATGCGGTACTTTATTGATGAACAATAGCGTGTGAGGGCAGGTGTTGCCCAAAAATATACTTACCAGAGTAATATCTAAGGCAACAGTTGCCTGTCCTAATTGTATTTATAGGACTCGCAATTGTTGCCTGAAATGTTGGAAACATAGTTGAAAAGACTGTTTTTAGGGAAAGAAAGCTACTAAAACTAAAGAATCCTTACCACCGTACCGACTTAAATTTCCAATCAGGAACTACTTTTTGCATCTCAATTTCATCGTCTCGTTTGGTCAAGCCGCAGGCTAAATAATTTTGATGGAGTTTGGCCAATGCTTCGCGGTCGAGTTCTACGCCCAGTCCAGGTTCTTGAGGAACCAACACCGCCCCTTCTTCAAACTTGAAGCGTCCACCCACAATAACCTCATCCGACTGCCAAGGAT
>JBGAUP010000213.1:0-10749 GCA_044228585.1 Runella sp. | reverse complement strand
AAATAACGACCAACGCTATTCCCATTTGCTCGTAATGAAACAACGGCAACCAAGCCGCATTTAGCAATCCATTGAGTATGACCCAAGGACGGGCAGCGGCCATGCGAGCATCCGCTCTTTGCGTGGAAAAACTCTGATAAATTGTAAAAGCAATCACTCCTGAGTAAATGACCCCCCAAATGGAGAAAGCAAACCCCGCCGGGGTAAAGAAAGTAGGGAACTTTGCCGAAACATCGCTCGCATTTTGGCCATTGATAGGCAACGCATTGGAAAGGTAATTCATGGTAAGGGTGAGCAGTAAAGAAACCCAAACCCCAAAAATAGTAATCGTTGATTTATTCATATTGATAGGTGATAAAGTGTGCGTGTTCGTACTATCCTTCCATCCCATTAGCGAAGTATCAACGTAGCTGATAATCCAAATGCTCGTAGGCCGATTTGATTTTGGTCTTGCCCGTGGTGACGATTTTCGCCAAAATCACAAAAAATAAGTCACACAAAACGAACGCTCCCATCTCATCAACTTTAGCACAGTTGCAGATGGAAGCGTTCAGAAGGTTTTATTATAAGTAACTGCGCAGATTTAAAGTAGATTGAATGGGTTTTAAGTAGTTGATAATCAGAAAAATCTACCTAAAACCTATTAAATCAATTTTGCCCATTTACTTACTTATATTCCGTATCTACGTCGGCGAAGATTCGTCCGCAGTGCTCGCATACGATAATTTTTTTCTTCTCCCGAATATCAGCTTGGCGTTGGGGAGGTACTACATTGAAGCAACCTCCGCAGGCACCGCGTTTGACGGTGACCACGCCCAAACCATTGCCTGAGTTAAGGCGAATTTTCATGTACGACTTAAACAAGCGCTCTTCTACTTTTGCGGCTTGGAGTTCGCGTTTTTCAAGTAGTTTCTTCTCGTCTTCGTGGCTCTCCGAAGTAATCGTGTCGAGTTCTTGTTTTTTAGCTTTCAAATCTTCCCGACGTTCTTTCAGTAAGGCGTCAGTAGCTGCTATTTCTTCTTTTTTAGCTTTGATTTTAAAATCTGCTTCGCGCGATTTTTTCTCGGCGAGTTCGATTTCGAGCGTTTGAAGCTCCATTTCTTTGGTGATAGCGTCGTATTCGCGGTTATTGCGGACGTTCATCTGCTGCTCTTTATAACGAGCAATTAATTTTTCAGCGTCTTTCTTGGCAGCCTTATAACGACTAATTTCGTCTTCAAGAACGTTTATTTCGCTATTGAACTTCCCGATGCGGGTTTCAAAGCCCGCAATGTCATCTTCCAAATCTCGAACTTCTTCGGGCAAGTCGCCGCGGATTTTCTTGATGTCATCCAATTGTGAGTCAATTTGCTGCAATTTAAGCAGTAAGTCTAATTTCTGCGCGACGGTCAGTTCCATATTTGTTGGGTTTGAAGTGTGGTTTATGAAGTGCGGAAATTGATTTTCTAACACCTAATAGCCGACACTTTACACGTAGTAATTTACTGGATTTGTAATAGTTTCCGACAAAATTGTCGCAAAATTAGGGAATTTTTTCGACAAATATCGCTGTAATAATTCTTTTGTAAAAACTTCACTTTCGTAATGCCCAATGTCACAAATAATGATACGACCATCCGCATCAAAAAATTCGTGGTACTTATAATCGGCAGTGATGAAAACGTCGGCTTGAGTCCGAAGGGCATCGTTCAATAAAAAGCTTCCTGCACCGCCACAAACGGCTATTTTTTGTATTGTATCTTTGACCAAAGTGGTATGTCGGATAAGCTCAAGGTTCATGGTTTGTTTCAAGTACTTCAAAAACTCACGCACTTCGATGGGGGTAGAGAGGTTTCCAACTGCGCCAGCCCCCACCTCTTGATTTTGATTTTGAAGCAATGTTAAATAATGCGCAATTTCTTCGTAAGGGTGGGCCATGCGTAGTGCATTCATCACATTCGACTGTAAGTGCGTAGGAAAAATGACTTCAATCCGATTTTCACTTACTTGCTCATCTTGGTTAGAAACGCCAATATAAGGGTGGGCATTTTCATTGGGGCGGAAGGTACCCGTACCATTTACGCTAAAGCTACAATGGTCATAATTCCCAATTTGGCCTACCCCTGCATTGAAAAGCGCATCTAACACTTTTTGGGTATCATCAATGGGAACAAAACAGACTAATTTCATGAGGACATTGTCTTTTGGGGAGAGGATACCTACATTTTGTAGCCCCAATTTTTCGGCAATCATAAAATTAACGCCTCCTACCACGTGATCGAGGTTGGTATGGGTAGCATAAATGGCTACGTCATTTTTGATGGCTTTGATAACTGTACGCTCAACGTAGTTTTTTCCGTTCAACTTTTTGAGCCCTTTGAAAACAATCGGATGATGTGCTACAATGAGGTTGCAGCCTTTGGCAATGGCTTCGTCAAGAACTACTTCAGTAGAATCGAGGGTCACTAACACACCTGTGACTTCAACTTGTGAATTCCCAACAATCAGCCCCGCATTATCGTAGGACTCTTGATATGAAAGCGGAGCAATGGCTTCTAAAAAACTGGTAACATCTTTAATTTGGGGCATTTTAATAAAATTTATAACTCTTTAGTAATCAGAATTATTAGAGACTTAGATTAATTTTTTGCAAAAAAATAGTGATTTTTATCGTGGCGAGTATTGCAATGAAAGCTAAAAATACTACTTTTGCACCACTTTTCACCGAAACAAAAACGGAAAAAGAAAAAAATAAAAGGTCCGGTAGTTCACAAAGCGTTTGGCGGTTGGTTAGAATACATGCCTGTCACGCATAGTAAATGAAAGAAAAAATAAATGGTCCGGTAGTTCAGTTGGTTAGAATACATGCCTGTCACGCATGGGGTCGCGGGTTCGAGTCCCGTCCGGACCGCCAACAACAAAAAAGCTCAGAGAAATCTGGGCTTTTTTTGTTTGTACCTGTGTTAGAATACTTGTCTGCCACGCATGAAGTCGCGGCGGTTGGCCGATGCCATTCGAGTCCCGTCCGGACCGCCAACAACAAAAAAGCTCAGAGAAATCTGGGCTTTTTTGTTTGTACCTGTATTAGAATACCTGTCTGCCACGCATGGGGTTGCGGCGGTTGGCCGACGCCATTCGAGTCCCGTCCGGACCGCCAACAACAAAAAAGCTCAGAGAAATCTGGGCTTTTTTTGTTTTATTCACTCACTTTTTAAAAATCACTCTTCGATAGTTACCAAGCTATTTTACTACGTTCTCTTTCGTATTGAAAATAATTTTTCGCTCAAGTTTATTCCGACCCAAATTGTAACCCGCGTGGTCATTTAATTTTTATTGCATAATTTGCCAACCCATTGCTATTTCTCTCAACCAACAAACTTCATTATCACTTCACCATGACAAAAACCTTTATTTTAACTTGTGCGGCATTGATTTTTAATTGGGGCGTTTATGCCCAAACTACCGCCAAACGCCCCTTGAAACCTTCGGATGTGTACCGCCTCCAAACACTTAGCGACCCGCAGATTTCTCCCGATGGCAAATGGGTAGCCTACACGCTGTCGTCGGTAGATTCGGTCAAAAACCGACGAAATGCTGACATTTGGATGAACTCATGGGACGGCAAAGAGGCGATTCAACTGACTTACAGTCCCGAGGGAGAATCACAACCGCGCTGGAGTCCCGATGGGAAATATTTGTCGTTTACCTCTTCCAGAGGCGGACTGACAAGCAGCCAAATCTGGCTCATGGATGTTCGCGGTGGAGAAGCGAGGCAGTTGACAGACTTAAAAAAAGGGAGTCTGCCGGAATATGCATGGTCGCCCGATGGCAAAAAAATCGCTCTGGTGATTAGCAATGATCCCGATACGTCAAAATCTAAAATGACGAAGCCCATCGTCATTGACCGTTTTAAATTTAAACAGGACGTAGAAGGCTATCTTACCAAAAAAACAACGCATTTGTATCTGTACGACCTAATTACGAAAAAAATAGATACCCTGACCAAAGGTATCTACAACGAAACCTCTCCAAAATGGTCACCCGATGGCACTCAGATTGCTTTTGTAAGCAACCGTACCGCCGACCCCGACCGCAATGCGAATACTGATATTTGGGTGATGGATGCCAAACCCAATGCCACAATGAAACAAATTACGACTTGGACAGGCCGCGATTCGGGTCCCGAATGGAGCCCTGACGGAAAACAAATTGCGTATTTGCGTTCTACCTCTTCCGATGACTACTTCATGTACGACCAGCCGATTTTATGCGTAGTGTCGAAGGAGGGTGGCGAACCTAAAATATTGAGCAAAACCTTGGACCGTCCCGTTGGCTCTCCGCTTTGGACCAAAGACGGTGCATCAATTAGTGCCTTAGTTACCGACGACCGCACTCGGTACGTGGCTCAATTTGCCGTTTCGGACGGAAAAATGACAAAAGTTTTGGGTGGTAACCGAAGTTTCACCACTATCGAAAGACATCCTTCGGGTCAGCTGTTGGCAACCATGAGCGACCCGCAAATGCCCACCGAAATCTACACTTTGGAAGGAAGTAACATGCGCCGATTGACTACACATCAAGATGCTTTTCTTGCCCCATTGGCATTGGCAACGGTAGAAGGGTTTAGCTCAAAAAGTAAAGATGGGGCAACCGTCTCTAATCTTTTGTATCGCCCCGCCAGTGCTGTAAAAGGTCAAAAATTACCAACGATTCTCTTTATTCACGGCGGGCCTGTTGCCCAAGATGAATTTAGTTTTGACCTGTCACGCCAAATGTTGTCGGCGGCGGGCTATGCCGTTGTAGCAGTCAACTACCGTGGTTCAAATGGCCGAGGATTGGATTTCTGTAAAATCATTTCGGCTGATTGGGGCAACAAAGAAGTCTTGGATATTTTGGGAGCTACCGATTACCTTGTTCAAAATGGCATTGCCGACCCCGAGAAGTTGGGCATTGGCGGCTGGAGTTACGGGGGTATCTTGACCAACTACACCATAGCCACCGACTCGCGTTTCAAAGCCGCCTCCAGTGGGGCGGGGGTATCTTTGATTTCCTCACTTTATGGCGTTGACCAGTATATTATGCAATATGAGCACGAATTGGGTGCCCCGTGGAAAAATTTTGACAAATACGTCGCACTTTCGTATCCTTTCCTGAAAGCCGATCGCATCAAAACACCCACCCAATTTATGGTGGGAGAAAGCGATTTTAACGTTCCATCAGTGGGTAGCGAGCAAATGTACCAAGCACTGCGCTCGTTAGGAACACCTACGGAATTGATTATTTACCCAGGACAATTTCACGGAATCACCAATCCAAGTTTTCAAAAAGACCGCTTCGAGCGTTACATCGCTTGGTTTAACAAGTACTTGAAGAAGTAGTTTAAGGGTATTTTTGCTTCTTTCACTCAACAAAAAGCTCAGCCCACGCTGGGCTTTTTGCATATTAGTACACAGTTCTGATATTTATTATCTCTGGGTATCAATATCACATAGCAAACTTCTTTTTCAGTAATTTGCGCAAATCCTCAAAGATGCTTTATGTCTAACCCTTGGTCTGTGAGACACAGACCAAGGCGAATAACTAATGTTAGGCAAATGGGTATGCCGCAGGCATTACCTGTTAATAGTGAAGGGAGGTATTCGTCCCAACCCGCTCCCTAAGGAGCCGCCCCCTACGGTGTGTTGTGTTGCTGACGTAAGCGGCCATCTATGCTATTAACGGAATATCCCTACGGGATTTTACAAAAACATCACTTTGCGTAAAATCAGTTAAATTTGTAGCATACCTTTACCAACATGAAAAACCGCATTGTCTTGCTCATTTTAGGGTCATTGGGTTGCTTTTGTACGCTTCAAGCCCAAATCCCCAACACGCGCGATTCACTCGTGTTGTATCTCAAAAACCCTCCCAAAGACAGTAACTATGTATGGGCGCTCAACCGCTACGCCAATAAGCTCATCAACGAAACTGCCGAATATGACAAAGCTGACTCTATCTTAAAAATTGCCGAGCCATTGGCCCTGAAGTACAACTATCCCCTCGGCAAATATGCCAATACGCGCAATCGCGCTTTGATACACTACTACAAGACAGAATATTCTACTGCCCTTCGTTTTTTCCAACAATGTGTAACAGAAGCTGAAAAGTTTCACCTCCCTCCACAAACTATTTATGAGGCATATAGTAATGTAGCTACTGTTCAAAATAGTTTATCCCAGCATGAAGAAGCGCTCAAAACTTCGCTATACTGCATCGAAATTCAAGAAAAAAATCACTTAAAACCTTTTGCCAGTATATATGCGGGAATTGGACAAAATCTTAAGCAACTCAAACGCCCAAAAGAGGCTTTGGCATACTTTCAGAAAGCAGTTTTTTTGAACAAGGAACAAGACAATATGCAAGGCTTAGCTGTCAATTACAACAGCTTAGGCAATATTTATGATGACCTCAAACAGCCACAAAAAGCCCTTCAAAACTACCAGCTTGCACTTGATGTAGCCAAAAAGTCGAATTTTCTACGCGGGCAGACAGACTATCTGGTGAACATCGGACGGATGTATCAAAATTTGGGTAAACCAAGAGAAGCACTTCAATTCATGGAGCAATCCTTAAAACTCTCCCAACGCCTACAAGCAATTACTTCTGTTGCAGTTGCAAAGTTCAATTTAGGAAAAGTATATAGAGCTTCCGATCAATTAGATCAAGCAGAAAAGTTGTATAAAGAAGCACTTCTAATTGCTCAAAAACAAAATGATTCTCAACGAATTGCAGAATTCCAAGAGGAGTTGTCGAACTTTTATGCCGATCAACAAACCTTTAAAAAAGCCTATGAGAGTCTTTTGGTAAGTAACCTCACAAAGGACTCAACCAGCAATATAGCCAACCAGCAACAACTCCAAGAACTCATCGCTAAGTACGAAACCCAAGCCAAAGAACAGCAAATCAAGCTCTTGCAACAAGAGACCCAACTCAAAGACCAAGCACTCTTGCAAAGCCGCCAGTGGCTTATGGCGGGGGTGCTGGCACTGGCATTGGCCGTGGCAGGGATTTTTTTGGCCTTGAATCGGGCAAAACTTAGGCGTTTAGAAGAAACTCAAAAACTACGCAATAAGATTGCCACCGACCTACACGACGAAATAGGCAGCACTCTGAGTAGTATATCGCTATTGTCGGGACTGACCCAAAAACAATTGGGCCAAAATCCACAGAAAGCCGAGCGAATGATTGACAAAATCAACAACGACGCTCAACAAATGCTTCAAGCCATGGACGATATTGTGTGGACAATCAACCCCCGCAACGACGTACTTGTACACCTGCTCACGCGCTTACGCGAATACGCAAAACCACTGGCAGAGGCCCAAAACGTGACGTTGGAATTGAAGTTCAATCCCGATCTTGAAAACCTCAGTCTTCCGCTACAAGTGCGCCAGAATCTGTATCTGATTGTAAAAGAAGCCCTTAACAACGCCTTCAAATATGCTCAAGCGAGTCAAATCAAAGTTGAGTTTCAAAGGCTAAAAGAAGACTTGCACGTGGTAGTCAAAGACAACGGCGTAGGATTTGACCCAGAAGCCGTCAACAGTCGCAACGGCCTCAAAAATATGAAAAGCCGCGCTGAGGCTATGGGAGCAAAATGTTCGATAGAATCAAAGCCAAAGCAAGGGGCAAGTGTTTCGGTAGCAATGCGTATCGTATAAATATCCGATTTACAGGCGTTCAGATTTAGCGTACTTTTGTGGGACAACTCCTTATTCATCCTTGTTCACTCCCCGTTCGTAATAAAAAATGATACTGATTTCGATATACGACGATAACGATTCATTTCGGCAGACCATTGAGTTGATTGTCGAAATGAGCGACGACATGGCGCTGTCGGGCAGCTACCCTGATGCCTTGAGGGTGGTTGAAACTGTGCAGCACGATGCTCCTGATGTCTTATTGATGGATATCGAAATGCCTCAGCGAACAGGTATCGAAGCCGTAACTCTACTGCACCAAAATCTCTCCAAGCCTCCCAAAATCTTGATGCTGACCGCTTACGAAGATACCGAAAGCGTATTTGCGGCTATTGAGGCAGGAGCTGTGGGGTATTTGCTCAAAAAAACTCCCGCCGAGCGCATCCTTGAAAGCATCGCAGAAGTAGCCCACGGGGGCGCCGCCATGAGTCCGAGCATTGCACTCAAAGTACTGGGGGCGTTTCAGAAACCCGCAAAAAAAATCTCTTACGACCTCACCAACAAAGAGTTAGAAGTATTAAAACGCCTTGTTGAAGGCGATAGTTATAAGCTCATTGCGCATCACTGCCAAATGAGCATAAGTACGGTGCAGACACACATCATGCATATCTACGAAAAACTGCACGTCAATTCCAAAGGAGAAGCAATCAACAAAGCCCTCAAAGAAAGAATCATAGGCTTCCAGTAATACGTATAAATACACCCGAACAAGTAGCATTACGGTCATATATTTATCTGATTGACAAGTGATTTATGTTTTTTCAACTTTGTAGCCTAAAAAAAACATTGAAAAACCATGAAAAATACTTTATTTTCACTTTTCTTGATACTTTCATGCGCTGCTACCTTTGGGCAATCTTCAACCATTCTTCCAAGTAGTTCTGAACTAAAAACCAATACCGATACCACTCCTCTGACCGTTAAAAACACGCTTGCCAGCAGTACCAGTACGACCTTAAAAATCGAATCAAATGGAGAGTTTGACGGAATTGGCATGGTACATACAGGTACTGGCGATGCCATCAATGGCTATAAAACCAGTAATACTGGTAATGCAGGATATTTTAAAATAACAAATTCGGCAAACCCAGCCAATGCCATTTATGCCGAAACCAATGGTGCAAGTAGTGGTAATGCTTTGTATAGCCGCAATATTGGATTAGGACGGGCGGGATATTTCCAGATTTTCAATACTGCAAATGCCAGTCATTCACTTTTTGCAGAAACTAACGGCACAGGGCGTGCCGCAAATTTTAGCATCACAAATTCGGCTAATTCGAGTGATGCGCTGTTTGTACAAACCAATGGATTGGGTAGAGGTGGTTTTTTTCAAATCACCAATAATGCCAATTCAAATGCAGCCGTTGGAGCCACAACCAACGGCGGTGGACGAGCATTTTATGGCATTAATACTGGCAATGGTCTTGGGGCACATTTTCAAATCAATAATGCTACCAATTCGAGTTCTGCCTTGATTTCTGAAACCAACGGTACAGGCAGAGCAGGTACATTTCAGACCACAAATACCGCTGGCACAGGTACTACTTTGTATGCCTCCACACAAGGTACAGGTAGAGCAGGCGAGTTTAGAGTCGAAAATACGACTTCGGGTGCAGATGCCCTTCAAGTCGTTCATTCGGGTTTTGGTAATGCCATTTATGCTCTACAAGCTGGTTCTTCAAATGCCAACGCAGGTTATTTTAGAAATACAAACAATAGCAATTTGGAGGCTGCTCTGAAAGTTGATGCCGACCACAAAGGCGAGGCTGCCTCTTTCAATGGCAATAATACTACGAGTATTTCTCCTGTTGTGAGAATTAGTAATTCCACCGTAGCAGATGGATTGTCTATTGCCAACACCAATGCAGGCAATTTTGGTTTAGGAATTAGGGTCGTAACAAGCGATGTAGGCGGCGGAGGGCTATTCTCTAATTTTACTGCCTCCAATGCCTCCAATGTTCTTACAGCACGTACCGATGGTAGTGGAAATGCCATCTACGGTTTAGCTAATAGTACCAATGGCGAAGCAGGATTATTTCAGGTCAATAATACTTCAAACAATAGTGTGGCTCTCAAAGGTCAATCAAATGGAAATTCGTCAAGTTTTGCTATTCATGGATTAGCCACGGGTCAAGGGGTTGGCGGAGTATTTCAGATTGATAATCCAACTAATCCGAATTTTGCCCTTACTGCTACAACCAACGGAAGTGGCAATGCCTTTATGGCAAATTATGGAGGTAGCGGAGCAAGTACTACCGCCTTCAATAATATTGCCATTTTTAGGAATAATGGCAATAACGTAGCCCGTATAGACAATACAGGAAAAGGCTTTTTTAATAATGGAACTCAGTTAGGTGGGGCCGACGTGGCTGAATCTTTTGAGGTAGAAGGTGCAAAAAACACTTATGAAACAGGCGATGTTTTGGTGATTTCGACAAGTTCTGACCGCAAAGTGGAGAAGTCGTCAGAGGCGTATTCGTCACTTGTGGCGGGTGTGTATGCTACCAAACCAGGTGTATTGCTCACGCCTGAGTCTATTGATACCGATATTAGCCACCAAGTGCCAATGGGTGTGATTGGTGTAATACCTACCAAAGTATGCAACGAAGGAGGAGCCATAAAAAGAGGCGATTTACTCGTAACTTCTTCAAAATCAGGCTATGCCATGAAAGCCGATCGAAGCAAATTACAAATCGGGCAAGCCATCGGGAAAGCACTGCAAGACTTTGACGGAACAGAAGGCAAAATAGAGGTCTTGGTTAGTATTCGATAAAATAATGCTCAATATCAATCACCTTATCAATCATGAAAAAAATCATTATTCTTTTGCTTTTTGTAGTGAATTGGGCTTTGGGGCAATCATCTATTTTGATTGAACCCAATGCCAACAACGGCATCCTCTCCAAAAATACCACTACTCTCACCACAAACCCAGGCACAGTTGCTCTCCCTGCCTCTGGGGCAGGTACTCGCTTAATGTGGATACCCGCCAAAAGTGCGTTTCGAGTAGGCACTGTTGTTGGAACTCAGT
>JBGAUP010000212.1:0-10799 GCA_044228585.1 Runella sp. | reverse complement strand
TAGAAGATTTTGCCGCCGAAGGCAAGTGCATTGGACGGCTTGATGGGGCAGTGGTTTTTATCGAAGGCAATGCTGCCCCAGGCGATGTGGTAGATGTCGAAATTCTAAGTTTTAAGAAGAAAAAATTCTATGAAGCAAGGGTAATCAAAATCCATTCTTTCTCCGAAAAACGCGCCGAGCCTTTTTGTAATTACTTTGGGACGTGTGGTGGCTGTAAGTGGCAACACATCAAATACGAAGAACAGCTTCAGTTTAAATGGCAGCAGGTCAGCGATCATTTGCATCGTATTGCCAAGGTGCAATTGCCTGTTATTGAGCCTATTGTCTCGTCAAAAGAAACTACCTTCTACCGAAATAAATTAGAATTTACTTTCTCAAACTTTCGGTGGTTTACCTTTGAGGAAATGGGCGATGGCACCGAACTCGACCGCGACGCACTTGGTTTTCATATTCCGAAGCGTTTTGATCGTATTTTGGACATTGAAAAATGCTATCTCCAACCCGACCCTTCCAATGAGATTAGGAACGAATTGAAAGCTTTTGCCAAATCGAAAGGTTTTCGGTTCTACAACCAAAAAGACAATCAGGGTTTTGTCAGAAACCTAATATTACGTACCGCCAACACGGGCGATGTGATGGTCATTGTGCAGTTTGCCGAACCTAATCAGGAGGATATTGATGCGACGATGTCGTTTCTCAAGGCGCGTTTTCCGCAAATTACCTCACTGCAATACATCATCAATACCAAAGGAAACGATTCCTATTATGACCAAACGGCGATTCTCTACGCAGGGAAGCCGTACATCGAAGAGCGAATGGAAAACTTGACGTTTCGAGTGGGGCCTAAATCATTTTATCAGACCAATTCAGCGCAAGCCTACGAGTTGTACAAAGTGGCGCGCGAATTTGCGCAATTGACGGGCAATGAGCACGTGTATGACTTGTACACAGGAACGGGAACGATTGCCAACTTTGTGGCGCATCAAGCAAAATCGGTAGTAGGGGTGGAGTATGTGGCGGAGGCCATTGAGGATGCCAAAATCAACGCGCAAATCAACGGCATTACGAATGCACGTTTTTATGCTGGGGATATAAAAAATGTTTTAAACGAGGAGTTTATTCGGGAAAATGGCCACCCAGACGTAGTCATTACCGACCCCCCACGGGCAGGAATGGACGAGCCTGTGGTGCGTACACTACTGAGAATGGAGCCTACCAAGATTGTGTACGTGAGCTGTAACTCAGCCACACAAGCGCGCGATATTGCGTGGTTGGATGAAAAGTACGCGGTCACCAAAGTTCGCCCCGTTGATATGTTCCCGCACACGCATCATGTGGAGAACGTGGTGTTGCTGGAGAGGAAATAATCCAGTCGCGTCGCAGTCGCTCGCGTCTCGCGAGTGACGACCATCATGAGGATTCCAGCCTATTTTTCTATTCAGGCCAGAGACCTGCTAATAGGCGTCACTCGGCAGAGCCGAGCGACTGCTGAGGTGTTGTTGGAGAGGAAATAGACAACATACCGCAAAAAAACTAAACCCCGACACTCTTCCGTCGGGGTTTTTAGAATTCACTTTTATCTATCTATCAAATTACGCACCCCAAAATATAGGTCTTTGTTGTGGGTTATGGCCGTGACCTTTATAGATAGTTTTAAAATGACCTTCCAATCCGTATGTTTCAAAAACGACAGGTTCGTTTTGTAAGTCCAAAACTTGTTCTTTTATACCCATAAGCTTTCCGTAAAAGCGTAATATTTACAATAATGTTTTTCGTAAAATTATTGCCTCACTTAGTACGCATTCCTAATTGGTGCAATAACTGGGCGGCGTCACTCCAATCGATTTCGTGGGGGAGTTTGTTGTTTTTGGCTGCTAAGGCGGCTACTGCTCCAGCTGCTTCACCCATTGCAACGGCATTACCCGTGACCCTGTAACTGGCATGGGCTGTGAAATCGCCGCTAATGCAACGACCCGCCATCATAAGTCCATCTACATCTTTGGCAATGAGTGCTCGCAAAGGAATATCATAAGGAATCATCTTGATACCTCCGCGCGAAATGGTTTCTACTTCGTTGGTTTTGCGGTCCGTAGCATGAATATCCACCCCAAAAGTAGGGCGTGTAACCCCATCGTTATGACGAGCCCCCACTACCAAATCTTCTTTCGTAACGGTATAGCGCCCCTTAATACGCCGACCGTCACGAATCCCAATTTGCTCGGGTGTAGCCACGATTTGCATTCCTTCCCACGGGCCACCGAGCTTGTTGAGACCTCTTACGATATTATATACTTCAGCACGGGCTCGTACGGTAGCGTCGGTGATTTCGGTGGCGTCAAATGCCTTGATGTTATACTCATGGTTAACCATAATCATCACCAAATTTTCACGAATCAAAAACAACGTAGGCATCCCATAAGAAGGCGTAATTCCCGCCCGTTTGATTTCTTTCATGAAAGCATTGACAGCAGGCACGTGCCAATTAGCCCGTTCACCTTCGTTGGTATAAAATGAGATGTATTGTTTGAGCGCAGCAGGGTCTTTTACTACTGCCAAGACGTTGAGAGTCAGAGGCTGACAGGGACAAGTATCGCCGCCTTTGCCAATTTCCCAAGTGTTACCTGCTTGCGCGCCAAGATCACCGTCTCCTGTCGCATCAATAAATACTTTGGCCTTCCATGCCTCTCGTCCCGACTTTGATTCTGTAATGGCGGTGGTGAGGCGTTTTTTATCACGGTAAGCCGCCGCTACCCGTGTATGTAGTAAAAACTTTACCCCTGCTTCTTGACACATTTCTTCCAAAAGTAGCTTCATTTCGTCGGGATGATACACAAACTGATCGGCGATTTTGTTGCGACGAGCATCTCTTTCATCGAGCTTGGCTTTAATTTCTTTCGTCAAGCCAGGTTTATTAAAATCAAAAATATAAGTCAGAAGTCCTGCCGTCCATACCCCTCCCAAACAACCGTGTATTTCGATAAGTTGGGTTTTAGCACCCGCCCTTGCAGCGGTAATAGCGGCTGATACGCCTGCTGGTCCTGCCCCACACACCATCACATCTACTTCATCTTTGATGGGGAGGTTTTGGGCAGGTTCTTTAAAAGTATTTGCTTCGGGAACTGCGGCTTCGGCTTCTTGAGAAAGTAAGGCCGAAGCACTTGTACTGGTAATTGCCGACTGTAAAAACTTACGGCGATTGAGATTAAACATGGAGGAAAGAGACGCAAAATTATCGTTAGAATCCATGATTTCGTTGTTTAAATGTAAATATGAAGAAGTCAAATAGGGATTTTTAAATCCCTATTCGCTATGGCCTAGTAACCTGGGTTTTGGTCTTTGACAGGATCTATGGCAGTATTGTAGCCTAACTCGGATACAGCAATGGGCCATAAATAAGCTTTGTCGGCAATCGTCTTGTTTTTGGTAGCCAAGATAATTTGTTGTGCTTTGCCCGTACGTTTAAGCTCTAACCAGCGTTTGCCTTCGTACTGAAACTCATAGCCGCGTTCTTTGATAACCAAGTCTAAAAAAGAGTTGGCATTATAATCAGTTAACTTGAAATCAATCGCAGAAGGACTAATAGGGACAAAACCATAAGCGCGGCGGTGTACTTGATTGAGGGCTTCTAATGCAGCAGCCGTAGGCCCATTAGCGGCTTGACTTGTGGCTTCGGCATAGATGAGCAATACATCAGCATAACGGTACCAAGGAGCATCGTTGCCCGCACCTGAGCCGCCGATTGCATCAGGGTCAATGAATTTTTTTGATAAAATCGACGTAGTCCCTAAGCCAATATTCCAACTATACCAAAGGCCTTTGCGAAGGTCTTTGTCATCCCAGTTTTTATAAATAGGGTTGGTAATATCGCTATGGTGTCCATACACACCTCCACCGCCATGAAGCCGCGTACCAGGATGATTGGTGAGCCAAGGCCAAAGATTTCCTTGACCCGATTGGCGAGAATATTTGAGGTAAAATACTTCTTCGGGAGTGGTGATGACGGTAGGGCCAAAAATCTTTTGAAAGTCTTCCGATGTTTGGACGGACACCAACGAAAATTTCTTGGAAAGCATTACTTCTTCGGCTTTATCGCGGGCTTCGGTATAGCGTTTCAGTTCTAAATAGACGTCAGCAAGTAGCGTTTTTGCTGCCCATTTAGAGGGACGCCCCGACTGCGATATTTGCTCAGGCAGACCTGCTTCGGCCACTTTCAAATCTGCCAAGATAAGGTCATACACTTCAGCTACGGAATTACGTTTGGCATTGATTTCGTTCATGTTAGCCTCGGTTCGGATAGGCACGCCCCCCCAGTTTCTGACTAAATGAAAATAGTTGAATGCACGTAAAAATTTTGCTTCGGATAGGTATTTGTCAATATTAGCCTTGGAAATAGACTTACCATTGGGAGCATTTTTGATGACTAGATTAGCATTGCGAATACTAAGATAAAAGCCTTCCCACGCACCAGCTGTACGGCTAATGTTTACATTGTCTAGTCCTTGAAAATTGTTTAGAACTGCATAACTGCCACGTCCGTAGGCGTAGTCAATATGGGCTTCTAACACAGCGATATAAACTCCCATTCCACTGGTATTGCTGCTGCGAAGCGGTGTATAAATGGCATTAACAGCTGCCTCTACTTCTGCCGCCGTATTGTAAAAGGTTTCAACAGCGAGGGATTTAGGTTCTTCTTTCAGAATACTTTCACAAGAAGATAGCATGCACACCAGCGATAGAAAGAAGGTGGCTATTGTCGAAAAAACAAAGTATCTTTTTTTCATTTTGAATATCTTTTTAGGATGAAATATGAAGGAGAGGCTATTCTCAAAAACCTACTCTCAGGCCTGCTGTCATAGCTTTGGAAGTAGGGTAACTGTTATGGTCAAAACCTTGGGCGGTAGAATTCGCGCCACCGTTTGAGTTTACCTCGGGATCCCACCACGAATATTTGGTGAAGGTCAGGAAGTTTTGAGCACTGGCGTAAATCTGTGCCGAACGCATCCATTTTATACCCCAGCTTTGGAGAGGAAGACTATAAGCAATTTGGATGCTTTTGAGGCGTAAATAGGAGCCATCTTCTACAAAACGGCTGGAAACATTGGTACGGGTGGTATTACTCACAATAGGGTATTTGGCGTTGGGCGTAGCAGAAGTCCAGTGATTGAGATAAACTTCGCGCGGCATGTTAAGTCCATAGCCAAAATCGACGGTATTATTGATAGAGCTTGTATTGAAAATATCATTGCCTTGGGTACCTTGTAGGAAAATACTCAGTTCGATATTTCTGTATGACCAATTGGAATTGAACCCATAAATAAAATTAGGGTTAGGATTGCCGATGTAGGTTTTGTCTAATACAGTCACAGTACCATCACCATTGATGTCTTTATACTTAATTTTCCCCTTATCGTCGTAACTATCTTCAATGTACCCCCAAAAACGTCCCAAAGGCTGCCCTTCGCGAAGAATATTACGATTGTCGGTAATGGCAGAAATATCTACAAAGCCCCCCAAAATATCCTGACCGCCGTAGAGTTTGATGATTTTGTTGCGGTTAAAAGCAATGTTAGTATTGACATTCCACTTCAATGCACCCGTCAAAATATTGGCATTAAGACCTAACTCAAATCCTTTATTTTGCATTTCACCAATATTCTGAATTGTGCTTGTAAAGCCCAAAGACGAAGGTAACTGAACCGTATTGAGCAAATCTCGGGTATTTTTGATGTAATAATCGGCTGTAATTAAGAAACGATTGTTAAGAAGACCAATGTCGAAGCCAATGTCTTTTTGTTCGGTAGTTTCCCATTTCAAATTGCCAGGAAGTACCGTACCGGGAGCATAGGTGGTAAAAAGAGCATCGTCAAAAACGGTTTTTCCCGAAAAAAGTTGGTTAAGCGTAGCATAAGGGCCAATGGCTTGACTCCCCGTTAGTCCCCAACTTGCGCGCAGTTTGAGGTCAGAAATAAAGGTATTGTTTTTCAAAAACTCTTCGTTCGAAATGCGCCACGCCAAAGCTGCCGACGGAAAATATCCCCATTTGTTGCCTTCGCTGTACTTAGAGGAACCATCTACCCGAAAGCTCAAAGTAGCTAAATATTTGCTATCGTACGAGTAATTGAGCCGCCCTAAATAAGACAAAAGCGTGGATTTTGAATAACTAGAACTTGGAATACCAGGTGTATTGGCAGCTCCCAAGTCGTAGGTCTGGCTTGTATTACTCAAAAAGCCCACGCCATTCCCACCCAGAGAAGTACTCAAAAAATCTTGATACGTAAAACCCGCTACGGCCGAAATGTTGTGTTTCTGACCGATAGTTTTGAGATAACTGACGGTGTTTTCACTCAAAAAGCTGGTAAACTGATTGGTACTGACCCCCGCACTGCCTTGCGAATTGATGAAATTGTTGGTTGTGTAAGAATCGGTGCGGTCGTCCATGTTTTCAATCCCTCCCGAAACCTTGATGGTCAATTCGGGAATCGGGTTATACATAAAAGCGGCGTTGGACAGTATCCTGTTGCCTTTGGTTTGGTTGCTTTGCTCATTGAGAGGATTGATGGGATTAATGAGCAAGGCGCTGATGAAGGAATAAGCAGTACCAAAAACGCGGTAGCTTCCGTCGTCGTTGTAAGGTGAAAGGATAGGAGGAGAAGACACCGCTGCCGAAATCAGCGATCCGCCACGGTTGCCGCCCTGACTATTTTGGGCTTGAGTCATAATCCGAGTCAGAGTAGTGGCCAAGTTAAAGGTGAACTTTTTGCTGATGTTATGATTAATATTCGTTCGGAGAGAATAGCGGTTATAATCACTACCTCGAATGATGCCCTCTTGACCAAAAGCACTTCCCGACACAGCAAATTGAGTTTTTTCATTACCCCCACTTATGTTGAGTGACATGGTTTTCATGGGAGCTTTCTGAAACACAAAGTCTTGCCAATCGAAGCCTTCTCCAAAACCATCAATTTGTGCCTGTGTGAAATATGGTCGAATGCCGTCGTTGGTGGCTTGCTCGTTATAAAAAGTGGCATACTCGCGGGCATTCATTAAGTCTAATTTTTTTCGGAGTGACTGTGAGCTAAAACTTGTTTCAAAATCCACGTTGGTTTGCCCTGCTTTTCCACGCTTAGTCGTGATGATAACAACACCATTGGCACCTCTCGAACCATAAATGGCGGTTGCTGAAGCATCTTTTAAGATTTCGATGTTTTCGATGTCGGCGTTGTTGAGCACAGTAGGGTTGCTACCCGCAATCGGAAATCCATCCACCACATACAATGGTTCATTACTTCCTTGGATAGAGTTTGTGCCTCGAATCCGTACACTCACTCCACCTCCTGGTGCTCCAGTATTTTGGGTAACCTGCACCCCCGCCGCCCGCCCAGATAAGGACTGTAATACGTTAGCGGTCGGAAAGGCATTTAATTCTTTAGATTTTACCTGTGCCACTGAACCTGTCAAGTCGCTTTTTTTGACAGTTCCGTAGCCTACTACTACTACTTCATTCAGTGCCTTAATGTCTGTTTTGAGACTGACGTTGATCTGGCTTTGGCTTCTCGTCACTACTTCCTGCGGCAAATACCCCACAAATGAAAAAACCAGCACGGCTTGCGTATCGGGTACGTCTATTTTGTACTGGCCAGCTGCATCGGTCGTTGTGCCTCGCTGCGTGCCTTTCACCAGAATACTCACGCCGGGCAAGCCTGCACCGTTTTCGTCGGTGACAGTCCCTGTGATGGTTTGGTCCAACGAAGCCAACAGGCGATCGGTGGGGGCAGTTTCGGGCAAAAGAGCCGCCTTCTCGGCCTTGAGTGGCGCAGCGAGTGGACTTAACACAATTTGTCGCCCAATCACCTCGTATTTGAGTTGCAAGGGTTTGGTAATCTTTTCTAATACGTCGGTCAGCGGTTCGCGCTCGACAAAAAGCGTAATTTTCTGCTTGGTGGGTACTTCCTTTGGTCGAAAAGCAAAGCGCACATTGGCTTGATTTTCAATGCTTTTAAGGACGGCGGATAGGCTTTGGTTTTCTACCCGCACGCTGATTGGTTGGCTGAGCAACGCTTGCGCGTTGGCATCAAAAGCCAAAGAAATACTTGTGAACGTCATCGCCAGCAAAAGTTGTAAAAGCGATAGTTTCATAAGGTGGACGGATGTTTGGAGAAATAGATTTTCTTTCATTAGATTTGAAAGTTTTTGTGAAAAATAGGAACAAAAGCGACCCTCCGCTTGTAAAAAAGCTTGCTTGAACCGCAAAAATGGAGGGGTAATCAGCCTCGGTAATGCTCGTAACATTGCCGAGGTTTTTTTTATCAACAACCTTTTCCGCTGATAATTATCTGGGTTTCAATAACTTCATATTTGGCATCAAGTACTTTACAGATAACTTCTAATTTTTGAAAAAGGTCTTCGTCGTCGAGGCTAATGGTGAGTGTACACTTTTTGAAAGCGGCTTCGTCATAAATTACTTTAACACCGTAAGATTTCTCTAATGCCCCAAAAACTGCCATGGCAGAGGCATCTTCAAACATAAACCGCTGAACTTCTTGCTTGGGCAACACGATGGTGGGTTTCTCGACGAGGGTTTTGTTGAGGGCGGCGTTTTCGCGCTGAAAAACGGCTTTTTGGTTAGGTAACAGCACCATGGGTTTGGCCTGTACAGGGTCGGATTGTTGGGCATACACCGACACAACCCCCGTTTTTACGTCCACCGTTACGGTGGGAGCATTGGTTTGGGCTTTTACCCTAAAACTCGTCCCTAATACCTTCGTAACCAGTCCGTTGGCATACACTACGAAGGGTTTATTTGGATTTTTGGTTACGTCAAAAAACGCTTCGCCCGTCAGATATACTTCTCGCATTGTCCCGCTAAAATCTTTTTGGTAGCGTAGTTTGCCGTTTTTTTCGAGCCACACTTGGCTACCGTCCGCCAGTTGGAGGTGCATTTGTTGGCTGGCATCGTTTACGGCTTCCACCCAGTCAGTAGTATTGGCGATTGTTTCTATCATCGTCCTGGCATCGCTAACATACATTTTTGCTGCCCAACCTGCCACCAACAGCAACGCTACCGAAGCTGCTATTTTCCATGTTTGCAGTGGATACCACCAGCCTTTTTGTGGGGCATCAAGCGTGGTTTCGATTCTGTTCCAAAGTTTTTCGACGCGTTGTTGTTGAGCATTGGAGTGCTGGATGTGTTGAAGCCCTATGACCAACTGGCGTGCTTCTTGCACTTGATAGTAGCGTTCGGGGTAATCTTGCAGAAAAGCCTGCCAAAAAGCGTCAGCGTCGGGTGTGGGATTGCATACCCATGCTTTGAAAGCATCGTCGGCGGCAAAATCTTCGACATTGAATTGATAATAATTCATTTTGTTCAAATTAAAAAAGTGGGGATATAGCAACACCAAAGTACTGATAAAATACGTACGGCTTCACGCAGGGTTTTGAGGGCTGCATAAATAAAACGACAAGCTGATTGATAGTTCACGCCCATGATCTGGGCCACTTCTTCGTTGCTAAAATGCTGGTAAAACCGCAGATTGATGGCTTCTTGTTGTCGGGGAGTGAGCAGATCAAAACTTTTGCGCAACTGACCAAACACCTGTTGTTGTCCCTCTTGCTCAATGAGTTGGTGTTCAATCTGAAAGTCATCGGCAGGGTGCGGGAGACCCGAAAAATCACTGGCCTCAAAACGGAAATCGCGGGCACGAACGTGATTAATCTTGTTGCGAAGTGAGCGAAACAAGTAAAATTTTACCGAGTCAGTATCGCTCAGATTGGCACGGCTTTGCCAAAGCTCGATGAACAAATCATGCACACAGTCTTCGATGAGCAGGTCGTCGTGCGTGACGCGCCGCCCGTAGGTGAGCAAATCGTTGGCGTACAATCCATACAGCTGCCTAAACGCCTCCCTGTCGCCTTTGCGGAAGGCGTTCCAGAGTGACAAATGAGTGGTATTTTGCGGCATTGGGACTAAATAGCAGGGGGCAAGGTTTTTGATAAATCATAAAAATGATACAAAAACGAGCCTGCTATTTATCTAATGAAGCAGACGGGCTGTTTTAATCCTATTTTTTCTAAAAATATTTTTGTGGCAAACCCTCATCGGTAGCATTTTACGGCTTTTTTTCAAAAAGCTGCGTATTTCCTTTTTCCCAAATCGGAATCAGGCTTTCAATTATTTTTTGAGATTCTTGGGCTATGTTTTTAGTTTCAAAAGGGTCGTTTTGATGGTCGTACAACTCAATGGTAGGCTGCTGTTTTCTGAAATATTGCGTGTATCGGTAACGGTCTGTTCTGACACTGATTCCATTATTGTAATAACTGTATGCTACGTTTTTCCACTTTGTTTGCTTTTTAGGAGTCAGCAATGATTTAAAACTTTCGCCATCTATCCCTTTCATTGGCTTTAATTGACACAACTCAAGCAAAGTTGGATAAATATCTATCGAACTCACTACGGCATCTTGTACAATGCCCTTTGATTCGTTAGGTGATTTTACAATCAAAACACTTCGCAGGGCTTGTTCAAAAATGGTGTGTTTTCCCCAGACTCTTTGGTCACCGAGGTGCCAGCCATGATCGCCCCACACCACTACGATTGTGTTTTTGTCTAAATGGAGTCTTTTCAGCTCATCTAAAACTTTTCCTATCTGGGCATCTACGTAACTCACGCTGGCATAGTAGGCATGGCGGATTTTTTTGGCGTAAGCATCTGATACGGGCTTTTGCAAAGAGGCTTTTTCTTCGCCCATTTTATATTAAAGTTGTTTAGTTGAATTTCAAGTATCTTTATCATAAAAAAACCT
>JBGAUP010000211.1:0-11680 GCA_044228585.1 Runella sp. | reverse complement strand
TTATTCTACTGGCTTTTGGGACACTTATCCGACAAATGCAACGGGAAGGTGTCACCGACGAAGTTTTTGAATTGGGGTTTTATTTAAGCGTTGCCACTTTATTTTATTTGCCTATGGGACTTTTTGCCCTGTGGTCATTTACTTCAATGTTGCTCTACACGGGGGCGAATTTCCGACAGCATACTTTGGCTTTCTTTGGCTACGTATTTCCAATTGCCTTGACAGTGATGTTTTTTTTCTTTCGAGATTCCCTCGACGATTTCAGTAAAAATTTATTGTATTCTTCATTCCGCACCCGCAAGTATAATTTTGATGATTTTGTGGGGGTCATCAGTACAATGGCTGGTATTTTTCTTCTGGGGGGATTCGGGTTTATCCAAACAATCGGCTACGCCCGTTTTATCAATTATCAAAGTCGCTGCCAACAAATCATGATGCTTTGGTCTATTGTAGCCATCATCTCTGTTATCTTAATGCCGTTTATTGCCCCTATGCAATTCATTATTTTTATACCACCTTTGGCTTTTTTTTCCGTCAACTTCTTTATGCTTATGCAACGACGTTGGTTGGCCGAGATTCTTTTATTTGCAGTATTTGTAGTCATAATTTTTTTTATGTACCAATCGTCCTTTTCGAGCCGTGCATTGTCGCTCAATAAATCCGCACGGTTAGAAAATCTCAAAATCAAAAAGTCATTGCTACCCGCCCAAATTAATAAGCAAAAAATCCTCGTTATTGGGGATGATGAAGGTGAATACAAAGACAATTTTCCCACAACGGCCTATTTAAATTGGGAGTTAGCACGATACGATTTCGAAAATTTAGATAGTTACGAAAGTGTCATCAGTATCTATGACAATTTTACCGCTGACCCACCTACTTACGTCATTGATAAGGTAAACATTATGCCAAATTTGTTTAAACGTCTTCCAAGCCTTAATAAACGTTATAAGCCCACGCAGTGGAAAGGAATTTACCAGCTGAGTCCATAAGTTAACCGTTCACAGAAAACTATGGACTACTCTCAGCACTCGGTCACACTCAACGCCAATCCCGCTTCGGAAGTTTCCTTGTATTTTTTAGACATGTCACGTCCAGTGGCTCGCATTACTTTAATGACACTATCGAAGGAAATTTTTTGCATTTGAGGCTCAATCGTCATCGCCAACAAATAAGCATTGTAAGCCTTAGCTGCTCCCATGGCATTGCGCTCAATACAAGGAATTTGAACATAACCTCCTATGGGATCACAGGTCATACCAAGGTGATGCTCTATCCCTATTTCGGCAGCGGCCTCCACACATTCTATACTGCCTCCTGCGGCATACGTAAGCATGGCCGCTCCCATGGCCGACGCAGTGCCAATTTCGCCCATACAGCCCATCTCTGCCCCTGAAATACTGGCATTATGTTTCACCAAAAAACCCACCGCTGCTGCGGCAAGCATACCCTCTCGCATTTTTTGCGGTGAATAGTGAAAATGATATTTCATCAGATAAGTAAGTCCTGGAAATACGCCCGACGCTCCCGACGTAGGGGCCGTAACCACAATACTTCCTGCCGCATTTTCTTCGGAAGCTGCCAAGCAATAAGCATTTAAAAAAATCAAAAAACTATCGGTCGTTGAGGCGTGGAGTTTGGCTCTCTCGTATAAAATAGAAGCCTTGCGTTGAAGGCGGATAGTGCCTGGCAAAAACCCTTTAGCGCGAATTCCACGCTTGACAGCCTTGTGCATAAAATCCAGAATTTGGTCAATCTTCCGCAGTATTTCTTTTTCGGGCAACCCCGTCAATGCCTGCTCATTCTGAATCATCAATTGAGCCAACGTCAGCCCATTCGTCTTCAGATGCGCTTTTAGTTGCTCCATGGTCGAATACGGATAGGTAGGCAACTGCTCAGTAGTACCTTCGGGGGCTTGGCCTTTTTGTTGGATAAATCCTCCTCCTACGGAGTAATATTCTCCCTCCAATAATACCGTTCCTGTCGCATCAAGGAGTTGCAAAATCATGGTATTGGGATGAGGAAAATTAGCTTTGCCTTTATGGTAAGTTAGGCTTTTTTCAGTAATTAAAATCCTACATTCTTGAAAAATGACTTCATATACATCCCCCTCTTTTTTCATTAACCCATTTAAGGACTTGGGATCGCAAGTGTGAGGCTGCCAACCCAACAACCCGCCTATAATAGCTCTATCTGTTCCGTGCCCTTTTCCAGTAGCACTCAACGACCCGTAGAGATGTATTTGAATTTCGGTTCCCTTCTGTGCAATTTCACGAGAAACCGTTTTTAATTGCTGCAGAAAACGATAAGCTGCTTTCATGGGTCCAATCGTATGTGAACCTGATGAAGCAGCCAACTTTAAACAAATCAAATATCGAAGTTGTAATTGCGGTTTTGGAAGGCATACGTTCGTTTTTTATGAATAACGTACCCAAAAATAGCAAAAAAAATGAAGCTACCAGCAGTGCCAGTAGCTTCAACGAGTACAACAAAACCACAGTCAACAGGGCGAACCCTCTGTGGTCTCGTTGAGGTTTGAATTATGCTTCTACTAAAAATTCATCGTGCTGACTAATATCCAAGCCTACTTTTTCGTCTTCTTCAGATACACGCAAAGGCTCAATCAAGTCGGTCACTTTCAGAATAATATATGACATTACAAAAGCAAAAGCTGATACCAATACCAAAGCAATCAAGTGATTTTTGAACAAAGTGAATGTGCCATACGCCAAGCCTTCATCTACCACTGCGGCATTCACTCCTTTAGAAGCAAAGATACCAGTCATCAACATACCCATCATACCACCTACACCGTGGCAAGGGAATACGTCAAGGGTGTCATCTAAAGTAGTTTTAGTACGAAGGTGTGCCAAGTAGTTGGAAACCATTGACGAAATAGTACCGATAAAGATAGATTGTGGAATAGTAACAAAACCACAAGCTGGTGTGATAGCTACCAAACCTACTACTGCACCAATTGAAAAGCCCAAAGCAGACGGCTTTTTACCTTTGGCCGCGTCAAACAATACCCAAGCCAAACCAGCAGCGGCAGCGGCAGTGTTGGTAGCAGCCAAAGCAGATACCGCCAATGGCCCAGAGCCTACTGCCGAACCAGCGTTGAAACCAAACCAACCAAACCACAACAAACCCGTACCTAACAATACGTAAGGGATATTGGCTGGGGGCAAGAAATTGGCTTCTACGTGTGCCTGACGGCGTTTCAAATACAAAGCTCCCGCCAAAGCAGCCCAGCCAGCCGACATGTGTACAACTGTACCTCCTGCAAAGTCTAATACGCCTAATTTGAACAAGAAACCATCAGGATGCCAAGTCCAGTGTGCTAATGGAGCATATACAAATATGCTAAACAACACCATAAATAGGATATAAGAGCGGAATTTGATACGTTCTGCCAATGAACCTGTCACCAAAGCTGGAGTAATCACGGCAAATTTTAACTGAAAAAATGCAAACAACGCCAAAGGAATAGTAGGAGCCAATGACCAAGGCTTACCATCCAATACGCCATTGAACATAAAGAAAGTCATAGGATTGCCTACCCAGCCTCCAATTGAGTCACCAAAAGCCAAGCTAAATCCTACCACTACCCAAAGAATACTGATTACTCCCATGGCAATAAAGCTTTGCAACATGGTCGAAATCACGTTTTTGTGGTTTACCATACCTCCGTAGAAATAAGCTAAACCAGGGGTCATCAATAATACAAACGCCGTTGCTACAAGCATCCAAGCGATGTCGCCAGAATTCAGACCTTCGGTCACAATTTGAGTAGGAATAGCGGGCATCAGAATCCCTATGAGGCTGAGACCCAAAAGAATCACGAGTGGGATGTACTTTTTCATATTGTAATTTGACTGGTTTTGGTTGTACTTTATTTTATGAGAGAATTTTAAGTGGCGTTTTTCATTGCCACTTAAAATCTACAAAATCCATTAAAACTTATAAATGAAAGCTAAGCCTAAAGTTGACTGTGAGTTTTTAGTGAAAAGTTCCTTTTGAGTCCTCAAACTGCTGCATTCCACTTTCTCCAGAGCCATTCAATTTTTTGTAGGCATCCAAGAAACTCTGGCTTAATCAACAAATGACCATCTGCCAAAGTGAAGTTGCCAGTCAATGTCAATGAATTAACGGAAGTTCCTTCTCCTTTACGATTAAGCAATGCACGTGCTCCTGAGGTATTATCAAAATACTCATAACGTGCCCCAATGCTAAATACATCGGTAGCGGCAAAGTTCAAATAACCAGCTGCACCTCCCCAAGGAGTGGCTTCTGCGCCACCTGCTCCTTGATAATCACCTTTTTGCGAACCAAAAGCGGCGTTTGCTCCAATCAAAAGCTTATCAGTAGCCTGAAGAGTAGTTACTACATCAAATACTCGGTAGTGGGCATCTGGTGTATCTCCATTGGCATCAGGACTGGCTTCGTTGCTATTAATGAAGTTTAAATATACATTCCAACCTTTAGCAGGATTTAAAAAAGAGCTGAGAGATAATCCCTTTTTTGCGGTTGTTATCGTTAAGATTGTCCACGTTGTTTACCAAACCTACCATCAAAGAGGCTTTGTCAGAGAAAGCATAAGTACCTTTCAGACCAATATGATAGAACGGGCCATTGTTAAACAAGTTTGACAAAGAGTAGTTGAAGTTAACGGGAGCGTCAATCACTTCATAACCAATATGCGTACCAAACTGACCTGCCGTTAAAGTAAATTTACTCGAAGCCTTCCAGTTAAAATAAGCTTGTTTGATTGCAAGAGCGGTATTGGTGTTAGAGCCAAGTGCGCCCAATACGTTACCGTAGTTACCAAGGTCGGCATTAGGTCCAAATGCCAAATCTACGACAACATCTGACTTTTCGCTGCTGTATTGCATCTTGGTTTGTACCAAACCTAACGAAAACTGACCCGATTTTTGATCGAAAGCGCGAGCATAGTAAGCTCCCAAGTTAGAGCGAGACGCAGGTTTGTTGAAGTTGCCAATATAATACGAGTCAATGTAGCCTGAAAAAGTAAATTGACCTTTCTTTTCTTCCTCGCCTTCAGTTTTGGCTTCGGTCTTAGTTTCCGTTTTGGCTTCAGCCTTCACCTCATCATTCCCCTTGGGAAAAGCCAAAAATGTCGTAAACAAACATAAGATAAGTAATTGTAGCTTTTGCATAATTTTATTTTGTTTAAGATGGGTAATATGTGGTTTTGTTTTTCGATACAAACATTGCCCAATTTTTGTATATATCCAAATTTTTAGTATATTTTTTAAGTACTTTTTTGCAAAAAAGTACAATTTTTGATATTTTAAGATTATAATTTAAGATAAATTTAATTAAATATTCAAATAATTCAATTTTTTAATTTATTCTGTTTTATTCGTTAATATCAAAATATTATTCTTTTTATATATAAAACTTATATCAACAAAACATTTGAATAATTACATTATTTTGACACATAAAAACATATTATGTGTTTCAAAACTATCGCTTAATGGCTGCTCAAAGGGCAAAAAAAAGCCCCTGAAGCAATTCAGGGGCTTTTTACAAAAAATACTACTTAAACACTATTCACCATGCATCCACGCCTTTTTGGCAAGAAGTGTTTCTTCATCTTCCACGTTATCAGGATCAGGCACACAACAGTCCACTGGACAAACCGCCGCACACTGAGGCTCTTCGTGAAAGCCCATACACTCGGTACACTTGTCCGTAACAATGTAATAAAATTCGTTAGAAACAGGCGCCTGCTTTACCTTAGCACTTACCACTGTTCCGTCGCCGTAGTCAATTTCTTCCAAATGAGTGCCGCCTGCGTAGGTCCATTCTACACCTCCTTCGTATATTGCTGTATTCGGACATTCTGGCTCACATGCACCACAATTGATGCATTCGTCAGTAATCATGATAGCCATAATTGCAGAGTATCGTTTAGTTTTGGGATATTTGCATTTGCAATTAAAAAACAAATTTAACTATTTAAAGTTTCGGTTAAGTCATAAAAATCACAATTCTTTGATTTTTTGTACTTTTCCTATAAATATTTCAATGGATACTATTAAAAAACGCATATCTCCTTTCATCACCTTAGGAAAATTACTCAAAACTCCTGCAGTAGATGAAATCGTTTACCGAGCTTATTCCCAAAATCATTGGTTTACTCCAGAGTTTGTTAGGCAGTCTCTCCAAGCTATTGCGGAAGAATACTTAGACGAAGAAAAGTTAATTCGTTGGCTACAGCCGTATTCTTCAAAATTTTCTACTGCCCAAACCCCTCCCCAGCAAATTGGGGTCGTTATGGCGGGCAATATCCCCGCCGTAGGATTCCACGACTTGTTGTGTGTACTATCAAGTGGTCACTGTATTTTGGCAAAGCTCAGCAACGACGACCGCCCATTGATGTCATTTTTGATTGAGAAGCTCATCGAAATCGAACCTGAATTTATCCAACGCATCACCGTAGCCGAGCGTCTCAATGGGGCTGATGCGTACATTGCCACGGGGAGTGACAATACCGCCCGCTATTTTGAATATTACTTTTCTAAGAAACCCCATCTTATTCGACGCAACCGTACCTCGGTCGGAATCATCAACGGCCACGAAACCAAAGAAGAATTGGCGGCCTTGGGGCGAGATATACTCCAATACTTCGGACTGGGTTGCCGCAATGTGGCAAAAGTTTTTGTACCAGAAGGTTATGATTTCAGCACATTTTACGAATCCATTGAACCACAAAAGGAGTATTACATCCATCATCACAAGTACTTCAACAACTACGAATACAATAAATCGGTGTATCTCATCAACCAAGAACCTCACTTTGACAATGGTTTTTTGATTGCTCGTCAGAGCGAAGCATTGGTTTCACCCATTTCAGTCCTATTTTTTGAGTATTACGCTTCTCCTGACCATTTAGCAGAGTTGTTGGCGAACTACGAGGACAAAATCCAATGCATTGTTTCTAATCATGGCTGGTATCCCAATAGTTTATCTTTTGGACAAGCCCAAACACCAACGCTGTCTGATTATGCCGACGGAGTAGATACAATGGCTTTTTTGACAAACTTATAAAGAACTGCTCAAGCTATTTCGAAACACTCATTTTGGGGCTTATGCCCCAAACACCCTACCATTAGAGGTTTGCTTAATACATACAAAAGGACTCTTTCCCTTAGCACCATTCGACTAATTTTGATGCAGAAAAAAAGCGGACTCCCCTCCTCCCGGTATTTTTAATCCGTTTGGCGCTTTTAGTTCAAACGTACTTCAAGAATGAAAAAGCGTCTTCTACTTGGCTGGCTATTCGTATGGATTTTAGGAGCAATTGCAATTGCGCAGGTGCCTGGCGCGGTGGTAGCGCACAGTCCTGCCTCTTCGGGATTATACATTGGTTCGCCGAGTATCTGCATTTTACCCAATGGTGATTATTTGGCCTCGCACGATTTATTTGGCCCCCAATCCAAGGAATTTGAAAGCCCCATTTCTCGCATTTATCGCTCTACCGATAAGGGGAAAACGTGGGTTCAGATTTCAGAAATCAACGGTCAATTTTGGTCTAAACTCTTTGTGCATCAGAATAAACTATATTTTCTCGGCACCAGCAAACACCACGGTAACACCATCATCCGAAAGTCGGCAGACGAAGGCGTTACTTGGACCAATCCCACCGACGGTGAAAATGGGCTCTTACTGATGGGTGAATACCACTGCGCTCCCGTGCCGCTCATCGAACACAACGGGCGATTGTGGCGGGCAATGGAGGATGCCATGCCTCGTCAAAAAATGGGGCAAGCGATACGGTGCTTTTATGATGTCTATTCCCTTAGAAGCCGACCTGATGAAAGCCTCCAACTGGATCCATAGCAATGTATTGAGGTATGACTCTACGCTACTGGGCGGGAATTTTGGCGGCTGGATTGAAGGCAATGCCGTAGTTACTCCCGAAGGTCAATTATTAGATATTCTGCGGGTGGACAATAAATCGTCGTTGGATGAAAAAGCTGCTTTTGTACACATTAGCTCCGACGGGAAATCTGCCACTTTCGACCCTACCACGGGGTTTGTTCCTTTTCCAGGAGGAAGCAAAAAATTCACGATTCGCTACGACTCCAAATCAAAACTGTATTGGACACTTTCCAACTACATTCCGCAGGAAGTAAAAGCGGCCAACGTGGGCAAAAATCCCGCGAGTTTACGCAATACCCAAGCACTCTTCAGTTCTAAAGACTTGCGAACGTGGGAATTGCGACGCATCGTGTTGCAACATCCCGACACAATGAAACACGGTTTTCAGTACGTTGATTGGTTGTTTGAAGGTAAAAATATCATTTTCCTCGCCCGCACCGCCTACGACGACGGCGTGGGAGGTGCGCACAACAATCATGACGCCAACTATCTGACGTTTCACCGAATAAAGAGATTTAGAAAAATACCGATTATAGAATGACAATAGATAGCCTTTAAAATAGTAAACACCGTACTTGAAACAACCATAGACCTAAACCTATAAAATGAAAACTCCTCTTCCATCAGGCACCTCCCAAGGTCGCTTGGCTTCGCTCGATGCCCTTCGAGGCTTTGATATGCTCATGATTTCGGGCGGTGGCTCGTTTATTTACTTGATGAGAGGCAAAACCGATTGGGCTTGGCTTGATGCGGTTGCCAATCAGTTTGAGCATCCCGATTGGAATGGGTTTACTTTTTACGACTTTATCTTTCCTTTGTTCTTGTTTATGGCGGGTACTTCGTTGTCGTTTAGCCTTGCCAGCGGTTTAGCAAAAGGCATTTCTAAAGCAGATTTAGCTAAAAAAGTAGCCAAACGGATGGCTATTCTTTTCTTTTTTGGAATTTTGGACAAAAATGCCCCCGTTGATATTTTCGACCCCGCCCACATCCGCTACGGAACCGTGCTCGGACGCATTGGGATTGCAACATTTATTACCGCCTTGCTTTACATGAATCTCACGTGGAGACAAATGCTTTATATCGCCATTGGGATTTTGGTTTTGTATTTTGCCGCGTTGATGCTTATCCCTGCGCCTGGCTTCAGCGCGGGCGATCTTACTTTTGAAGGAAATTTAGTGGGTTGGATTGACCGTAACTTCATGCCAGGCCGTTTGAAACAAACCACCTACGACGAACTGGCCATGACTACTCAGCTTTCGGCCACCTGTTTAACTATTTTTGGCTGTTTGGCGGGCGATTTATTACAGAAGAACTTGACAATCAACCAAAAACTATCGCAGCTTGGTTTGATGGGAGGGGTTGGCGTAGTAGCAGGATTACTGTGGTCGCTGGTATTTCCGATTAATAAGCACCTATGGTCCAGCTCGTTTATTTTACTTACTGCTGGGATGTCATTTTTGTTGGTCGTCCTCTTTTATTGGGTCATTGACGTGCAGAAATACACTCGTTGGGCTTTCTTCTTCAAGGTAATCGGCATGAATTCTTTGGCTATTTACCTACTTTGCCGTTTTGTAGATTTTGGACACTCTTCCAAACTGCTCTTTGCGGGACTGTATAATCATTTACCTGAAAAATGGCACGAAGTATTCAATGCACTGGGAGGTTTAGCGCTCGTTTGGCTGGTACTGTACGTAATGTACCGCCACAAGATTTTTGTGAAATTTTAGTTGGCTTAGTGGGTAAAACCGATTAAGAGCGGCGCGTTTTTCGGATAGGCTTTCCGTACTTTTTCATCATTTCTTCGGCGTGATTGCGCCGAACGTTTACTTTTTTGTTCTTTTCTGATTTTTCGTGAAATGCACCTCCGTAAGTTTCGCTTTTGATGATTTTTACTTCGGGAATTTTCAGGTAGCTTCTCGGTATTTCTTCGCTGATAAGCTCATCCGAAATCTCCAAGTGTTTGGGTAAAGGTCGTACAGGAATGAGTTGCTGCATCAAGTTTTCAATGGCGGCTTGTTGCTCTTGTTCCTTTTCCGTGATGAAACTAATGGCAATCCCTTTTTTATCCACGCGTCCCGTTCTACCAATGCGGTGAATATAGGTTTCGGGCTGTTCGGGCATATCGAAATTGATAACGTGCGACACCTCTGCTACGTCCAACCCTCTGGCAATGACATCGGTAGCAATGAGAACCCGACATTCCCCGCTCTCAAAACGCTTAACGGCCTCAAAACGCTGGGTTTGGGCTTTGTTGGAGTGAATCACGCCCAATTGTTCGCCAAATTCAGGTAGCAGTTGTTCATATACTTTTTCGGCCAAATGCTTGGTAGCCACAAACACCAGTACCTTGACCATGTCGGGGTCATGCCCGAGCAAAAGCTCCAGTAAATTTATTTTAGTATAAAAATTAGGAACCTGGTAAGCTATCTGGTAGATATTATCCAAAGGAGTTCCTACGGGCGTAGCCTCTACTTTGGCGGGATGATTGAAGTACGTGTTCATCAATTCTTCCACTTCTTCAGTAATGGTAGCCGAAAAAAGCAAGTTTTGACGCTTGACGGGTAGGGTATCCAAAATGAGTTTCAACTGCGCCCGAAATCCAAGATTCAGCATCTCATCGGCTTCGTCAATCACCAATTTTTTAATATTTTTAGGCTTGACAACCCCACTCGCCAACAAATCTACCAAACGTCCCGGCGTAGCCACCAATGAGTTTTTGGGTCGCTTCTACTACCTGAACTACCAACTCGCGAGTAGGAACAAGAATCACCAATTGAGGAATCTTCTCTTTTGAAAATTGAAATTGACGCAAACAGGGCAGCAGATAGGCAAAAGTTTTACCCGTACCCGTTTGGGCAATGCCATACACATCTTGGCCAGACATCACCACCGAAAACACCTTCTGCTGAATGGTGGTGGGGGTGGTGTAGCCCAAGTCGTCTAAGGCATTTAAAAGTGATTTATTTAGATTTAATTCGCCAAAAGTCATACTGGAAAGTGTAGGGTGTAAAGTAAGAGGCAAAGGTCAGACGATAGTCAGACCATAACTTTGACCTGCGGACTGTAAACATATGAACTGTGAACTGTTTATTTCTCGGCCAAGTGAACCTCGGCCATCATACAACGTGCCGAACCACCACCGTTGGCTTCAATAACAGATAAATCAAAGTGAACCAAGACAGCATAATCGTCCATTTCATCGCGTTGTTTGTGGGTAAGCGACTCAAAAGCTTGAGTGGACATGACCAATAGTTTTTCGCCTCGTTTGTTATTGACCAACAGCATATTACCCGCAAAACGATTCATTTGTTCTAAGGTAATTTCAATCACCTGCTTACCCGTTTTTTCGAGTTCTTCGCGTAGCATCAATCGTTCGTCGAGGTCTTTGATGGCTTGCAAGCAAACCACTGCAAAAGCATCTCCAATACACATCACGACGTTGGTGTGATATACGGCTTTACCGTTGGCATCGCTTGCGTTAAATTTCACGATTTTGTAGCCCAAAGCATCCCCAAAAGCATCTAATACTTCTTCGTGCGTACGAGGCGACAAACAAGCGTAGGCAATTTTATAACGACGGTCGAGCACCATACTACCCGTTCCTTCGAGGTATTTACCTTCGTTTTCAAAGTGGGTCAAATCAATGATTTGTTCTACTTGAAAGCGATTTTTGAGGTCTTCAATAATATCCATTCGGCGCTCCAGACGGCGATTGGCTGCCTGCATTGGATAAATGACAATTTTGCCGCTTTGGTGAAATGACACCCAG
>JBGAUP010000210.1:0-10857 GCA_044228585.1 Runella sp. | reverse complement strand
ACGTATATGACCAAAATTCAGCAAACTCTGTGAATAAATTACTGATAGAGAATAATATTAATTTGGCTGTAAATATTCAGACAGAGTATTTCTTTTAGATTATGATAAAAACATTTGAAGGTGATATGATGCAATCAGGGGCGGAAGCCCTTGTAAATACCGTAAACACTGTAGGTGTAATGGGTAAAGGAATTGCATTGCAGTTTAAAGAAGCATTTCCTAACAATAACAAAGTATATATTGAAGCCTGCAAGCGAAAAGAGTTAGAACCAGGTAAACTTTTAACAGTATGGGACGAAAATATACATTTTGGTAAAAAACTAATAATAAATTTTCCTACGAAAGTACATTGGCGTTATCCATCCAAGTATGAATACATTGAGAAAGGATTGGCGGCTCTTAGGGAATTGCTACAAAGGGAGAATATAAAAAGTGTCGCTATTCCCCCACTAGGTAGTGGCAATGGAGGCTTAGATTGGAACAAAGTCAAACCTATGATAGAACAAGCATTGATTGGCTTGGAAACGGAAATAATCATCTACGAGCCAAATGCCGCTATTAAGGCTATTTTGCAAAAGCAAGAAAACCATAAAAACGTACAGTTAACACCCGCTCGTGCCTCTTTGCTTTATGCACTATTTGCATTTGAAAGCGCTGGAGAGTTTAGTAGCTTATTTGTAGCTAATAAACTTGCTTACTTTTTGCAGAGGCAAGGACAAAAATTAAACCTTGACTTCAAGGCGTACCATTACGGGCCTTATGCAATTGGTGTTGAAAAAGTATTGTACCATCTTAATGGAGTTTATCTGAGAGGGATGGAACAAGGACAAGCTAAACCATTTGAACCTTTACAATTGAATTATGAAAAATGGCATGAAGTAGCTCAATACATAGACAAGCAGTTGAGCTTTGAGGATGCACAGCGCGTGAAAAATCTCATCAAATTTTTGTCAAACTACACATCTGAACTTTCACTCGAAATTCTGTCCACTGTAGATTTTATTTTAGTACAGTATCCACAGTACACCCTTGAAGAGGTAATAAATTCTATTGCTAAATGGAATAATCGTAAGAAAGAATTGTTTAAAAAAGAGCATGTTCAGGTAGCTTATGATTACCTTAAAAGTCACTCTTTCAGCCTTTTGCATAACTAGGACTTAATACGGTGAGCGGGATTAAAAATAGGCTCCATGCGCTGTGTTGAGACATGGAGCACACTTTATTTTATCAGAGCTTTGGGATGGCTAAGGCTTCTTCACCTCCCCAATATGATACTCCTGAATCAACGGAGAACTTTCGGGCGTAAGCGTAAACGACACCCATAGCGTAGCCTTTTCCCCTTCGATAAGATAACGACCCCGAAGCTGGTTTTCTGGAACAATTTCTTTCACGCTGATAATTTTACCCGCTTTTTCAAACAACCCCGTTGCTTCTTTTTTGAGGGCTTCCAATGAGTAATCCGCAAAGAAGTTTTCGGCAAAAAGGCCGCTGCTTTCCGCGTTTTGCCAGTTGGGAAGCAGTTGAGTGAGCTGTTGCTGGCGTTGTTTCAAAATATCCGACGCAGACAGTGTGAGGGTTTCAGTTGGAGCGCCACAATGAACGTGTCAAAATTTGCAGATAATCGGGGCCGTTGGGGCCGTACGTAACATTGGCAAAGCCACTACGCTACGTGTCTGCTCTGAGCCAAAATGCACCAGTTGCTCCCAAAGCCTGGGAGTCCTCCGCTGTGCCCTATGTACTCGCGCCCTTCGCAATCACGCATCCAGTTGAGCCCGTAGCAATGAGCGACCCTTGTATGGACGCCCCGTGGCGTGCCGAACTGCGGGAAAGCCGCTTATGATGTTCAGTTGGTGCATTTCGCGAATCGAACTCCGCTTGAGAGGGCCGCTATCTGCGTCATTTTTGGGAGGCCAAGCCGCCAAGTGTAACGCCATGTATTTACTAAAGTCCTCGATTGAAGTAATGAGCCCACCCATAGCGCCCCACGCTCCGTCGTGGAGTAAGGCTTCTTCTGTCCATTGGCCGTCGCGCCAACGGTAGCCGTGGGCAAGTTTGTCGGCGGGCACTTCGGCATACTCCCATTTGGTATGCGTCATGCCAAGTGGTTTAAAAATAGACTCGTTGATAAACTGTTGGTACGTTTTTCCCGAAACCTTCTGAATAATATAGCCCAAAAGCGTAATTCCCAAGTTGCTATATTCGTAAGCGACCCCTGGCGTATTTGAAAAAGCAATAGGGCTTTGAATCAGCTTCAATGACTCTTCATTGGTGTCGGCCAACTGACGGTCACCCCAAGGGTTATCTTCGGGAAAACCTGCGGCGTGCGTCAGTAAGTGGCGAATGGTAATGGCTGGCGCGTCAATCAGCAGTTTTGTATACCTCATTTCGGGGATGTACTTATCCGCACGGTCGTTCAAATTGAGTTTACCCGCGTCGCGCAATTGCAAAATGGCCATCGTCGTAAAACTCTTGCTCATGGACGCAATTCTGAAAAGCGATTGGGTGGTAGCGGGGATTTTTTTGCTAATGTCGGTGTAGCCAGCTGTGCCTGTATGAATCAGTTTGCCATCGACCACCACGCCGTAGGTAAACCCTGGGAAATGATTTTTTTCGGCGTATTCCTTGTAAATTTTATCAATGGTAGGCAGTACTGCCTCGATTTTTTTCATCCGATCGGGGTCGGTGAAAATTGGAGGTTTGTAGGATTGGGCAAAGGTGTAAGATACCATAACAACCCATAAAAAGGCCGAAATAAGGCGTAGTTTTTCTCATAAATTGGAATGAGGTTTGAGATGGCTCAAAGTGAAATAGCTGACAAAAATAATAAGATTGTAATAAGGATACAGGAATTTCTCATCTTTGTCATAAATAGCTCAAACAATATGCTTACCTATCTCCTTCAAATCCTCCTTTGGATTGCCTACGGTTCACTACATAGCATGTTGGCAAGTAATAAAGTCAAACTATTTTTAAGCAAAACCATGGGTAATAGCTACCGTTACTATCGTCTGATTTACAACTTGATAGCGTTTGTATTATTGGTGGCTTTTATTGTGGTATCAGCAAACGATGCCGTTTGAGATACTTTGGGATTTTGATTGGCGAATCGATGCCTTTGGCAATTTGATGAAATATGGAGGCTTATTGATTGCAATAATAGCTTTGTTGGGTTATGATTTATGGGAATTTTCGGGTTTAAAAGCCTCTTCTCCATTGGTTAACAATGAGTTTAGGAGCGGTGGATTATTGGGATACGTGCGACATCCACTTTATACGGGAACTATTTTGCTGGTTTGGGGAATGTTTTTGGAAGATGCTTCGCTTCGAAGCCTTATCACAGCCGTATGCGCTACGATTTATATTCTGATCGGAATTGTATTTGAAGAACGCAAGCTTGTAGCTGAATTTGGCGAAAAATACCTTGAATACCGCCGTCGAGTTCCCATGTTATTCCCGAACTTTTATCACAATAGGTAGGTTTTGGTTTTACACCATCGAATAATGATTAATTACTATGTCAAACACTATAAAAACAGCCCTCATTACGGGTGGAACAAAAGGGATTGGTTACGGAGTAGCCGAAATGCTTATCAAAGAAGGAATAAAAAAAGTAGCCATTACGGGGCGAAATGAGGAGACAGTAAAACGCGGCGGCTGCTCAATTGAACCTAATAAAAGAAGGATTTGCGTTGGGAATTGTAGCTGATGTTCGAATTTTGAATCACAACAAAACGCAGTAAATCAAGTCGTTCAGCATTGGGGCAGTTTAGATGTAATAGTGGCTAATGCGGGCGTGGGGCATTTTGCTCCTATCGAATCATTGACCCTCGAACAATGGCAAGAAACGATTGATATTAATCTTACTGGGGTATTTTATAGTACCAAAGCCGCCTTACCTGCCTTGAAAGCCTCCAAAGGATACCTCATTACAATTGCCAGTTTGGCAGGTACCAATTTCTTCGCTAATGGATCTGCTTACAACGCCAGCAAATTTGGATTGGTCGGTTTTACTCAAGCAGTTATGCTTGATGTGTAATGATGGCATCAAAGTGACGACCATTATGCCAGGTTCGGTGGCTACTCATTTCAACAACCATCAGCCGTCTGAAAAAGATGCTTGGAAGATTCAACCCGAAGACATTGGACAAATCGTAGTTGATTTGTTAAAAATGAATCACGTACTTTGCCAAGTAAAATTGAGGTGCGGCCTACGATGCCGAAATAAACAAGATGATGATACCAAAGTAGCTCTTCGAAATTTAGTTTTTAATTACCAGGAAAAAGTTTTTTGTTAATTTGTTTATTGTTGCTGCAGTATCTTTTACGGAGGGTATTGCCCAAGAAAATGTATCTATCGGGCCAATTGTAGGTGTTAACTTTTCTAAGCTGGCGGGGAATACAATTTATAATGATTGGAAAACAGGTGCTACGGCTGGTATTTCCATTAATTGTAGTGGAAAGGATAGATTTGGCGTAAATGGCCAAATTCTCGTGTCAAGAATGGGTGGGGCAGTCTCTTTAACTTGATTGTTGTCAAAGGGGACTTAGACTATATTCAGATTCCGATTATGGGTACTTATTACCTTAATGGCCGTGTAACAACCGGGCGTCCTAAATTAATGCTTGGACCTTACATTGGATTTTTAGCAAGAGCCACCAATGAAAGCGGAGTATCTATTAATATAGGGGGAACAGGTCAGCCTTATAAGGGAATAGACGCAGGTGCTGCTATGGGGATAGGATTTAACCACTCTATTGGCCATAAAATATGGCTAAACGCTGATTTACGGTACAATCTTGGCCTTGCCCAAGTCATGAATGTCATTGCTGATGTTCACAATCGCTCGTGGGGCATTAATGTAGGGCTTAGTTTCCCTTTTGGGAAATATAGTCCAAGTACAGGCAAGTTTAAATAAAAAATGAACCAGTGAAAGAGGTTAGGTATCTACAAATAGGTGGATTCCTGACCTCAAATTATTTTAGGCGTCCCATTCCCCCGTCAATTCCAATCACTTGGCCTGTTATCCAACTTCCTTCGTCAGAAAGTAGCAATTTCGCGGCGGCAGCCAGGTCTTGTGGTGTACCTACCCGCCCAATAGGATGGCGTTTGTTGGAAGCATCGCGTTTTTCATCGGTTGAGAGCAAAGCTCCTGCCAAACGCGTATCAGTCAACGAAGGGGCAAGGGCATTGCATCGAATCTTGGCAGCAGCCAACTCCGCAGCAAGTGAGCGAGTCAATCCTTCTACAGCTCCTTTGGCCGTAGCAATAGAGGCATGAAAACCCATACCTGTCTGAACGGCTACCGTGCTAAACAGCACAATGGAAGCGCCATTGGCTTTGCGTAAGCGTCCTAAATTGGCTTGAATGGCAGCAACAGCCCCTAAAACGTTGATTTCGAAATCGTTGCGAAAATCATCTAACGAAAACCGCTGAAATGGCTTGAGATTGATACTACCTGGGGCATACACAATGCCGTGCAATATATCGGGTAAGGCATCAAAAAGAGATCCGATTGACTGAGTAACGTCCCATTGGCGCCTTCGGTTTGCAGCGACTGGGCAATGGCAAGGCCGATACCCGAACTTGCGCCGATAATTAAAATGTTTTTTCCCTGAAATGACATTAGAAAAGTGAGTTTGTACTGTTTAACTCATTGTAACTACGGATGGTTTTGAGATAACATAACTTTAAAATGAAATATCTAACTTTTAACAACGGTGATAAAATGCCCGCACTGGGGCTGGGCACGTGGAAATCAGCCAAAGGAGAGGTGTATGCGGCAGTTCGGGCAGCTATCGAAATAGGCTATCGTCACTTCGATTGTGCTTTGGTCTATGGCAATGAGAAAGAAATTGGTCAGGCGTTTGCGGATTCACTGGCAGAAGGAACGGTCAAAAGAGAAGAACTGTGGATTACCTCCAAGCTTTGGAACAACAGCCACGAAAAACAGTACGTTTTACCTTCTATTAAAACTACTTTGGCAGATTTACAGCTCGATTATTTGGATTTGTACCTCATTCACTGGCCAGTGGCTCTGAAACGGGAGGTGTCGTATCCCCAAACAGGGGAGGACATGCTCAGTTTAAAGAAAGTACCTCTTTCGGAAACTTGGGCTGAGATGATTGCATTGAAGGAAATGGGGCTGACGCGTCACATTGGCGTTTCAAATTTCAGCATCAAGAAAATAGAAGAAATTACCAACGCTACTGGTGTCAGTCCTGAAGTCAACCAGCTGGAATTGCACCCTTTTTTGCAACAATGGGAAGTATTGAACTATTGCCAATCTAATGGTATTCACCTGACGGGCTATTGTCCGTTAGGTTCAGCCGACCGACCAGCTAATCGCATCGTTGAGGGAGAACCCAAACTGTTTGAAAATCAGATGATTCAACAATTAGCTCAGTCAAAAGGATGTACTCCTGCTCAAATGATGTTGGCTTGGGCTGTCAATCGAGACACTTCGGTGATTCCAAAATCAGTACATGTTCACCGACTCAAAGAAAATTTAGCCGCTGCCGACATCGAATTGACTGACCAAGACATGGAAGCCATGCGGGGTTTAGACTTGCATTATCGTTACATCAAGGGCAATTTTTGGTGCTTAGAGGGCAGCGATTATACGTTAGAAAATCTGTGGGACGAACAAGGTTAAACGGGTCGAAGCCCTAACTATGTACCAGTACTTGGTTAGGGCTTGCTGTTTTCTTTTGAATCTCAAACTTCACAAAAAGTAACACAATCACCGTAGCCAGCACAAAATAACTGGCCAAGGCTACCGTAGCCCACGGCAACGACGCCCCCATTCCAAACCAATCGGTTCGATAAATGAGCCACAGACCCAGTGCATTTTTGATTCCTTCCCAGAGCCAAGCATAAGGGTTGCGATCCATGAGTTCGGTGTAAGCAAAAACCGACAAAAAGATAAAACCGCCGTAAACAAAAATATTGGGCGTACCTATTTTACCAATGTTCAAGAAGAAATAATTAATGAGAGCAAACGTAAACAAAAACTGAAACCAAGTCCATACCAACATAGCTGTGGAGGCTTGGGTCGCGTATTTTTGGAAATCGTAAGGATTCTCAATTTTGGGAACGGGGTATTTGTCAATGACATCGGCAGGACGCCACCCCGTTGGCATAAACCAAATCCGAAATTTATCAGCCCAATTGTTGGTACGATAGGCATCTTTAATCAGCAACCACAGGTGTTGGAAGTTGATTTTTATGGGATTCCACGTCTGTGCGGGGCGGGTGATTCCATATACGGGTGGAACATTGGGTAGCTCTTCCTGAAAAGTCCCGAAGAGTTTGTCCCAAATGATGAAAATCTGTGAGTGGTTTTTGTCCAAATACTCAGGATTGATGGCATGATGAACCCGATGGTGTGAGGGGGTCACGATGATATGTTCCAAAATGCCCATTTTGCCAATATAAACCGTATGATACCAAAACTGCGCGAACAAATGCAGAGGAGCAACCACGGCAATCACCTGGGAATCAACCCCAAGTAAGGCTGCTGGCAGTAAGAAAATAGTAAACAAGTTGACAAACGACGAAATACTCTGCCGCAAGGCACAGGCCAAATCAAACTCTTCGCTGCTGTGGTGAATGGCGTGTTTGTTCCAGAAAAAATTAATTTGATGACTCAAACGGTGTACCCAGTAGCCCGAAAAATCCAAAGCAATAAACGCTACCACGTAGGTCCAAATCGTTGATTGGATTTTATAAATAGCCCAATGCTCTACCATGTAACCATAGGTAAGAATCGAGACACTTAAGCCCAGCACATCTTTGATCACATTGGTATAGCCCGAGCTTAGACTCGAAAGCATGTCCATCGTGCGAAAAGGCTGTTTTTTTACGAGTGAGCCGTAAATTTTTTCCAGTAACACCAACCCCAAAAAGATGGGCATCGCAATCAAAAGAATTCGTCCGTAGGTTTCCATTGGTTGATTTCAATAGGTCTTATGCAAGCATACTATTTTTAGGCACAAATATAAGAAAGAGTTGACTTTTTTCAAGAAATCCGATTTGGGTTTTGTTATGCTACTTCTCCTCCACAGCTACTACCTGCACCAGCGGTACACCCATAACAGTGCTGATTGATCACAATGGAGCGTTTAGAGAGGTCTTCTAAGTCAAAATCTCGGAGGTGTTTGGCTTTGCTACTTACTTTCAAATCAAGCATTTGGTTGAAATCGCAATCATACAAAGAGCCGTCCCAGCCCACCGAAAGTGTATTGCGGCACATGACATTGGCGGCGGCAAGGGGATTAAACGAATTGACTAATTTTTCCATGTAAGCCGCGTAGTTGCCACTTACGAGTAAGTAATCCAAAAAACGACTAATGGGGATATTAGTGATACAAAAAAGACTGTTAAACTCAATACCGTATTTGGTTTTTAACGCACGTTTAAACTCTCGTTCTAAGCCTGCCTGTCCACTTGGCAAAAAAGCCCCTGCGGGGTTATAGACGAGGTTGAGTGTCAGGCCTGTATCTTCTTTGCCATAACCAACTTCATTCAACATTTGCAGTGCCTTGATAGAATCTTCAAAAACGCCATCGCCTCGTTGTGAATCAGTGCGGTTGGCGGTATAAAAAGGGAGAGAAGAAACAACTTCTATTTGGTGTTTTTTAAAGAAATCGGGCAAGTCGTGGTACTTTTTATTGGCCAAAATAATGGTCAGATTACAGCGAACAATGATCTTTATTTCGTTGTCAATGGCCCGAATTTGCTCAATAAACCACCGAAAATGAGGGTTCATTTCGGGAGCTCCACCCGTCAAGTCAATGGTTTTGAATGTATGATTTTTTAAAGCATCCAAACACAGTTGCATTGTCTCCTGCGTCATAATTTCCTTGCGGTCGGGGCCTGCGTCCACGTGGCAATGTTTGCATACCTGATTGCACATTTTACCCACGTTTACTTGAAAAATATCAATCTGTGTAGGCTGAAGCGGAAATAATCCAATAGGGGCTAATGTTTCACAAAAAGAAGGTAAGCGTTGTCCCAGTTTTTCGTCATTATTGAGAATATGCAGTTGAAAACTCGTTTCGCCTAACTCGTGTTTCTGGGCTTTGAGTGATTTGACAGGATTCATATTTTGGGCAGAAGTGAGAAGTGAGAAGCGAGTTTTAACTTTATTCTGACCTCTCGCTTCAGACTCCTCGCTCCTTAGTTTACATTGTCAATTCCTTTGCTTTGTTAATCATCTGGGTGCTGTGTACAAGCGTGATTCCTGCAGCCATGACTGCGCCTACGTGTACGGCTTCCATCATTTCGTCTTCGGAGCAGCCTTTTTCGAGTGTATCGGTGGTATAAGCCTCGATGCAATAGGGACACTTGAGGACATGGGCCACGGCAAGGGCTATGAGCGATTTTTCGCGCGAAGTAAGTGCGCCATCGTTAAAAACGTCGGCGTAGTATTTGAAAAAATCGTCGGCTAAGTTTTTGGCGCCAAAAGCACCAATTTTACCAAATTTTTTGAGGTCTTCTGGATTATAGTAAGATTGCATTTGAGTTGTGGGATGATTAGGTTTACTCTATAACTACGTACGAAATAAACTGGTTTTTAGTTTTGGAAAAATTGCCCGATGCAATGATTTTGCCGAAAAAGTAGTTTATTTGAGTAGAAGTATTTACTTGTATGAAGAAAAAACAAAAATCACGCGAGCCTAAAAAGAAACAGGCTCGTCCCCAAAAACAAATCGTTTCGTTTTTGGATGAATTCAAATCAGAGATTGCTACTTTTTTTGAAATTAATAACGAACAACCCTTTGAACTGCAACAACTTCACGACCATTTTGATGCCGATGACCAGAAGTTGCGGCTCATATTTAATGGGCTATTAGATGAATTGATTGAGGAAGGACGCGTAAAACGGACCGAACAAGGGCTGTATTTGGCCAACGTAAGTGCCAATGTGCTGATTGGGAAAGTAGAACACGTCAATAAAAACTACGCTTTCGTGGTACTCGACTCCGAACCCTCTGTTGATTTACGCATTTCGGGAAGCCCCGACGTGTGGATAGATTCCGATGACTTACGCGGTGCAGTGGACGGAGATACGGTACGGATTACACTTTTTAGTGATTATCGAAGTGGTCGCCGTCGTGAAGGGCGGGTAGAGGAAGTTCTCCAACGCGGGCGTACGGAGTTTGTCGGAGAGATTGAACTTTGGCCCAAGTACGGTATTGTCTCGCTTGACAACCGTCGGATGTACGAAGATGTCTATATTCCTGAAACAAAACTCAAAAATGCGCAAGATGGCGACAAAGTGCTGATACACATTACGCAGTATCCTACTCGGTCGAGGCGAATGGAGGGGGAAGTAGTGGAGGTGTTGGGAAAAGCAGGTTCGAACGAAACCGAAATGCACGCTATTTTGGCCGAATTTGGACTGCCTTATCAATTTCCCGAAGAAATCGAAGCCGAAGCCAATGCCATTCCAGAGATTATCTCTTCGGAGGAAATCGCCCGCCGTCGTGATATGCGCGACGTACTTACTTTTACCATTGACCCCGCCGATGCCAAAGATTTTGACGATGCGATTTCGGTCAAATACTTGGACAACGGTCACTACGAAATTGGGGTACACATTGCCGACGTAACGCACTATGTTCGTCCAGATACAGGAATCGAACGCGAAGCCTACGCCCGCGCTACGTCGGTGTATTTGGTGGATAGAACCGTGCCAATGTTGCCCGAAAAACTCTCGAATAATTTATGTTCGCTACGCCCAAATGAAGATAAGTTGACGTTTTCGGCGGTTTTTGAGTTGAATGACGAAGCTAAAATTGTGAAAGAGTGGTTTGGACGCACGGTGATTCATTCCGATAGAAGATTTAGCTATG
>JBGAUP010000209.1:0-11371 GCA_044228585.1 Runella sp. | reverse complement strand
TACGACGTATGCCTGTGTACCCAGCCACTTGGCTTCTTGTCCCAGCTGAGAAATTACTACATTTAGATTACTACGAAAATCAGTAAGACAGTATTTATTGATAGCTTGTTCGATAGGATTAGTAATAAAAGCCCCTGCTTTAGCCACGATTCCATCTACGATAATAATCTCAGGATTGAAGAGGTGGATAGCAATTGAAAGACCTTTCCCGAGTTCCATTCCGATTTCGTGTAGGATGTCAATGGCAAACGAATCTCCTTGCCAAGCAGCATCTATGATGGTTTCGGCATCTATTTGGTCTATTTCAATGGCTGACAGCCTGGAAATGCGCCCTTCTGCCAAGCCTTTTTTGATACGTCGGATTAAGGAGGCCGCCGATGTAATCGTATCTAAGCAACCTACTTTTCCACAATGACACAGCTCGCCGTTGGGTACAACTTGGATGTGGCCTAATTCTCCCGCAAATCCTGAGGCCCCTTGGAAAACTTCTCCGTTTAGAATGACTCCTAAGCCAACGCCCCAATCAATATAAATAGCTAAGACATGATCTTTCCCCTGAGCTAAACCAAAACGATGTTCGCCCAATGTAGTGGCTTTGGTGTCATTGATGACATAGACGGGGAACTTAAAATAGTTCTCTAAAATGTTGCCAAACGAGTTCTCACTTTGATTGAGGCTACGATAAGTGAAATTGTAGCCTTTACGGGTATCAACCAACCCCGCCACCGAGACTCCCATCGCCATAAAGTCGTCATACCGAATATTAGATTCCTTCAATACCTCATCGGTGATTTCGATGAGCGTATTGAGGAAATAAGGGGAGTCTTCTAAACGTAAGTCAAAGTCGCGCCTTAGTACTACCTCATTTTTTAGATTCATAATCAGCACCTTAGTGTCGTGTGTACTTACATCCAACACAACTACATAGTAACGTTCGGTACTTAAACTGAACAAAACGGGTTTGCGACCTTGTTTCGTGATACCAGTACCTACGGGTACAATCCATTTTTCTTCTACCATTTCCTCGACAATACTTGTCACAGAGGGAACACTACTATGGATGACACGCGCCAATTCGGCGATGGATGAAGTACCCGAGCGATAAAGCTCCGTAAGAATGCGGCGGCGATGTTGACTTTTCTTGTAGTCAACTACTGAAGTTTTTGATAAAATATCTGCCTCAGACGATGTAATAGGATCAAACATATTTAGATAAGATAAACGACTCGCTAAATTACTTGAATTTATGCCTATAAATGTAATATTAATTTTTTTTACTAATCAATATATATAAAAATTATTTTTTTATTAATTTTATTTGCGCTTGTTAATTTTCTTCCTATTATTGTAAAATAATTCTGTATTTTCACCCAAATAACCCCTCTTTTTGTTACCTATTTCTAATTTTTTTATTAATAATCAAACAATGCACTTTTAACTATGAAAAAAACATTACTTATGCTTATTGCTATTTTAGCAATGATAAGCGGTCCTGTTTTCGCCCAAACGATAACAGGTAAGGTTACCTCGCAACCAGATGGCCAACCTCTCCCAGGGGTATCGGTTGTGGTAAAAGGTACAAATGCAGGAACTACGACAGACGGTAGCGGAAAGTTTAGTATTGCTACATCCAACAAAGGAACATTGGTGTTCTCGTACATTGGTTTCAAAACCCAAGAAATAGTGATTGGAAACCGAACAGTGGTAGATGTTCTCATGGAAGAGGATGCTTCCCAGTTGCAAGAAGTTGTTGTTACGGGTCTTGGTTTGTCAAAAGAACAACGTGCAACGGGTTATGCTACCTCAAGCATCAAGTCAGACAAAATTGTGATAGCGGCTTCTCCCAACTTTGCTGGGGCATTATATGGTAAAGCTGCTGGGGTACGGATTGCTTCTACCCCTGGGGGTGCTACCAGTGCTACTAACATCACCATTCGTGGTATCAACTCTATCACGGGTAAAAACCAGCCACTGATCGTATTGGATGGTGTACCTATCCGTGATGGTGAAGTAAGAAACAACGATTATTGGAGCGACCAACGTCTTCGTGGTAACGGTTTGCTCGATATCAACCCCGAAGACATTGAGCGTCTCGACATCTTGAAAGGTGCTTCAGCGGCTGCGCTTTACGGTTCTGAGGCCGTAAACGGTGTAGTTCTTATCACTACAAAAAGTGGTAAAGGTAAAAAAGGACTTGGTGTAACATTTAACGCCAGCTATAGTGTAGATAAGGTGGCTTATTTGCCTCGTTACCAGAACATTCGTGGTACAGGTGCGCCTGTTCATGTAAGCAATGGAGGGCAGGATGCTGAAGGATTTATTTATTATGATACCAACGGCGATGGTACTAAAGAAACGCGTGGTGTTATAAACGCCAACCTTAATTTTGGTCCCAAGTTTGATGGTAAGCCAACAATGGGATGGGATGGTGTAGTGCGTCCTTATGAAGCGCAGCCAAGTGCTTACGAAGGTCTTTTTCAACAGGGAAGTAATTCCAACATCAACTTAGCGATATCGCAATCGACGGATAATTCTAACCTTCGTTTTTCTTTGACTCCGTCAGGATAATCGCGGTATTAGTCTTGGTTCTGATAACGTCAAGAACATTGCAAACCTTAACAGTAGCTTCAAAATCGGTAAAAAGTGGTCAACTGACGTAATGGTTAACTACATCAATCAGTACACACACAACCGCCCGTATTCAATTGACCGTATGGTGAACAATTTTACGGGGATGATGAACCGTTTCGACAATGCAGATTGGTATTTCAACAAATATAAGACAAGTAAAGGATATCGTTTCGTGACAGGGGCGGCTACACAAAGCCTTACCCCAAGCGAAAACATTATTTACAATGGTTTCAAAGGAGATATTGCTGACTACGTGTGGCGTATCAAAGAGCATAATTATGACGAATATAGCAATCGTGTAATTGCAAGCATGACGCACCACTACCAAATTGTAGAGGGGCTCAAACTTCGCCTCCGTACTTCTACGGACTTTACTTCTCAGAGAGACGAAACTCGTCAATCTACTGAGCGTCCACTCGCATTTGGTTACTCTGGTGCATTTAGCTTAGCAAACGCAATTTCATCACTTTTATACGGAGACGCTTTGTTGACTTATACTAAGAAAATCAACAAAGACTTAGAATTTAACGTAATGGGAGGCTACACTGCAACAAAGGAACTCTACACCCAAACAAGCCGAGGAACAAACGGAGGTTTGAGTACCGAGAATCTATTTGATATTGCGGCTTCTGTAAACCTCGCAAACAGCGGCTCATCTCGTACAACACTCGTGAAGGATGCCCTTATTGGAACTGTAAATTTGGATTACAAAGGGTTTGCATTCTTAGAAGGAACTATCCGTAGAGACCGTACTTCTACGATGAATCCTAATAACAACACATTCGTATATCCTTCTGTCAATGCGAGCTTTGTTTTTACGGATGCCTTCCAGTTACCGTCGTTCATTAGTTTTGGTAAGCTTCGTGGGTCATGGGGTATCGTAGGTAACTATCCTGATATTTACCGTGCCAACATCGCTTACAACCAAGGAACTTTAGGAATTCAGCAATCAGGTGGTCAAGCTGTATTGTTCACAAATATTCCAGGTTCATTCGGCAATGATGGTATCAGACCAGAACAAAAACATGAGTTTGAATTTGGTTTGGAAACAAAGTTTTTTGGAAAACGTCTTGGGGTAGAAATCAACTATTACAATGGTCAAATCAGAGATCAAATTTTGCCACTTACTATTCCAGCGACTTCTGGTGCTACATCGGTATTGGCAAACATCGGTACACTTCGTAACAAAGGGGTGGAAATTTTGATTAATGCTTCTCCATTACAAGGTCGTAAACTCAACTGGGAAACGACTTTTACTTTTGCGAAAAACAAAAATGTCGTAGAAAAATTAGCTAATAACTCTACGGAACTTCTTCACTCAGATTTCGACGGCGCCGCTGCTCAACTGCGCTCGGTAGTGGGGCAGCCTATGGGTGATTTCTATACCCCACTCATCGAAAAGCACAGTAGTGGTGCTTTGGTTGTACAAGCCAATGGTCTTTATAAACTTGATGGCAGCAAAATGTACAAAGTAGGGAATGCCATGCCCAAAGCTGTTGGTGGATTACTTAACACGTTCTCTTACAAAGGTATCGTATTAGATGTTAACCTTGATTACCGTTTTGGAGGGCATATCATGCCAACAGGACTTTTCTGGATGATAAGCCGTGGCTTGTTGGAAGAAAGTACAAAATACATGGATACCGAAAGTGGTGGGCTTAGTTATTATATAAAAGACGGCAAAGGTGTACAAACTACGGCGACTCAAGGACCCAACGGCGAGAGAGTGTTCAATGATGGTATGTTGATGGAAGGGGTACTGGCCAACGGAGAAAAAAATACCAACGTTATCTCGCAAGCATTGTACTACAACGGGACATACAACTGGGGTGGTCCACAATATGGTTCGTCACGTTATGAACTATACGTAGTTGAAAACTCCTACGTAAAAATTCGCGAACTATCATTAGGATACCAAATCCCAAGCAAAGTCCTCAGCAAAATTGGTGCAAAACAACTGACTTTTTCAGTATTTGCGAGAAATCCATTCTTTATTTATCGCACTATCAAGGATATGGATCCAGAGCAGACGACTGCTGGCTCACGTTGGGCGCAAACCCTTACAAACGCTGGTACAAACCCTGCTTCGCGTACTATGGGTGTTATGCTAAGAGCAAGTTTTTAACATGCCCAAACAATTTGTTGAATCATTTCCTAAAGAAAGAAAACACAATGAAAAAAATAGCAATAGTAGCTTTACTCACCTTGGGTCTTACCGCTTGCGAAAAAACTGATTTTGAAAAAGCGTACACTGATCCATCAAAAATTTCTGCATCCACCGTTGAGAAGCAATTTACGGGCTTCTTAAACTCCAACAAATGGTATGTGTTGCCAGACTATTGGAATTATTTTGTAGTTCTTCGTCCCACCCTCAATCGCTTCAATCAAGCGGTGGGTTGGGTAAATGTTGACAATCAATACGTACCAGGAGGTGGTTTGATTTCTGACCGCTGGAACAACTTTTATGGTTTCATTGCGCAATACCGTGAGTTAGAAAAAATTTACAACTCGCTTAGCTCTGACGACCAAACACTTCGTCGTATTTACAAGATTTCCTCTACGATTTACCTCTATGACCACGTTCAGAAGAATGTTGATTTACATGGAGATATTCCGCTTTCTACTGCGGGTTTATTAAGTACAAAAGGCGGTGATTATAACAATGCCTACGCTACTTACGATGCTCCAGATGCTGTTTACACTAAAATGCTGGATGAATTGAAAGGGTTTGCTGATGAATTAAGTACTATCAATGTAAATGCTGCAATTTTGGCAGGTTTCAAAACGCAAGATTTCGTAAATAAAGGAGACCTTACGCTTTGGAAAAAGTATTGTAATTCGTTGCGTTTGCGTATTTTAACCCGTGTCTCAGACACTCCAGCGTTTGCAACAAGAGCCAAATCAGAAATTGCTGACATTTTGGGTAATCCAACTAAATATCCTATTGTGGCTGCCAATGCTGAGAACATCCAAATTAATGTGTACGATATCAACACGGACATTCATGCCAAAAACTTCCGTACTGGCCTTGAAGATTGGAACGGAAATATCGCAGGGAAAGTAATGATTGACCACATGAATAAAAACGCTGACCCTCGTTTGCGGGTGATGTTCGAACCAGGTGCCAATGCAGCTGGCAAATATATTGGTCTTGACCCTATGTTAGCCCCCGCTGCTCAAGATGCTTTGGTGTTGGGTGGTACGCTTGCTATCTACAACCGGTCCACTATGAGCCGTAACCAATTCTTCCCGGGCATTATCACCAACGCTGCTGAAGTGAGTTTCTTAACGGCAGAGTATTATCTCAAAGCGGGTAATGCGGCAGCTGCAAAAATTGCCTATGAAAAAGGGATTGCCCAGTCTGTGGAGTATTATTTCAACTTCAGAAAGATTAGCAATGATAATACAGTAGCTGCCCCTCAAGCTGCAACCAGTGATGAAATTCAAAAGTACATCAATAGTGATGATGTAAGCTGGGATAAAGCAACCAATAAATTGAGCTTGATTGCCACTCAAAAGTGGATTCATTACAGTGTTCTACAATCCTACGAAAGTTGGGCTGAAATCCGCCGCTTAGATTTGCCTAAATTTGATTTCTGGGTTGATAAGGCTAACATACAAACACAGCCTCCTGTACGCTGGTTCTATCCTTCAAGTGAACAAATCTACAATGCCACTAACTACGGTACTGTAAAAGCAAAAGATAACTTGACAACCAAGATTTTCTGGGATGTAAAATAACAGATGCGTGTTCAATAAAACACGTACATGAAATCAGCACTGATTCAATAGGTTAGAGTTGAACTTTGGTAAGTAGTTATAATTCCGAGATAGCTTTATCTCGGAATTTTTTTGTGGTGTATGTTAGACCTATCTTGTTTAAAGAAGTCAGAATTTGGTGTGCTTACATTTTTTTACTTCACCAAATGCTTAACATACAGGACAAAGAAAAAGCCTAACTATTCATTGAGAATAATTAGGCTTTTTCTTTGTAGCGGGGAGCAGGATCGAACTGCCGACCTTAGGGTTATGAATCCTACGCTCTAACCATCTGAGCTACCCCGCCATCGTTTTGGTGGTGCAAAAGTAGCAGAAAAAATTTTATTGCACAAACAGATTTTGAATAATTGCAGGAAGTTTCTATTTTGCCTCCGTTGTTAGTAAAGATTAAGTTGAGTGTCAAAAATAAAGGAATGTTTATCTGTATTGGACTTTTAACAGCTAATTGTTTTCGTTTAATCCTTACGCATATCAACTTAACTCTCTAACCCCTAACAATATCTAAAACTATGCAAAAATTCAAATACTCTAATGAATACGAGCTACGAGCTTCGCCCAAAATGTTGTTCCCATACGTGAGTACAGCTTCAGGACTTTCGGAATGGTTTTGCGAAAAGGTAAATATGAAACCTAACCATAGCTTCGATTTTATTTGGGATAAGGAAAGCCATATTGCCGAACAAACCTCGCTGCGACTTAATAAAAGCGTTAAATTTGAGTTTATCAATACCAGCGAAAACAACCGCGACAATAACTATATCGAGTTTAAAATTGACGTAAGTGACCTAACAGGGTCAACTTATCTGCGTGTGACGGATTATTCGACAAATACTGATAGTGACGAACTAAGTGACCTTTGGGACGGTTTAATTGACAGCTTGAAAGAAATTGTCGGAAGCTGACAAAAGTTAACCGTTAGTGGTTAGAAGGGATGAAAAAGATTGATAAATTAGTATTACGGTCATTTTTAGGGCCGTTTGCGTTGACCTTGTGCATTGTGGTGTTCATCTTTTTGATGCGCCTCATTTCTCAATACCTCAACGAACTCGTCGGCAAAGACATTGATTTGTTAAATTATGTTAAACTTATCGTTTTCTTTAGTCTTATTACCGTTCCCATTGCGCTGCCTTTAGCAGTTCTGCTTTCTTCTTTGATGACGTTTGGGAACTTGGGTGAGTTTTTTGAATTAACAGCCATCAAAAGTGCGGGCATTTCTACGTGGCGAGCCATGCGGTCGGTGATGGTGATGGTGGCATTGGTAACGCTTTTTTCTTTTTGGTACAACAATGAAGTTGCTCCGTGGGCAAATCTCAAAGGGTATAGCTTGCTTTACGATATTAAAACGGCCAAAGCGACGCTTAATATTAAAGAAGGTATTTTTTACAACGACTTGCCAGGCTTTATAATATAGTAGATAAAAAATTTCCTGTTCCCAATGATAGAAGCCTCAAAGGCTTGGTGATTTATCGGCATCCTACTAATGATTACAACGCGGGTAATCGAGAGGTGATTTTGGCTGACTCAGGGTTGATGTACACCATTAATGAAAAAAGCTATTTGGTCTTTGAACTGTACCGAGGAAATCAATATTCTGAGGCAGCCCAAACCAATACCGCATTTTCTTCCACCGACAACCGACAGTTTACACGGTCTTATTTTGACCACTATAAAATGGTGGTAAGCTTAGAGTCTTTCGGCTTGAAACGTACTGATGAAAATCAATTCCAATACCATGAGTATATGAAAAATGCGGCGGAGCTTCGCAAGGTGGCCGATTCGCTCAAAAAAGAATACAAGAAAACGAAAGAGGGACTATTTAGCCAATCGAAGCAGTATTTTAGTTATACTTTCCGAGCGGAGACTTTGCCCCAAAATACCGCGCCTAAGTATGGAAAATGGGTGGATTCGTTGCTCAAAAAGAAGCCTATCGTACTGCCATCCGAAAAAGAACAATTGGTCGCGACGGCCCTAAACCAAGCCCAAAACATTAAGTCATACGCCCAGAGTAATAAAACGTACATTTCTGAAAAGGGTAGGGCATGGTATCGCTATGATTTGGAGATGCACCATAAATATACCCAAGCAGTTTCTTGCTTTGTGATGTTTTTATTAGGGGCTCCTTTGGGAGCAATCATCAAAAAAGGAGGATTTGGGATTCCCGTTTTGGTCTCGGTATTATTCTTTATTCTTTCGTATGTACTTACCCTCCAAGGCGACAAATGGGCCAAAGATGGCTTGGTATGGGTACCTATTGGCGCGTGGTTTTCTAATACTATCTTACTATTTGTGGGGATGTACTTCGCCGATCGTGCCTTGAAAGACTCACGTTTGTTCGATAAAGATGTTTATATTATTTGGTGGGAACGGATGCGGGCAAAGTGGCTTCAAAGAAAAGCATTAAGAAACCAAATGGGCGTTGAAGCCTAATTCAACCAAACGTTCGTAAGCTCTCCAGACATCTTCAGGAATTTCTTGAAAAACTTGAAATCCTTTTTCAGGGTATATTTTTATTCTTTGAAGGTCGCCAACCATGATGTGAATCACTTCTTCCAGCGTAATGTCTTCGTTAGGGTAGTCTTTGAAAGCCATTTGGGGAGACGTTACGATGAAGTCTTTATCAGGCCAATGTTTTTTGAACGTAGCATAACTTCGTCGTTCCATGTAAGGCTTTTGTACCACAATAAATGACTGAGGGCCAATCTTTTTGGCTTTCAATAGTTCTTGAGTAAAAAGAATATTCTCGCCCGTGTTAGTTGATTGGTTTTCAATTAAGATGGCCTCTTTGGGAACTCCCATTGTCAGCGCGATAGAGGCGAATTTATCAGCTTCAGCCTCCGACCAAATTTCTTGGGTAAGACGCCCCAGTCCCCCCGAAAAAATCAACAAGGGTGCCCATCCTTGTAAGTATAATTCGGCTCCCCGTTCGGCCACGCGCAAATCGTGGCTTCCCAAAACTAAAATACAATCGGAGGGCTTAATCGTATGATTTACGTGGTGATAATCCCATAGCTTTTGGGCTAATGCTAAAGTTTCTTTGGTCAACATTCGAGTTTCAATCTTTCTTGAGGGTACACTATTGATGGTAATACTCCCAAAAGTAACGAAAGATTTACGTCTTTTGCCGCTTTAAGGACGTATAAGCCCAACTATAAAGGTATGCTCAAGATGAAACCCTTCTTATTTTTCTTATTGATTGTTAGTGAACTATATGCGCAAACTTCGATTGTAGAAAAAATCAAGCAGCTTCGCCCCGATAGCCCTTGGAAACAATTGACTTCTACTCGCCTTCAATTTCCCAGCTTTCATCCGCAAGGCATGGTAAAAATCGGAGAGTATTTTTTTATGAGTTCGGTAGAGGTAACCAGAAAACGCCAAAACAATGATGGGGGGGAGGGTGTGGGGCATCTTTTTAAGTTTGATACGACAGGAAAATTAGTGTCGCAAATTACTTTGGGCGAGGGTTTGATGTATCATCCAGGTGGCATTGACTTTGATGGGCAATATATCTGGATACCCGTGGCCGAGTATCGTTCCGACAGCAGGGCAATCGTTTATAAAGTTGACCCCCAAACGATGAAGGCTACGGAAGTGATGCGCTATGGCGATCACATTGGCGGGATTGTACACAATACTGCCACAAATACATTGGTAGGCGTGAGCTGGGGAGCGCGCCGTTTTTACCACTGGAGGCTTGATAAAAGTGGGAAGGTCACCAATGAGCGGATACCCCCTGAGCAACTTCGGGTCAATAATACGTCGTTTTATATTGATTATCAAGACTGCCATTATATGGGTCAGCAAACAATGCTTTGTGGCGGTTTGCGCCATTACAAATCTTTGCCCGGTGGTTCAAGTTTTCGCTTGGGTGGTTTAGAAGTGGTCAATTTGGCCGACAACCGCCCCGTTTTTCAAGTTCCCTTGCTGCTTTGGTCGCCTACGGGAGCACCCATGACGAACAACCCTTTTTGGGTGGAATCAACCGAGAGGGGATTGCGGGCCTATTTCGTCCCTGACGATGATACCGCCTCTACCTTGTTTGTGTATGAGGTAGAATTGAAGTAGAAAAAGTTGTTTATTACTTTCAAAAGTAGTTGATACTTAAACCCAAAAACCGTTTTTTCTGATGAATACAAATAGAATAAAGCCCTTTGTGATGGTAACCGTCTTCGCCGTTGGTATTTGCTCACAAGTATTAGCCCAAGTAGGAGTGGGAGTAAAAGTCCCTAAAAAAGCCGAAGTCTATTTTGATGGTTCGCGTAAGATGCTCGACGAAAAATGGACGTATTGGGACGGCCCGCGGCTGGCGGCGACTTTGCCTATCAAATGGTTTATTGTAAACGACCCCGTGGACAAAGGTACGGCTCTCAATACCAACGATCCTGCCGCTGCGGGGGGGAAGTATGGTGCTGCTGATATCGTAACCAAAGAGAAATTTCGCGACTTTAGACTACACGTAGAATTTTATATTAGCAAACCTGGCGGGAATAGTGGCGTTTATCTACAAAATCGTTACGAAATTCAAGTGTTGGATGGAGATACCACCAAGCATGGTATGGCGGCTGTCATCAACGAAACCCCCTCGCCTTATTATGCCTACAATGGCGTAGGGAAATGGAACGCCTACGATATTATGTTTCGGGCGGCTCGTTTCAAAGATGGAAAGCTCGTAGAAAAAGCCATGGTCACGATGTATTTTAACGGAAAGAAAGTACACAAAAATCAAATTATCAGCCAAGTATGGGGAGGGCCTAACTCGGGGATTGATGGCGGCAACGACGGTGGAAAAGGTATTACCGATACCCCTGGAGGGCTAAAACTCCAAGCCGAAGGGCACGATGTACTTTACCGAAATATCTGGATTCAGAAAATGGATATTAAGAAACCCAATACCGATTTTTAGGGGAGAATACATTTTTGCTAAACGTAGAAGGCGGGTGAACAATGGTAAATTTGTTAGTTT
>JBGAUP010000208.1:6398-11966 GCA_044228585.1 Runella sp. | reverse complement strand
ATGATTGATTGTGTTGAATAAATGGCATTAGGATTAGCTTCAAAAGCTGCTTTCGTGAAGCCCTGTGTATCGAGCGAAGCAGGAAAACCACCTGGTGCCGCCCAACTCATTACACCATACGTATCAAGCAAGTTATTGATAGAAGCACTAAGACTGATTTTCTTAGTTATATTATAGCCCATATTCAAATCCACCGAGCCAAAAGCAGGTAATTGGAAGGCATTAGCCACATTTGCCCAACGTTTGCCCATGTATTGATAAGCCAACGAAGCATAAAACTTCTCGGTACTATAAGTGGGTGTAATTGAAAGCATTAAGGGTGCTACGTTATCCAATTTATTGCCATCAAATGTTACTTTTTCATCATCGGCTGGGCCGTTTGCTTTAGCCAAATATACGCTGTATTGCAAAGCCGTACCTGATTGTAAAGTACCTACTGCTCTTACCGAGAAGTTTTTAGAGATAGTATGATTGGCTTCTATTTCAACTCCTTGTGTTCTGATTTTCTGATATACACGTGGTGGTCCATAGAATGTCGCATCGGTATTTTGGAAAACTTGGAAGTTTGCCACATTGCCAATGTTGTTTAAGAATGGCGTGATAAACAAAGTAGTTTTTGCAGTTTTTATCTTCAAAGCCATTTCAAACATCTTTATATCCTGAGCATTGACAGGCGATGTTTTAAGGGCTATTTGATTGGCTACGTCTAAGAAAAAGTTCATATCTGGCGATTTTTTACCATTAGAATAGCGGGCATAAATAGCCATATTATCATTGATTTTGTAGTTCAAACCTGCTGAAAAAGACGTAGATTTGAGGTCTTCACCAAACAAAAACGCATCGTTTAAGCTCCAACTTCTGACATCATACAAAGTATTGACGTTGCCATCGGCTCCACCAGTGGTAAGGTCAGGATTTCTCTTTGGGGTACGGGTGTCCACATCAATCTGAAAACGTTCATAACGTAGTCCCCAATCCAAAGTAAATTTGTTACTTATGTCCCAGTTATGTCCAAAAAACAAAGCTGTGGTTTTTACATTAGCATTGTTGTTGGTAACACCTGCACCACCAATTGCCATAATGCCGTCTTTATTGGCAAGGTCAAATGACTTACCTGTCAAATCAGTATATTTAACACCGACGGGTTGCGGATTTGGTTCTACTGTTGAAAAAAGATAGCCCAAAGGGCCAGAACCTTCTTGGAATAATTTTAGCGTTGCCAAAAATGCACCACCTGTAAAACTCATATTTTTAAGTTTTTTGGTAACGGTGAATTGGTCAACAAATTCGTCCATTGTAATTTTGTTGTAAGCAAGTGGCGTATATAAAACCGCATTTTGCATCACATCGCCACCTGGCAAAGTCAAACCTGTTGGGATAAATCTAAGAGGTTGCCCAGCACCAGCGGGTGGTAACTGCTGCACTTTTCCATAAGAAGCACCAGAATTGATATTATAAAACTCATAAGTACCAAATCGTGGAATATTGCCTGGAACACCATAAAAAGTAGCTTGGTCAACACGAAAAGGAAAGACTACTGCCGTTAAGTTGCTGAGATTCGTTTTCTTAGCAAATTTCCCATTATTATTTATTGTCCAACCCTCACCCAATCGTTGCTCCCAATTCAGCCCTATCGAATTATCTGTAAAATGAGCCACATTTCGGGTATCATAATCAAGATTTTCTGGACGATTCCAAGTAGAACTCGGAACTGTTACCGCCACTGGACCAACCATCGTAGAGCTGGAATTAGTAAATTGACCTGCCGTTTTCGGCTTATCAAACCCAACAGTTGGCGTAAATTCAAAAGGTGCAGTTCTATCGTTCAACAACTTTCCATACAATTTCAATGAGCCTGATTTATAGTTTTTAACGATATTAGCCTTTATTTGACCGCCTTTACTGAGAGGATAGCCTGGATATTTGGGGCCAATTTGCGTAGCGATAACCCTCAATATGCAGGTAATAGATTTATCTTTGCTCAATGGTCCACCAATATTACCTTCCACACGATAATAAGGATTTTGACCATTTCCTTCTAAACCAAAACGAGTACGTACTTCGCCCGCAAAGGTTTGTCCGCCTGTTTTCGATACATAATTAAAAATACCACCTGGGGCTGGCTCCAAAATAGTCATTTCTCTTACTGCTTCAATTCGCTGAATGTTAACATCCGCCCGCAAAAAACCGTCTGGTTTGAAGTTGGGATTTGTTAGGGAGTTTCCTTGTGCTGCCATTATGGGCAATCCGTCTTCCTGCATCGAAACGTAATAAAAACCACCGCCAACTGTCAGACCACGAGTATTGATACACTTACCTCGCCTTTTGAGGTATTTTTAAACCCCAGGGATGTTTTTAGGCATATCAATACCGCTATTGGGTACAACTCAACCTAACTGTCTGGCATTGGTGTTGTAATCGCACGAGACTCCGGCGACTCCGTTTGTCCAAATACCCCGTTACCACCACTTCGTCCAAGTTTTCAGCATCTTCCTCCAAACGTATAGTGATGGATTTGGTTGTTCAGCCTCTTGCGGTTTAAAACCCACAAACGAAGAGACCAACGTCTGCGCTGGCATTGCTTCTATCGCATACATTCCGTTGGCATCCGAAGATGTCCCTTTCGTAGTCCCTTTTACCACCACCGACACCCCTGCCAATGCCTCGCCTTTGCCGTCCGTGATTTTTCCGATACTTTTCCGTTTTGTGCCCAAAAGACATAATAAGTCCCCAATAGCGCCAAAAAGCACTATTCCTTTCAGAAATACATTTTTTTTCATTGTTTTGAATGGGTTTTGGTTTTATCTAAACTTGGCAAACCTACGAGCCGTTAACGCCTGCCCGCGTTAGCGGCTCTCTTTTTTTGAGTTTTTTGCACAAATTTTATGACAAAACTAAGACTCAATGGGCATTTTTTGTGAATCAAAAAAAAGCCATTACTATTCAAAATCAATCCATTTGCAAATACTGTTTAGGCGACACCCCTGTTTGAGATTTGAAGAAGCGGGCAAAATTGCTGGGGGTTTGGTTACAAAGTTTTACGGCAATCTCGGCAATTTGCAGGTTAGAGTATTTCAACAACGACTTGGCTTCCAAAATTAGCATTTCGTTGAGTAAATCTTGGGCTGTTTTGTGGGTAGTTGCTCTGACACACTTGTTGAGGTGATTTGGCGTAACACTCAACAAATCAGCATATTCTACTACCGTTTGCTTTCGATAAATCTCCTGCATCAGGGCGTTTTTAAACTGCTGTGTGATGTAAATTGCCGAACTATTCTGGCGATTTTGGGTATCACCTTTGGCATATTTTTTCACCTCCAGTAGCAACGAAAGCAGATAAACGGATATTAGTTCTAAATCGTTTTTTTGGGCTTGAAGGTACAAGCTTTCCAGCCTTTCCAAACTATTCAAAATCGGTTTTTGAACTTCTAAAGGCACTTTTACCAAAGGGTGAGACAAAAACTGAAGGAAGGAAAAATTGTCTAACGATGTCTGAAAAAGCCCCATTCCAAAAAGCTGCGCATCAAAATGGCAGAAATATCCCTCCACATCCTCACTCATCAGCTCATGGGTAGTGATTTGATACGGGGGTAAGAAAAAAAACTCCCCCGCACCAAACGTGTAGTGATTGAGACCCTTACTGCGTTTTGAAAAACCCCTTTTTAAAAACACAAAGTCATACACGGTTTTGCGGTGAGGAGGGAGCGGAAATTTAAGTTTATCGCGGTACTCTTCGAGCCGATTGATGTGAAACAATTCGTGGTGAACTCCCGAAAACAACGGCAACCATTCGATACTTTCAAAGTGAAAGTCCATCGAATTTTCGGGACGCAAAACGGGAATTTCTACCGACGAATTCATACGTTATTCTTCAAAGATAGCCACTGCGCGCGTCCAGCCTGCGCTTGCTTTCTCAATTTTGGCAGGGAAACACGCCACTTTAAACCCAAATGGGGGCAGTTGGTCGAGGTTTGCTAATTTTTCGATTTGGCAATATTCCTTTTCAATGCCTACGTAATGCGCTTGCCAAATTACACCTTGTCTTGGATTAGCCTTATAATCAGCCGCTTGGATGTGCAACGGAATATCCCACCCCCAGCCGTCAGTCCCCATCACTTTGATGCCTTGGTCAATCAACCAATGTGTCGCTTTGGCCGAAGCTCCTACGTGAATTTTCACAAAATCATCGTCATGAATTCGCTTATCGGCATCGCAGCGAATCAAGACTATATCGAATGGTTTTAGCTGATAGCCGATAGCCGATAGCTTTTCCTGCAAATCTTCGGGTTCAAACATATAGCCGTCGGGTTTGTCGGTAAAATCCAACACAACTCCGTCGTGAAAAAACCAATCCAATGGCATTTCGTCAATCGTACGCGATGGTTTTCCTTCCGAAGTTGGATAATAATGATAGGGAGCATCCACGTGCGTACCGCAGTGGCTCGTCACGGTCAAGGTTTCGCCTGCGGGGCCATTGTCATTTATAAAACAGTCGGTCATACCGCCAAAAAGCCCCGCACCGATTTTTTTTGCCCCTTCTTTATGGTCTTCATAAACAATTTTGGTAGGAAGTGGCTCTTTTATTTTTTCAGAAATGGTTACTGATAGGTCAATGATTTTCATATAGCCCCTATATCCCCAATGGGGATTTTTTTAATGTGATAAAATTTACTTCTCTCCTTTTTCCCCCAAAGCGAAAAGGGGGCTGTAATGCAGCACCACGGGAGGGTTTTCAAAGTAAGGGCCAATCAAACCGCGCCATTCTTTGAATAGCTCCGACTCCCGAAAGCCAACGGTGTGGGCTTCCAAGCTCTCCCAGCATATAAGCAACACATAGCGATTTTCCTGCTCTATGCACTTTCTAAACTCATGCCCTAAGTAGCCTTTCGATTGACTAATCACAGCCTGAGCTTTGGCCAAATTTTCTTCAAATTCAGCATTGGTGCCCGTTTTTATATCAATGGTTGCGAGTTCTAAAATCATATTGTTTATATTAGCACACGGATGACACAGATGCAACTGATTTTCACGGATTAAAAATCAGTGCAAATCTGCCTAATCAGTGTCATTTGTGTTCCATTTTATGAATTACTAATTACCCTGTTTCTCAACACCCCAATTCCCTCTATTTCAAGCTCAACCACATCGCCTGGTTCTAATGGACGGTGAACGGTGAAGTTGTTTTCAATCAAACTTCCCCAACCCAACGTGCCAGAACCTAATATATCTCCAGGCATGAGGTTCACGTTGTTCTCAGATGCCCGCTCAATCATTTGCTCAAAATTATAATAGACTGTTTTGTAGTTTCCTTCGCAAACAGTTTGGCCATTAATACGCGAAGTCATGCGTACGTTCAGTCGGTCGCCAGCCACTTTTGGGACACTGATGGGCTCTTGGAAGACCGTTTCGTCAAAGGGCACGCGATACTGTTCCATTTCGTCGGCAGTCACGATACAAGGCCCAATGGCATTGGCAAAATCTTTGCCTTTGTGCGGCCCAAGCGGAATTTCCATTTCTACTTTCTGAATGGCTCGCGCCGTCCAGTCGTTGAAAATTGTATAACCAAAA
>JBGAUP010000208.1:0-6355 GCA_044228585.1 Runella sp. | reverse complement strand
TCGGCTGCTTTGATGTCTTTGCCTTTTTTGCCGATTATACAAGCTATTTCTAACTCAATATCCAACTTTGTTTCTTTGGTAGGGCGCTTGATTTCGTCATCGGGGCCGTAAATGGCTTGGTGGTTGGTGAAATAAAAAATAGGCATATCGTACCACGCAGGGCCAATTTTATGCCCAAACGAGCGAGAGGCATTTTGCATGTGCATCTCAAAACCGATGTAATCGCGGAAGCTACGCGGATTGGGCAGCGGAGCCTGCAGTTTTACTTCCGACAGCGCATAATGTGACTGCACCTCTCCTAACTCTTTGATAACCTGAAAATACGCTTCGTGATTATCAATGAAGGAAAGCATATCTGTTGGCAACTTAGGACTTGCCAATTGCATATCTACCACGCTGTCACCTTGTAGCCAACCGATGCGGCTTTCTTGGTTTTTATTTGAAAATGTTACGAGTTTCATATCAACCCCCACCCCCCCAATGGGGGCTTAATAACCTGGGGTAAGTTATTTATTTGTGATACAATAAGCCCCCCCCCATTGGGGGCAGGGGGGCTAAAACGGTGCCATTAAGCCTCCAATGGTTTTGCCAATCAATGCCCCTGGATGTGCGCCTTCGGGCAAAGGTTTTCCTTGAAATTCCAGCAATTCCCATTCGCCGAGGGTTTCGGAAGCATTGACCACCATCATACAACGATCGTAGCGACGCTTCATAAACGACTCCAGCGCGACGGATAACTCCGCCTGTTTTTGCAGTTCATCTACCAAAACAACGGCATCTTCAATCGCCAATGCTGCTCCTGAGCCAAGCTGCGGAATGGTGGCATGGGCTGCATCACCGATAATGACAACGCGGTTTTTGTACCAAGGTGCGGCTAATCGTAGGGCTTCTAATGGGCGATAATTTACCAACTTGGAATCAACCACTTGCACCATGGCATCTTGGGCAATTTTCGCAGGATACTCTGCCATATAACCTCGGAGTTTTGAGACTAACTCCTCCTCCGCTACTACAGGATTTTCGCCTTCGGTTGACACCAAAAACATATACATCGAATCGGAATTCATCGGGATGAAACCAATTTTACTTTTTCTACCGTAATAAATATATCCCGTATCCAAATCTTCGTGGCGCGGAAATGGGTACCGCCACACCGACAACCCTACGTAGCGGGGTTTCATTTCGCCAAAAATCATTCCTCTGATTTTGGAATTGATACCATCGGAGGCCACCACCAAATCATAAGTTCCCTTTGAACCATCCGTGAATGTTACCTCTACCCCATTTTCGTTGTTTTGGAGTTCGGCCACGGTCACGCCCATTCTAAACGGAATCTCCAATTTTTGGGCTTCTTCGTACATCACATCGTGTAAAATTCGCCGAGAAATACCGTTATGACTGGGATATTTTTCGGTAGGAGGAGCGCCTGCCAACCCAACGGGATGGCCGCCTGCTGTCAGCATTTTTACTTGTCCGTAAGGCGAACCTCTTCGGAGGGCCTCTTGGCCAATTCCAATAGCATCTAAAGCGCGAAGGGCATTTTGTTGCTGGATAATTCCAACGCCATAGACATTAAAAGCCTTTTGAATTTCGGCAATTTCGACGTTGATTCCCGCTTTTTTCAAAGCAATAGCCGCCGATTGGCCACCAATGCCACCGCCAACCACCAGTACATTTTGAAGGGTATTTGACATGTTTTTAACGATTAAGGATTGTTTTTACTGTAATAATCGTCCTCCATCCACAGTAATGATATTGCCAGTTGAAAATGTTAGGGACGTTGTCAGTGCAAAAACTGCATTAGCCACATCATTTCCAGTAGCAAATCTTCCCAAAGGCGTATTATCACGTTGATTATTTAGAAAATTTGGGTCAAAACTTTTGGTATATTCTCCTTCTACAAAACCTGGCGAAACCGATACTACTCTGATTTTGGGGGCTAAGGCCCTCGCCAAGGAGCGTGTCATGGAATCCACGGCGGCTTTTGAAGCACAGTAGGCAACATTGCTGCCGATACCGTAAATTCCTGCAATAGATGAAATATTGACAATAAGACCAGCCCCCAAACCCCCAATGGGGGCTTCTAATAACTCTTTCATTGCTCTAACCATCGCAAACGAGCCTCTAAAATTGGTTTGCATGATTTTATCAATCCATTCATCGGTCAAGCCCTCCAAATCATCGTGCGAAACGGGTGTAGTAATTCCTGCATTGTTTACCAAAACATCCAATTTTCCGTACTTCTCTGCTACAAATGCCTTCAAATCATTTACTTTTTGTGCATCGGTAGTTGGGGCATGGAATATAGAGTGATGAGGTTTGAGCGATGAGTGTTGAATTTTAGAATCAGAAATTGCGTTTAACTCAGCTAATAACTTTTCTGCTTTTGCAGGATTTGAATTATAAGTTGCAATGACTGAAAAACCATTTGTCGCAAATTGCTTACAGATTGCCGAGCCGATTTCCCCTGCACCGCCTGTTACGAGAACAACTTTCATTTTTTTGGTTGATTGGTTATTAGTAAACTGGTTATTAGTTAATTCGGTATTGAAAAACACTAATAACCAGTAACAAATTCTCCAGTAACTATTAACTATATTTCCTTACTCTCAAATCCGCCTGTTCTTTGTGGCCTGCGAAGTTTTCTATTTCGCAAAGTCTTGAGCAGTATTCACCAATTAATTTACTTGCCTCTTCGGTCTTGATTTCTTGATACGTACACGTTTTCAAAAATTTACCAACCCAAAGTCCACCCGTGTAGCGAGCGGCTTCACGAGTTGGTAAGGTATGGTTGGTGCCAATGACTTTATCGCCATAAGCAACGTTGGTTTTATCGCCTAAAAACAATCCACCAAAATTGGTCATTTTCTCAAGGAATAGACGTGGATTTTCGGTCATTACCTGCACGTGTTCGCTGGCGATGCGGTCGGCTTCCGAAATCAATTCATCAACGGTATCTACCAAAATAACTTGTCCGTAATCTCTCCAAGCTACGCTGGCAACATCGGCTGTTGGTAAAACAGCTAATTGTCTTTGTATTTCGGCTTCGATGCCCTCTGCAATGGTTTTGCTGGTTGTCAATAAAACCGCTGGAGAAGTGGGTCCGTGTTCGGCTTGACCGAGAAGGTCTGTGGCACACGTTTCAACATCGGTTGTATCATCGGCAATGACCAATGTTTCGGTTGGCCCCGCAAAAAGGTCAATGCCTACTTTACCAAACAATTGACGTTTCGCTTCTGCCACGTAGGCATTGCCAGGTCCCACAAGCATATCTACGGGCTTGACGGTTTCGGTACCAATTGCCATCATGGCGATGGCTTGCACACCACCCAAAAGATAGATTTCGTCAGCTCCTGCCATTGACATAGCGGCCACGGTTGCCGCTGGAATTTGTCCATTGATAGGTGGCGTACAAGCAATTACACGCTTTACGCCTGCTACTTTGGCGGTAAGTACACTCATGTGGGCGGAAGCGACCATTGGGTAGCGGCCCCCTGGCACATAACAGCCTACCGAATTTACGGGAATATTTTTATGCCCTAAGAAAACCCCTGGAAGGGTTTCAACTTCTACATCTTTGATTGATTCACGCTGAATTTGAGCAAAATTTCTGATTTGGGTTTGGGCAAACGTAATATCATCAATTACTTGCTGTGGCAAACTCGCAATGATTTCTTTGATTTCCGCCTCTGAAAGTCGGAAACTGGCAGGTGACCATTTATCTAAATTTGCCGAGAACTCACGTACGGCAGCATCGCCTTCTTGCGTGACTTTTTCGAGCATATTTTCAACCAATGCCCTTACTTTCATATCGGCTTCTTTACTTTCGGCGTAAGTGATGCCTTTTTTTATTTGGGTAACCATTTTTGGTACTGGTTATTAGTTATTGGCTACTGGTAATATTTTGACTAATGACCAGTAACCAATAACCAGTTACTAATTTTTTATCTTCTTCTCAATCCAATCGTACATATTAAACGTCTTGGTAAAATCATCCACCGAGCAGTGAGCCGAGCCACTTTCATCTTTGGGTACAATCTCCATCACGTGTTCGCAAGTGAGGGCATCGTTTACTTTGTAGGCATTCTCTACAAAGTTCTGGCGGTCGTCTTCGCCGTGTAAAATGTAAGTAGGCATCGTTATTTTTTCGGCTACCCCTTCCAAAGTGAAGTTTTTGAGTCTTTCACGGGCTTCGGTCATGTTTTCCGCTCCCACAATGTGTTGCACGATTTCGGCCAAGGGGTGATTATCTGGACGATTTTTCCAAATATCATAATAAGACCAAACCGCACCGAAAATCATGCAAACTTTGAAGCGCGGCTCAAAAGCCGCACAACGTGCTGCCATATAGCCACCCATCGAAACAGCTCCGATGCCTACACGAGAGGTATCAACGTGGTCGCCCAGATTTTCAATAATGTAATCCAAAACGGCAGTTCCAGGTACATTGTAATCATAACGAGTATGGATATGATTTAATCGCAAAGCGGCTCCTTGTCCTGGCCCATCAACCGCCATCATGGCAATTCCACGCTCGTTCAAGTGTTGTGCTATGCCGAAATACAATTCCTCAGCCAAACTATCTAAACCGCCAAACATCACCATCACAGGCGGATTTTTGACTCCCGATGGTTTAAAAAGATAGGCGGGAAGGGAAGAACCTTCAAACGGAATATCAACCGTTACTGGACGCTCATCAAACAAATCAATGGCTTTGAGGAAGGCATCACGGCATTTGAGATAATACGGAATCTTACGCTCATCACGCAAAGTCATGAAAAACTCCGCAGTACGTAAGTAGTTAAACGCCCGCAAATACGTCCGACGTGCCGAAACGCGCTGATCGGCCTGTGCATAGGCTTCTGCTTTCTGATATACTTTATCGCCCATTTTCACCCATGCCCGATTAAAACTTTCACGGTCTGCAGGGTCAATTTCGCTTGCTACTTCTAATATTTCGGCAAATTCACCACCGCCATAATGGGCTTGGGTTAACGCACGATTGACTTGGTAAGAGGGCATGTACTGCCCTGGAAAATAATGCCACATTTGTTTGGTTATTTGTATATTGGTTACTGGTGGACTGGTTCGTGTGGTATTTCTACTTATTTCCAGTTTTTCAATAACCAGTAAAAAAAATATTTATAATTTGATTTCAATTTTCAAAACGTCTATTTCCAACCAATGAAAAATCAAAACTTTACTGACCTTGAAGTTTATAAAGAATGTCGTCAATTAAGAATTTCAATATCCTTACTCGTAAAAAATGAATTTCCAACAGACGAAAAATATAAACTTGCTGACCAAATTATCAGAAGTTCAAGAAGTATTACGGCAAATATTGCTGAAGGCTACGGAATATATTACTTCAAAGAAAATATCCAGTTTTGTAGAACTTCGAGAGCTTCTTTATCCGAAACTTTAGAACATTTAATTACTGCTTTCGATGAAAAATATATTTCTGAAAGTAAACTAATCGAACTTAAAACCAAAATTGATACCTGTGGTCGCTTACTCAACGGATATATCAATTTTTTAAAAAAACAACAAAAACCACGAGACGAAGATTGATGTTGGTTATAGTTGATTGAGTATTGGTTGATAGTATCTCTACCAATTTCCAGTAACCAGTTTACCAATAACTAATCCCCAATCAACTAAATGTCCGCCGGTTTCACCACCCCGTCTGTTAAACCTAATTTTTTACCTTTACCCATTTCAGCAAATGGATTAGCACTTCCCCATGCGTCGTTGGGGTTATCTTTTAGATAGTGAACATCTAAATGGTCGGGAGCGAAAACTAATCTTGCACAAGCATAATACTCAAAAAGAACTCCACTACCTGGGTCAATGATATAAATAAAGAAACCTTCATCTGCTTTATGGCGAGTTGGAGCTCCCATTACACTCTTAAAGCCTTTCTCAATGAAATAATCAAGGGCTAAAAGGACTTCCTCACGACTGTCCACATTCCAACAGATGTGATTCAATACACCTTCATTTTCACCGATATTAGGATCGGTGAAAACCGCAATATCGTGCGAAAGATTACCGATTGTATGCAATCCTCCGATTGGTGGCATATCGTCAGAAATTCTGATTTCATCAGGATTTTTAAGTCCCAAATTTTTCCAAAACTCTTTTTCGTTGGCATATTTTCCTTTTGCCACCATGTAAGTTACGTGGTCGAAACGGCGAGGATTTGCACCTTTCATGCGATTGCTGGCGTAGCGGTCGGCATAAACACTACCACGTTCGCCCGTTTCACGCAACCAAACTACCTCCCAAAAAACTTCGTGCATGTGTCCATCTGGCGACTGAAAACGGTAAGCTTTTCCGTGACCTAAATCACCCT
>JBGAUP010000207.1:0-11498 GCA_044228585.1 Runella sp. | reverse complement strand
GATTCGCCAATAGGATGATGATGATAGGCCACAATATTACCTTTGGCATCTACTCCCCCTTGCATCTTTGCCAACATGCCTGGGCGATATGGCCCCTGCGTAATATCGTCTTCGCGCGTCCAGACTAATTTCACTGGCTTCTTCACTTCGCGAGAAAGAAAACACGCCTCCAACAAGAAGTCGTGATAAGCCTTACGCCCAAAAGCACCACCTAATAACGCCACATTGATTTTGATTTGTTCGGGTTTGATTTTGAGATAACCTGCCAAATCTCGCAAGGCCCAGTCTGGTCCTTGAATGGGGGCCCACACTTCGGCGGTGCCATCGTCTTTTACGTGCGCAATGGCATTTTCAGGCTCCATGGGCGCGTGGGCCAAGAAGGGGGTTTCGTATAGTGCTTCCAATTTTTTGGCCGCACCGTTGAATGTAGCAGTGAAATCACCTTCTTCCTCAGCCTTTAGCCCTTCTTTAGTAGCTGCTTCCGCACATTTTTTAAAATACGCCGATGTTGTCAGGGTTTTTGCTAAATCGCCATTGTCCCACTGCACTTTTACTACTTTTTTGGCCGAAAGAGCCGCCCAATAGTTATCGGCAATAATGGCCACGGCTTCTGAAGTGCGGTGAGGCATGGGGCGCTCACATTTCAACACTTTCTGAACACCTTTAATTTTAAGGGCTTCAGTATCGTCAATAGAAACTACTTTTCCGTGCAATAAAGGGCTATGAACCATAACGGCATAGACCATATTTGGCACATCCACATCTATTCCAAATACGGCTTTTCCCGTTACGCGAGCTGGTACATCCAAACGGGGAGCATATTTACCGATAATCTTGAAATCTTTTGGCTCTTTTAGCTTTGGCTCTTTAGGAATCTCAAACTTAGAGGCATCATCGGCTACTTCACCATAAGTGAGTGATTTGCCACTTGGACGGTGGAACACCTTGGCTTTTTCGGCATAGCACTCACTGATGGGTACGCCCCAGCGTTGAGCTGCGGCTTTGATAAGCATTTCTTTGGCAGCAGCTCCCGCTTTCCGAATGGGTGTCCACAAGGCCCGCACACTACTACTACCACCCGAAGTTTGGTCACCGTATTTGCCTTTTCCGTCCGACTGAACGATGTTCACTTGGTCTAAAGTCACTTCCAACTCTTCGGCCAATAACGACGGCACTGCTTGCGTGGAACCTTGCCCCATATCAGGACGAGGATTGATAAGGGTGATTTGTCCTGATGGCTGAATGACGATAAATGGGTTGATTTCCAGTGCCAAAGTCAGTGGGTCAGCACTCATATTGACAATCTTAGCTTTTCCTTTGGCGAGACTCGACACCCCCAACACCAAACTTGCCGATGAAAGGCCGAGGGTTTTTATGAATGTTCTTCTATTACTCATGATTTGATTGCGTTTTGGGTTGGGCTCACTTTCCTCCAGTTACTTCTGTTTTGTTGTTTTTCGCTTTGGCGGCGGTATGAATCGCTTTGCGAATACGGTCGTAAGTACCACAGCGACAGATATGCCCTTGCATAGCGGCAGTAATGTCGGCATCCGTAGGATTGGGCTTGTCTTTCAAAAGTGCGGTCGCTGCCATAATTTGGCCTGATTGACAATACCCGCATTGAGGAACTTGCTCTTCAATCCACGCTTGCTGCACAGGATGTAGGTTTTCTTCGGTGCCGATGCCTTCGATGGTTGTGATTTTGCTTCCCACAACCGCCTGAACAGGCAATACACAAGAACGAGTCGGTTTACCATTCATGTGGACAGTACAAGCACCACATTGGGCCATGCCACAGCCAAATTTAGTGCCTTTAAGCCCTACAAAATCACGAATTGCCCATAAAAGCGGCATTTGGGGATCTATATCAAGGGCATAGTTTTTACCATTGATATTCAAGGAGATAGATGCCATAGTTTAGAAAAGGTCTTTGTTGATTTTTTAGTAAAGTTTAGGACAAAAACTATCAAAACCAAGTTTCGGGAATGAAAACACGTTTTTTTTATCCGAATCTACCTAAAAGGGGGATGAATCAAGAATTTTTAGAGGATTTAGTGTCTGGCTGCTCGATGAAGACTAAAAAGATGCTCAATGGCTATTTCAGTAAAGCGGGCTTTTTTTGCAATAGCCCGCTTTAGAAGGCGAATATATTCAGATTTAGGAATCTCAACGGCCCCAAATCTACGTACATTATCATTGATAAACTGAGTATCGAGTAATTCAAAGCCTTGCCGCTTGAGTATTTCGATAAGGTAATGAAATGCTACTTTGGAAGCATTGCTAACGGAGTGGAACATAGACTCACCAAAGAAAGCCGCTCCGATGGTTACACCGTAGAGTCCGCCCACTAAACGATTTTCAAAATAGGTCTCAACACTATGGGCAAAACCTAAACGATGTAATTCGGTGTAAGCTTTGATGATTTCATCCGAAATCCAAGTAGCTTCATCTCCCTGACGTGGTGAGGCACAACCCCGCATCACTGCCTCAAAATCATTATCTATCTTTATCTCAAAGTAAGATTTGTTCAAAACAGGCCGTAATGATTTAGCAGGTTTATACGTTTCTATGGGAATAATAGCGCGCGGGTCAGGAGAGTACCAATACAATGCACCATCGGAATCTGCCATCGGAAATATTCCATTCATATACCCATAAATCAAATCGTCAGCAGAAAGCAAAGGCATAGTTATATTATCTGTGTATGGTGGGAAACAAAAATATTAACAACGACGTTGAAAAACAAAAACGATGAAATGGATTTTGCGCCTATTTTTCTTCATTACGGCCTGCTCTACCAAAAACTCATCCCTTATGATACCCGAAGAAGTACATTGATGGTCAATACCGCTGTTTAGAAGCCCTGAAGATTCCTATACGATTGGGTATGCCGCATTTGCAGAAGAATGATGGAGTGTACATATCAGACCTGAAGCACAAAGAAGGTGATAAAACAGTCTACCTGAAATTGGTTGCCAGAACTGGCTGGACAACGGTGAAACCAAAGGCGGATGGTATCAAGAATCGTAACCTGGCACACCGTACAACTGGCTCCGTTATTACTGGTGTCATCAACGGTCACTGTGGCAAAGCGAGAAATATCGGGACTGATTTATAAAGACCTTTTCAACAAGCTATTGGTTTGCTGGGGGTAGGATTGACCGCGTTTTTATGCTTTCTATCCCTGATTGGAGCGTTACTCCTTTTGCAAGAGGAAGTAATCAAACAAAAATATCCTCCGAAATAGATGCCTTTAACCAAGTAGCTCAGCAGGAATGTGAAAAATTGAGTATCCCATTCATAGACGTCACCCCTTTGTCGCGTACAGCCCGAACCGACGCCTCACTTATTGCGAACGATGAGCTTCATTTTTCGGGAAAAATGTACCGTCAGTGGGCAGAAAAAGCCTTACCAACGGTACAAAGATTGCTTAGGTAAAATAATAAAGTAGGGTAAATATGCTTTTAGAACAATGGAATATGCTTATGGTACGTAGGTTATTGATTAAAAAAATAGCTAATTCCTAATGAAAATCTGAGTGTGCGGACGTCAGGGCGGTCTTCGATTCCAGTACCGCTTATTTGAAAACTGTTAAATTTTCCAAATGCTCCTATGGCATTGGCTTGAATAGAAAAGTTAGGTAAAACAAAATAATTAATTCCGCCTCCTAAAGTCAGTGCTGGGCCTTTCAGGCGATATTCTACCAAATTTCCGTTGAACAACACTGGGTCTATTGCTAAATTTAGGCTACCTATGCCCGCTTCTAAGTAAGGGCGGACGGCTTGGAGCGTTCCCCCAAAGTTAACTCGCATTCCTGCGTTTATAGTGGAAATACGATACTTATCCCATTCATTTTTTATGATGAATGAATGATAATCGTAGTGTGCAAAAATTTCAAAACGTTGATTCAGTCCATATCCAAGTCTAAGCCCTCCACCTATACCCAAAGGCTCTAACTCGTCTAAATTGAGAAAATAACCCGACGACCAGTTGCCTAAGCCACCATTCAAGGTAAAATTCAACCCTTCGGTATTGGAACGAATATCTTGCGCTTGCAAGCGAGTTATGAAAGCATTTAACGTAATAATTAATATAAGAGATTTCCGTAACATGATTTTAAACAATTTAAAGTTGAACTGTTAGAGTGGTGCGAGTGGTACGAAGATTATTAACACGGCGGCCTTGTTGGAAAACCACCTGTTCGCTCGATTTATCGCTATATTCAGGAAATTTAACCAACACCCATTGTCCATCAACTGCTTCCACTGCCTCAAAACGAATCGCCAAAAGAGCTTTTTGACTTCCGCTGGCTGGACGAGCCTCCATTACTTTTGCTCTAACCCTTGCCCCAGCCCGAATTACAGTAACATCGTTTATATTGACAGAAGAAACAGTGCGCAACCAAACTGTTTGCCCCTCTGAATCACTTGATGAGACTGTCTGAGAAAACTCCACCGAAAAAGGCTCACCTCGTAGCTCTACTGTTACACTTCGCTTTGGCTTTGTGGGTTCATTTTTGGTAATGGGTTCTTCTTTGGTAATCGGTTGGGGTTCTTCTTTAGGGGTATTCGGTGCATTTTCACGAGGTTTTTCTTCAATTGGCTGCTTTTTTGTGACGGGAGGTTGGGGGTTAGTTGTTTTCGGAAGCGATTTCTTAGGAATAAGTCGGGGTTCAACGGGAGTAGTCTCACGTTTCTGAGGAGGCGATACTGCGGCAACAGTTTGACGCACAAGAGTCGAAGTATCTGGCTTTGCTTCGACTTTCCTTTGGTTTACCTTCTTAATAGTATCTTTCTCCAAGGTTTTTGAGTCATCTTTTGCAGGTAGATTATCAGTGCCGAACATCCAAAAGCCGATTATACTTAAAGCAATAATTACCGCACCTATTAAAATCATACCCTCCATACTCAACATAAGTTCTTTGATGTTTACTCTGTGAGTAGATGTTCCCCCAGTATTGGAAGCCAAGCGTGTGGGGCCAACTTGGGGTTTTTCCGTTTTAACATCAGCGAGGCGAGTAGCTGGTATTGGGCTTTTTTGGGTAGCAAATATTTGTGGATTGATAGGCGTTGGTACTACTATTGAGGCCAAGGCTTGTCTCAAATCTGAGGCTTTTTCGTAACGTTTTTCTGGTTTTTTCTGTAAAAGTTTGTCTAAAATATCTTCCAGTAAGCGTGGTAATTCAGGAATCCGGCTGCGCAACGGTACTGGCTTCTTATTTAAAATCTGGTTGATAAGGGTACTCTCTGTGGTAGACTCAAAAGGCATTTTACCCGACAACAGCTCGTACATCAATACTCCCATTGCGTATAAATCTGATTGAATTGAAGGCTCTGCGCCGTTAAGTAATTCGGGGGCCATGTATTCGAGCGTTCCTACTACCCGGTCAGCGCGGGTGAGCCTCTGACTACCCACTAACCTTGCAATACCAAAATCCATGAGTTTGACCGTCCCTTCTTTGGTCAACATCAGATTGGCGGGTTTAATATCTCGGTGTAAAATGCCCTTGTTATGGGCGTGTTGCAGCCCATCCAAGGCTTGTATAATGATTTGAATTACCAATTCTACGGGCAATTTTCCTTGCTTAGCCAACAGCCGCTCAATTGTCATACCATCAACCAACTCCATCACCATAAGGTTATCTGTACGGTCTTGCAATAGATTGTAGAGCGTAGCCACATTAGGATGATTTAGCTGGGCAGACAAAACCGCTTCGTTTCGAAAACGCTCCATAAAGGTGGAATCACGAAGCAAATGCGGATGTAACATCTTGATAGCTACGGGTCTGCGCAAAAGCGTATCAGTAGCACGATACACCGTACCCATGCCCCCTTCTCCAAGAAGCTCTTCGATATGGTAGTTTTGAATCGTGCGGCCAATCATTTTATTTCACGGTTTACAAGTTATTTTATTAGTCAATCTCTTGGGTGGGTCGAGCTGTTTGAAAAGTTTCCAAAGATACACGCTCCACCAATAACACGGTGATATTATCGTGCCCTCCCCGCTGTTTGGCCAATTCTACCAATCCCCGAGCTGCTTCGTTCAAGGCTGAAATCATCAATAATTGAGCTATTTCATCGCTATTGAGATAATCGTACAGGCCATCTGTACAAAGAAGTAAACGGTCTTCATCTTGGAAAGCCTGTGGTAACGCAATTACGTCAATTTCTACTTTATTATGCGTACCCATGGCTCGGGTCAATACATTACGTTCGGGGTGTTTTTCGGCTTCAGCTACGCTAATAACTCCCTGTTCTACTAAAGATTGAACATACGTGTGATCGGTCGAGAGCTGCAAAAGTTGTCCATTTTTTAATAGATAGGCTCGGCTGTCGCCTACGTGAGCTAAAAATAGATGGCCATCACAAATCGAAATAGCAGTGCAAGTTGTCCCCATTCCTCGCTGACGTGAATTACGGCTTGCAGTTTGCCAAATTGCTCGATTTGCTTTAGTAAGTGCCAAAAACAAGCTTTCTTCGGCAGACTCTTCACGTTGGTAGTAGGTCTTCGCAACGGTTTCAACTGCCAGTTGAGAAGCTACCTCACCCGCAGCATGTCCGCCCATACCATCGGCGACAATTGCTAAAAAACCTTTCGTAGCACGAACCGTGAGTGTAGCAGGACGAACAAAGCGAGCTGCGTCTTCATTGTTGGTACGTACACAGCCTACATCCGACAACACCACTGCCCGCAAATCGCCACTGGGTAGGCCAGTTAGGTTAACCGACGCCTCATCAGTTAATTTATCCGATAACCATTTTTTCCAAAACATAGCTTTGCGGGAGTTATCTATCTATTGATTGATGCTAATTATAAGCCTGTTATTTCAGTTTTTGAACCAACGTTTTACGGGTATTTTTTCCACAAAATCAGTCAGGTTGTCCATCCATTCTGTAAGCGAAAAACCGTTAGTACTGTTAGGGTTTTGAAGTTCGTTGAGCAACTCTTTAGCAGTCATCCGATTCGACTGATTGATTCGTAATAACTTATTGATTAAGCGTTTACTTCTCTTAGAGATGTTAGGTACGAGCAAATCTGGTTCGGTATATTGACCCCGTTCGATTTTGACTCGTACTTCGGTTTCACTACGCCCATCGAAGGGTAAGTAGCCCGTTAACATTTCGTAAAACAACACACCCAACGCCCAACAATCTGACTGGATACCCACTTTACCTTGAAATTGTTCGGGAGCCATGTAATGTGCTGTTCCAACAATATAGCCTTCTTGGGTAAATTTGGGGGTATAAGCTGACTTTGCAATTCCAAAATCTAAGAGCTTGGCAAAACTTTCTTTATTTACTTTGACGTTACCAGGTTTCAAATCTCTATGAATAATTCCTCTTTCATGGAGGTGAGCCACGGCCAATGTGACCTGTTCTAACACTTTCCAGACAAAGGATTCGGGCAGGCGTCCTTGGCGCTTGATAAGCTTTTCAAGCGTTATCCCTTCTACGTATTCCATGATAATGCAAGGTGTGCCTTCCTCGATGGTGTACTCATACAATGCCGCAATGTGAGGATGCTGTACTGATGCTTGGATGTACGCCTCATTGCGAAACCTTGCAGCTTGGTCAGTACGGTACAAGACTTTGACAGCGGCAGGGCGGCGAGTTGTTTGGTGTTGTGCCATATAAACTTCGCCCATTCCACCTGATCCCAACCACTGCGTAAGCAGATAACCACGGATGTTTCGGTGTAGGATTGGCTCTTGCATGGTCTTTTAGGGTAATAGTACAAAAGATTTTAGGAGAACTTAAATGGTTGAAAACAAGCAAAATCCACTTAAAATTCTTTTTAATTCTAATTCCACAGCAATTGATTAGCTGTGGAATTAGAATTTTAATTAGTTGATTACTTTGGTGTTACCCATGAGTTCGATACCATAGTGAATAGGTACGGCAAAAGTGATACGCGTAGCGTCGGCACGGCTTGTGCTGGCTGTGAAAATTCCGATTACATTACCTTCTTTATCAAACACAGGGCCTCCACTATTGCCTGAACCCGTGGCATTGACTGTGAGCTGGTAATAATCCCCGAAAGAGCTATAATAACCTACGATACCACTTTCTTTGGGGCTGTCGGTCGTTCCTCTGATTACTTTACCAATGCTACCATCCGTCACAGTAGGGTCAGGAACAGTAATCACCTGTGTGTTACGGTTGGCAAAGTCGTTGCTGGCGGTAGCCACAACCACACTTGGCGAAATACCTGGATAGCCCATCGTTACTATTTTTTGCCCTGGGGCTATCGTAGCATCGGCATCTTTCATCGTAACAGGCTGCATTTCAGTAGGCAAGTCTATCTTAATCATAGCCACATCATGCTTATTAGATACCCGAACTACTTTGGCAGGAGTACGTTGGTCATTTTTGGCAAAAGTCACATCTATGTAGGTATTAGTCCCATCAATGATTTTCCCTGAGATTGGTTTTTGACCAAACAGTTTCGTCTCGGCGGGTATCCAACGGATATTTTGTCCCATTTCTTGATTGATAATTCCTGCCATCACCATTTTTCCACCCTCAAAACGATACAATACTCCTGGGAAGGTCCCTTCTGGGAAATGATAATAAGAGTTCCAACTGGCAGCTACGTGACGATTGGTAAGGATATATCCATCTTTAGATACGACAAACCCCGAACCACTTCCTTGCAATGCAATCGGCTGACCATTAGGGGTATTTTTTTTCAAATCAAGCAATGGCTCAATTTGACCGTCCACTTCTACATAAACGGGGATAGGTCTATCTATTCCTTTGTACATCTCATAACGGTGATAAATATCATCACCCGTAGGAGCATGAACGAGTTTTGAGCTAAACTCTATGAGGACAACTTTGTCGGTGTTATTTTTGGCAATGGCTTCTGGGTCAAACGCCTCTTTTACCACGTTGGTGACAATCGTTGTGTCGCTCTTAATAACATTGGTAACTTGCGTTTGGGTAAACAATTTATCTTTAAATACAAACCCTAAAGCCGCCAAAATCACCAAAACACCTGCTAAACTGGCCACTAATACTCTTTGAGATTTCTGACGTTCGTTTGTAATTACTCTTTCAAAAGTTTGTTTACCTATACCTGCTTTTTCGGGTGTTGATGTTGCTACCTCAGCAGGCACAAATTCGCTGGTTGGCTTTACTATTTCTACCAAACGAGTAGCAGGCATTAATTCTGCGGGGCGCGGGTCAACGTCAAATACAAAAACGGGACCATTACTGCCTAACTGTACTTCGTCGCCTGGTTCGAGGGCGGTGCTTCCTTTCACACGGGTTTTATTGACATAAATTCCATTGCGGCTATTGTTGTCTATTAATCTAAAAACGAGGGGATTAGCTGCATCTTTTACAATCTTGCCGTGCTCTCGGCTCACGACAGTATCAATTTCTGGATCAAATTGTACATCACTATCACTTGAACGCCCCAAGGTCAGTTCATTGTGGGTATTAAAATCAAATTCTTCAATTTGATTGGCTTTAGCACCTATTAAGTGGCGAACGACGAAATTTTTGATAGAAGAGTTCATTGTTTTTAATGTTTTGAGTGTTTGTTTCTGGATTTGATGGTAGAAGTGAGTGATTATTTTTGCTCGCTTCCGATGATACAAAGTTCCGCTAAATCATGGCGTCAGTAAATCCAGAAACACCTACATTTTGGGAAGGGAAAACCTGTATTTTAGGGTATAGGAAAACCTGTATAACAATAATCTGAAATGAAAAACTGAGTAATTATAAACCCTAAAACAGGGTTTTAGACCCAATTTCACACTTATGACAGTTTTAAAGAGGTTGTGGCAATACTGTTGCTGCAAGCCTTCCAATATTGAGCGTACGGGCGTTAGAATCAATAATTTCACTATAAAGGCCACCTTCAGCGTATAGAGATTCGTGCGTACCTTGTCCTATGATTTGCCCTTCTTGCATCACATAAATCTGATCCGCGTCCATGATTTGGCTAATATTGTGAGAAATAATCAAGACTGTACGATTTTTCTTGATAGCATCTATGCTGTCTTTGATTTGTTCGGTTGTGATGGCATCCAAGCTGGCTGTGGGTTCATCCAAGAAGATAATAGGTGGGTTTTTTAAAAATAATCGAGCAATAGCAATGCGTTGCTGCTGCCCGCCCGACAAAGCACGGGCTTCGGTTTGATAGCCGTTGGGCATTTGAAGTATCTGTTCGTGAAGACTGGCTTTTTTGGCAGCAATTATTATTTCTTCTGAGGTAGCATCCAATTTACCATATCGGATATTTTCTTCGACCGTTCCCGAAAAAATATGATTCTTCTGCATCACTAAACCTACATTTTCTCGTAACCAATGCGGGTCGAAATCGGTCAAATCTTTACCATCAAGTTGAATTTTACCACGGGTGGGAGAATAAAATCCCGACAATAAGTTCATAGCTGAGCTTTTTCCAGCTCCTGATAATCCCACCAAAGCGGTTGTTTTTCCAGTAGCAAGAAAGAGACTGACATCTTTGAGTGCTTGTTTACCGTTGGGATAGACAAAATCAACGGCTTTCATTTCAAAATTTCCAATAATAGGAAGGTTATGTATTCCCCCTTGCTGAACTAAGTAGGTATCATTTTCAATCATATCAAAAAATCCTTCGGCATAGGTGAGAGCTTCGCTATACTCATCATAAATACGGTGCAAATGACGCACCGGAGCCGAAACATTATTAAAAAGCATGATATGTAGTAATATTGCTCCAACGGTCATTTGTTGGTTTAAGACAAAGTAAATTGTCACAACAAATACCATAATAATCCCCAATTGCTCGGCTATGCTTTTTAAGCCATCAAAAAGATAGTTGGTACGATGGTGCTTCACTTCACTATCCGACAAATTTTGAGTGAGAATTTGTTGACGGTTTGCCTCGTAACTTTCTCTTACAAAAGATTTTACAACAAAAATGGATTCAATAAGGCTAAATAAAGTATTTGCCTTTTCTTCGCGAAAATTCTGAATATTACGCCTAATCTGCTTTTGACGTCGTGATTGCTCGCGGCTGATGAGCGCATATAAAGGCATTACAAGTGTAGCACAAATACCAACCCAGATATTTTTTTTGTACATCAATGCCAACGCCAAAGCGGCATTGGCAAACATAGGTACAATATCTACAAAGAGGTTTTTAACTGTTTTAGTAAGGCTTTCGATTCCTTTATCAATGCGTTTTTCGAGTTTTCCAGTAGCGTTTTGGGGTAAGGCAAAAAAAGTCAGATGATAAGACACCATCCGTTGAATGGTATAATTGTTCAAATCTGCCGCCAAACGAAACCTCAGACGATCGCTGAGAAATTTCTGCCCCAATTGAATCAACAAACTCAAAATCTCCTTACTGAACAAAATCAACACCAACCAACCAACCACCATCCAAACGCCACTACCTTGCGTTTTTCGTTCTTTTAACATTTGCTGCACCGTATTGACGGTGTATTCCATTACAAGTGGAGTAACTTGGGCCAAAAGTGCGCCACACAGCGTCAACAACAA
>JBGAUP010000206.1:0-11189 GCA_044228585.1 Runella sp. | reverse complement strand
TTTGTGCCGAACGCTGTCCTACATCAGCTTGGGACATGCAGAAATATTTATATTCAGTCACCAAAGCAGGTAATCAATGCGGAATCTTACAGGAATTAACGACTTAGTAGTACGATTTGCCAACGTAAACGGAACGGGTTCGGCCAGTGCTAATAATATGTTTGCGATGTCCATTTTCAGAATGGGTATCCCCGTAACCGCCAAAAATATCTTTCCTTCCAACATTCAGGGTTTGCCGACGTGGTATGAGGTGAGAGTAAGCGAAAAAGGCTATTTAGGCCGCCGCGAGGGTGTGGACATTATGCTGTGTGTCAATCCACAAAGCATGAAGCAAGACATTGCCTCGGTCAAATCGGGTGGGTATTTTTTGTATGATAATACCAAAAACCTCCATAAAGACTACATCCGCGACGATATTCACTATATCGGTATTCCAATGATTGGAATTTGTATGCGGCTTTACCAAGATGCTCGTCAGCGTCAGTTGTTCAAAAACATGATTTATGTAGGGGCATTGGCGGCATTGTTGGATATTGAACTTGACGTGGTGAAGGGCATCATTGCCGATGAGTTTGCCAAAAAACCAAAACTCATTGAGCCGAACGTGCAAGCGATGATGGAGGGGGTAAAGTATATCCAAGAAAATTACGAATATCCACTGGGTTTACGGGTCGAACGCCGTGATTTGGTGGGGGATAGTATCGTGATTGATGGAAATACTGCTTGTGGCCTTGGGGCTGTTTATGCGGGAGCTACCGTTGCGGGTTGGTATCCTATTACGCCTTCCACTTCGTTGGTAGAAGCATTTGCTAAATACGCCAACCGCCTGCGGGTTGACCCCGAAACTGGCCTTAAAAAAGTGGCGATTGTGCAGGCAGAAGATGAGCTGGCCGCTTTGGGAATGGTCTTGGGCGCAAGTTGGAACGGCGCAAGAGCGTTTACGGCGACAAGTGGCCCAGGGGTATCGTTGATGAACGAGTTTTTGGGGTTAGCTTACTTTGCCGAAATCCCTGCGGTACTGGTGGATGTACAGCGCGGAGGCCCCTCTACGGGTATGCCTACGCGTACGCAGCAGTCTGACTTGCTGCTGGCGGCTTATGCTTCGCACGGGGATACCAAGCACGTTTTGTTGATTCCAAGTACCCCGACGGAGTGCTTCGATTTCATGGCCGATGCGTTTGATTTGGCTGAACGTCTCCAAACGCCCATTATCGTCATGACCGATTTGGACTTGGGAATGAACGACCACCTAACGGCCCCTTTGAAATGGGACGATACCCGCCGTTATGACCGTGGGAAAGTTTATACCGCCGAAGATTTGGATGCACTGAGTGCCATGGGTAAGCAGTTTGGTCGTTATTTAGACGTGGACGGCGATGGTATTCCGTACCGTACGCTGCCAGCTACTCACCCCACCAAAGGTTCTTTCTTTACCCGTGGAACATCGCACGACGAATATGCACGCTATACCGAAGATGGGGTGAAAAATGCCGAAGTGCTTGATCGTTTGCTAAAAAAATGGGATACGGCCAAAGAAATTACACCGCGCCCTGAATTTTACCAAGCTGAAAATCAAAGCAATACAGGTATTATTTTCTTTGGTACAACGACTTACGCTGCTTTAGAAGCGATGGATCTGCTCCGAGAAGAAGAAGGTATAACCTTAGATGCCATGCGAGCTACAGCTTTTCCTTTTCATGAATCTGTGGCGGCGTTTATCGAAGCCCACGACCAAGTATTTGTCATTGAGCAAAACCGCGATGCACAGTTCAGAACATTGTTAATTAATGAACTGGAAATCAACCCTAAGAAACTCGTCAAAGTTCTAAACTACGATGGTATGCCTATTACGGCGGAAGCCATTCGTCGTCAGATTGTGGGGGTTTTGGCAACGGTATAATAAATGTGGCGTTTATAACGCAAACCAGCGTGGCAAACTATCAGATTCGACATTTTGTAATCTACATTCGACATTTAAAATGACTTACATAAAACCAAAATTTCGCCATCCCGACCTACCCAAAAACGCGATTGGGTACGCCAAAGCCGATTATGAAGGGGTAATTTCTACGCTTTGTGCGGGGTGCGGCCACGATTCTATCAGTGGCTCTATTGTACAGGCTTGCTACGAAATGGCGATTGAACCACACCGCGTTGCCAAGCTATCGGGTATCGGGTGTTCGTCCAAAACGCCTAATTATTTCCTCAACAACTCCCACGGCTTTAACTCCGTACACGGACGGATGCCTTCCGTAGCCACGGGGGCCAACATGGCCAATCGCGACTTGATTTACCTCGGCGTATCGGGTGACGGCGATACGGCTTCTATCGGGATGGGGCAGTTTGTACACGCCATTCGTCGAAATTTGAACATGCTCTACATCGTCATGAACAATGGCTGTTACGGGCTTACCAAAGGGCAAGATTCGGCGACTGCAGATATGGGTTCAGTGAGCAAATCAGGTTCAGTGAATCCCTTTGAAGGTATTGATTTGGTGGGAATGGCGCTGGAACTGGGAGCTACTTTTGTCGCACGTAGTTTTTCGGGCGATAAAACCCAACTCGTGCCGCTGATCAAAGCCGCACTGTCACACAATGGTTTTGCTTTGATTGACGTGCTTTCTCCTTGCGTTACTTTCAATAATAATCCAGGTTCTACCAAATCGTACGACTACGTGCGCGATCACATCGAAGCTTTGGCCGAAATTGGCTTTGTGCCCGAAAAAGAAGAAATTACCGTTTCTTACGATACAGGCAGTTCGGTAGATGTAGAACTCCACGATGGGTCGGTGGTGCATTTGCAAAAACTGGCTGATGGCTGGGATCCACGCGACCGTCAAGCTGCCTTGAACCGCCTCCAACAAGCTAAGGCAGAAGGCGAAATCTTGACAGGTTTGGTCTATATTGACCCCGATAGTAAGGATTTGCACGAAGTCATCAAGTCGGACACGCGCCCGCTCAATAGCCTTAAAGAAGAAGACCTGTGTCCAGGGGCTGGGGTACTGGCAGTGATTAATGATGAATTTAGATAAATTTTGATTTTTAATTGAGAAAAGCGGTGGGTACTACAACTCACCGCTTTTTTTGTTTAATCGCATCGAAGATTCCCTTACCACTAAGTTAGTTTTCAGTACGTTGGTGATAGAAGGTCTATTTTCCTTGGGATTTTTGATGAGATTGATTAACAACTCAGCTGCCGAACGGCCCATTTCAAAAGCAGGTTGCGCCACCGAACTCAGCGGAGGATTGAGCAAAGCCGCAATGGGTAGATTAGAAAACCCCACCAAAGCAATATCATCTGTCATAGATAAACCTGCTTCGATAATGGCGGCATGGCAACCAATGGCGATGTTGTCGCTGGAGGCAAAAATGCCGTCGGGTTTGAGGGTGGTTTTTAATAGTTCTCGCGCTACTTCAAGGGCTTGTTGCGAGTCATAATTGGAAGATAAAATCAATTCTTCATCCACTGGAAGGCCATAGTCGAGCAAGGCAGCACGATAACCGTGTAATCGGCGACGGCTGATAAGCAGATGCTTCGGTCCCGTAATATGTACGATGCGTCGGCAGCCTTGCTGAATGAGGTGTTCGGTAGCTGAATACGCCCCTTCAAAATCATCAACGGCTACTTTGTGCGTGTCTATGTCTTCGCAAATTCGGTCAAAGAAGACAAGCGGAAAGCCACGGTCGTGCAAAGTTTGAAAGTGGCCATAATCTTTGGTATCGGTGGCAACGGCCACCAGAAAACCATCTTTGCGGCGATTGTAAATGTGTTTTACGCTGAGGACTTCTCGTTCGTAGTCGTCGTGGCTTTGGTAAATCACAACGTGGTAGCCTTGGGCAAAAGCTACGTCTTCAATTCCCGCAATGACCAACGCAAAAAATGGGTTAGCAATTTCAGGAACAATCACACCGATGTCGTTGGTCTGACTTCGCAATAAACTCAATGCCACGGGGTTGGGATTGTAGTCGAGTCGTTGTGCTAGTTCTAATACCCGTTTTTTAGTTTCTTCGCCAATCTCCCAACTGTCTCTCAATGCCCTCGATACCGTAGATTTAGAAATGTTGAGCTCTCGGGCAATGTCTTTGATGGTAATATTTTTCATGGGGAATTATTGAAATAGTTATATTTTTTAGATAGATAAATTTCTTTTGAAAAAAGTACTAATACAACCTACTCTCCGTTTGGGTACTATTTTATAAAGAAATAGTTAAATAGTTGACAGACGTTGCAATCGGTTTCGGGAACGGTTGCGTAAAATACTCCTGAAATTTACGCAAATTTGTTTGGGTTGTTTGCATAAACGTAGTAATATTAAACAATGGTAGAAAAAATAAGGAACGAGTATTTTAAGGTGGTTTCTTGCTTTTTTACAAATTATTAACACAGTAATTTTAAACTAAAATAGATGATAATGAAAAAGTATTTGCTTACGATTTTTTGCTCCTTGGGGCTGCTTATGTCGGTGTCTGCCCAGCAAAAATGGGTGTCGTTGTTTGATGGTAAAACCTTTAAAGGCTGGAACCAGAAAAATGGACAAGCTAAATATACCATTGAGAAGGGTGAAATTGTAGGAACAACCGTTTCCAATACGCCTAACTCGTTTATGTGCACCGACCAAGAATACGGCGACTTTATCCTGGAATTGGACTTGAAAGTGGACAATTCAATGAACTCTGGCATTCAAATTCGTAGCTTGTCGAAACCAGATTATCAAAATGGTCGCGTGCACGGGTATCAGATTGAAATTGACCCTTCTGACCGTGCTTGGTCGGGCGGGGTTTATGACGAAGCGCGTCGTGGTTGGTTGTATAACCTGAATATAAACCCAGAAGGCAAAAAGGCATTTCGTAAAGATGAGTGGAATCACTACCGTATTGAGGCCATTGGGAATGTGATTCGGACATGGATTAATGGTATCCCAACCGCACACTTGATTGACGATATGACTCCCAAAGGGTTTATTGCTTTGCAAGTACACGCCATCGGCAAAGATGCCAAAGAAGGAACACAAATCCGTTGGAAAAACATCAAAATCCAAACCGAAAATCTCAAGCCAAGTCCGTTGGACAATTGCCCTGTTGAAAACTGGATGCTGAATTACCTGTCGGAACAAGAAAAAGCCCAAGGGTTTAAAATGCTCTTTAATGGCAAAGATTTTACGGGCTGGCGGGCTGTGCACAGCGATAAAATGTCGGGTAAGCACTGGAGTGTGCTGGACGGTACTATCAACGTAAGCCCCTCGGATGGTTCAGAAACAGGCAACGACATTGTGACCAACGAACAATACGGGGCGTTTGAGCTGGTTTTTGAGTTTAAACTCACAGAAGGTGCCAACTCTGGCCTAAAATACTTTGTCAATGAGGCTTTCGATTCGGGAGGAAAATCGGGAATTGGCCTTGAATATCAGGTGCTTGACGACGAAAAACACCCCGATGCTAAAATGGGGGTAGTAGGCAATAGAACCATGGCGAGTTTGTACGACTTGATTCCTTCTTATAAGTTAGACAAACGTTTTCAGCGTAAAATTGGTGAGTGGAATCAGGCGCGTATCGTGTCACTGCCCAACAACATCGTGCAACATTGGCTCAATGGCTTCAAAGTGCTCGAATACGAGCGCAAGAGCAACATTTTCAATGCCTTGGTAGCGCGTTCTAAGTACTCAAAGTACCAAGGTTTTGGGGCAGGCGATAAAGGACATATCTTACTGCAAGATCATGGTGACAATGTGTCGTTCAAGAATTTGAAGATCCGTGAATTGAAGTAAAGATTTAGCACACTGATGACACTGATTTGACAGATTCACACTGTTTAAATCTCTGTCATCAGTGGTGGCCTAAATAAATTGGGCAAATGGAGTATTTACATCAGTCATTGACAGAACAAGTTATAAAAGCCTTCTACAAAGTTTATAACACGTTAGGTTTTGGCTTTCTGGAGAGAGTTTATCAAAATGCGTTATTTATTGAGTTAAAAAAGCAAGGCTTATATTGTGAGCCTCAGCAGCAAATCAAGGTATTTTATGAAGGTGTCGAGGTTGGGGTATATTACCCAGACATCATAGTGAATAATGTGTTGATTTTAGAGTTAAAAGCCGTAGAAGCGTTGGCAGAAGAGCATGAGCTTCAAATTCTAAATTATTTAAAAGCTACAGAAGTGGAAATTGGCTTGTTATTAAACTTTGGAAAGAAGCCAGAAATTCGTCGTAAAATATTTACTAACGATAAAAAAAGACTTAAATCAAGTCAGTAGTTTTTATCAGTGACTATCAGTTAAATCTGTGTTATCAGTGTGCAAATTTTTGAAAGTACCCTTAATTTACCAAAGAACAACTACAAATGAAAAAGCTTTTATTGTTTACCCTTATCGTTGGTATTGCTCATGCACAAAAACAACCTCAGTTGGGTTATCGCTCAATTAAAGCCATAAAAGTCAATGGCTTAGAGTTTAAAGACCTCAATAAAAACGGCAAACTCGACAAATACGAAGACTGGCGTTTGAGCAATTATGTCAGGGTGAAAGACTTGCTTTCGCAAATGACGCTCGAAGAAAAAGTAGGTTTTATGCTCATCAGCACGACCCGAATGGCGGGCGATAATGCACTTCAACCTATCCCCAATGGACGCGCCCAAATTACGAGCGATTTTAATGAAGAAGATTTGGTTCAGGCCAACAATATGTTTACGCGGAAGCCATTAGCCCCCCCCATGCTGTCGGCATCTGGAACCACCAAAGGCGTAACCGAAAGACACCTTCGCCATTTTATTTTAAGGGCCAACACCAGTGCCAAAGTAATGGCCGAATGGGCCAATAACCTTCAAGCACTTTGCGAAAATACCCGTTTGGGCATTCCAGCCATTGTAGCTTCCAATCCTCGAAATCACATCACTACCGATGCCGCCGTGGGTTTGAGCGTGGGTACAACTGTTTTCTCTAAATGGCCAGGTGAACTTGGAATGGCTGCTATGCGTGATTTTAAACTGACGCGTGAGTTTGCCGAAATTGCGGCCAAAGAATGGACTGCCGTAGGTTTACGGAAAGGATATATGTACATGGCCGATTTGGCCACCGAGCCACGTTGGAACCGTACCGAAGGGACTTTTGGCGAAGATGCCGATTTGTCGGCCAATATGATTCGCGAAATCGTGTTGGGTTTTCAAGGAACAAAGCTCGGTCCTAATTCCGTAGCAATGACTACCAAACACTTTCCAGGGGGAGGACCACAAGAAGGGGGCCAAGACTCGCACTTCGATTGGGGTAAGTTTGCCCATTATCCAGGAGGAATGTTCGACTATCACGTAAAACCTTTCAAAGCAGCCATTGAAGCGGGTACATCTTCTATTATGCCTTACTATTCAGCACCCAAAGGCAAAGAGTTTGAAGAAGTAGGATTTTCTTACAACAAGGCGATTATTGACGATTTGTTGCGTAAAAAATTAGGTTTTAAAGGTATTATCAATTCGGACACAGGGCCGATTGAGATGATGCCGTGGGGAGTAGAAGCCTTGAGCCTCGAACAACGCTACCAAAAAGCCTTGAATGCGGGCGTTGATATTTTTTCAGGCTCGGCAGACCCAACGATTTTGGCGACCATTGTCAAAAAAGGATTGGTAAGCGAAAGCCGAATCAATGAGTCTGTAAGCCGTTTATTGAAAGAAAAATTTGACTTGGGTTTATTTGAAAACCCCTTTGTGGACGTAGAGCAAGCCGAAAAAATCGTAGGAAATGCGGAGTTTCAGAAAAGAGCGGATTTAGCCTTGCGCAAATCCATCGTTTTGTTGCGTAATGACGACAATTTATTACCGATTACGAAGAAAACGAAGGTCTATTTTGAAACCTACCGAGAAGAAGGCGGTGGGAGAGGCCCGCAGCAGCAAGCGCCCCGTTCGCCCATCAATGTTAACAAACCCAACATTCAAAACCCCAATATTGAGTTTGTTTCGACCAAAGACGAGGCCGATGTGGTACTTTTATGGTTGTTTCCCACCACAGGAGGTTTGTTTACGTCGGGCGGAAAACCTATTGAACTGAGTTTGTCAAAAAATAAAATTGATGTCGCGCACGTCAACGACCTTATCAATAGCAAGCCTACCATTTTGGTGATAAACTATACCAATCCGTGGGTAATTGATGAAATAGACAAAGGAAAGACCAAAACTATACTGGCTACTTTTGGAACGTCGTCGGATGCGTTGGTGGATATTATTTCGGGCAAGTTTAACCCAACGGGTAAAATGCCATTTTCGACGCCTGTTTCTGAAAAAGCGGCTGCCGAAAACAAATCTGACGTGCCTGGCAGTATGGAAAACCCAGGTTATGCTTTGTTTAAATTTGGAGATGGTTTGAGTTACCAAAAATAATCTATATTTTATTTATGGCATTAGAACAAACATGGCGCTGGTATGGGCCTAAAGACCCCGTGAGCCTTTCGGACGTAAGACAAGCGGGCGCGACGGGCGTAGTGACGGCGTTGCACCATATTCGCAACGGGCAAGTATGGACCAAATCGGAAATCGAAATCCGAAAAGCCGAAATTGAAAAAGCAGGTTTGGTGTGGTCGGTGGTAGAGAGTGTACCCGTCCACGAAGACATCAAAAAAGCATCGGGCAATTACAAACAGTATATTGAAAATTACAAAGAAAGTTTGGTGAATTTGGCTGCTTGTGGCATTGATACGGTTTGCTACAATTTCATGCCAATCTTGGACTGGACGCGTACCGATTTAGATTTTCGTTTGCCCGATGGTTCAACGGCTTTGCGTTTTGATATGACCGAGTTTTGTGCCTTTGAAGTTTATATCTTAAAACGCCCCAATGCCGAAAAAGGCTATTCAGAAACGCAGTTGAGCCGCGCTAAAAGCTGGCTCGACCAAGCAGAAGAAGCCGATATTCAGCGATTGGTTAGAAACATCATTGCGGGCTTGCCGGGTAGCGAAGAGAGTTTTACGATTGAAGAATTTGCGGAGGTCTTAAAGACGTACGATAAGGTGGACGATGCCGTTTTGCGTCAAAATCTGTATCATTTTCTCAAGGAAATCACCCCCGTAGCCGAAGAGGCAGGTATTTTGTTGGCCATTCACCCCGACGACCCTCCGTACCCGATTTTGGGTTTACCCCGCGTAGTGAGTACCGAAGCCGACGCCCAACAACTCCTGTCAGCCTACGAAAGCAAGCACAATGGTTTGTGTTTTTGTACGGGAAGCTACGGCGTAAGAGCCGATAACGACTTGGTTGGAATGGTAGAACGCATGGGAAATCGCATCAATTTTGTACACCTACGGGCTACCCTGCGCGATGCCGAAGGCAACTTCCACGAAGCTGACCACTTGGCGGGCGACGTGGACATGTACGGCGTAATGAAGGCTTTGCTGACCGAGCAAAAACGGAGAGTTGCCGAAAACCGTCCTGATTATCGCTTACCTTTCCGTCCTGACCACGGTCACCGAATGCTCGACGATTTGAATCCCAACAAGAAAACTAACCCGGGCTACACGGCTATTGGTCGTTTACGCGGTTTGGCAGAGCTACGAGGGCTTGAATTGGGGATTGAAAGAAGTCTTTTCTAAATTCTGTTTTGTATAAAATAGCACACAGATTTAATTGATTGCGCAGATATTCACAGATTTTTAAAAAACAGTGCGAATCCATCCAATCAGTGTTATCAGTGTGCTATATAATTTTGTATTCCTTTGAAAACTGATGCCGTTCCGATACTGAATCCTTTTGAAATGGGGCGCCTTCATTTCGAAGAGCATTTGGCATGGCAGTCGTTATTTGCACCTACACACCATTATTTTCACATCAATCGGCTCGAAGATTTCAAAGACATGATGCGGTTTCCGCTGCCGCCGCATCGAAAAGTCGTTTTTGATTTTGTATTTTTGACCCAAGGGACAAGTGTACGCAGTAAAGGACTTGATAATTTTGAGTTTTCGGCCAATACCTTCTTTTTTTTACCCGCCTATCAAATCACAAGTCACAAATCCATGAGTGACGACGCCAAGGGGTTTTATTGCCACTTTGATCTTGAACTCCTCACGAAAAACCTGTATTCAAAAGAGATACTACAAGATTTTCCTTTTTTGCAATTTATTGGGAATCCACTGGTAAAAATTGATGAAGATACTACCCACAGTATTTTGTTTATCTTACAACGCCTTGAAAAAGAATATAAAAAAACCAACGAACCAGATTTTGGAATCGTGCAGGTCTATTTGTTGGCCTTGATGTCGGAAATCAAAACATTTGTAGATGCTGCTCGAAAGGTAAAAATCAATGCTGCTTCGCAAATCACCGAAAAATACAAAAGTGCGTTGGAGCAGTACATTTATCAAAAGCAAAAAATCACCGATTACGCCGAGATATTGGCTGTTACCCCCAACCACCTCAACAAATGCGTGAAGGCAACCACTGGGAAATCAGCCCATGATTTATTGGATGATATGTTGTTACTCGAAGCGAAAGTACTCCTCAAACAATCAAATCTTGCGATTGCCGAAGTAGCTTATCGAATTGGAAAGAGCGAATTGAGCGATTTTGGACGCTTTTTTAAGCAAAAAACGGGTTTTACCCCGAGCGAATACCGAAAAATAGATTGATTTTGCGGTAAGCAATAGGGCTTCACTGGCCTAATCCCCCAATATAAATAGATAGCTATATGTTAAGGCACCTTCTGCTTTTACAATAAATTTTGGAATAAATATCTATAATACTTGGCAATTATTTCTACTTTACCCTTAAAAATGGATTGATTTTGTTAAATATTGGCTTCTTTTAGATTAACGTTGTTACGCTATTTTGTTGAACCTTTGCATTGAAAAATAGGACTATTCAAAGTGGTCTTTTTGGTAAAAGTATTCAACCTTAAAATCATACGTTAGTGGCAAAGAACCCGCATTACTTTTCGCAGATGGCGCACGTGGAGGTTTTGACAACCGACCTCGAAAAATCTGTTCATTTTTTCCGCGATGTTGTCGGTATGGACGAAACAGGGCGTGAAGAAAACGCTGTTTACCTCCGAGCTTGGGGTGATTATTTTCATCATACATTAAAGCTAACTCAAAGCGAAAAATCTGGACTTGGACATATCGGTTGGCGTGCCGATAGCCCCGAAGCACTCGACGAATGTGTAGCCTATTTAGAAAGCATCGGTGCTGGCCGTGGCTGGGTAGAGGGTGATTTAGGTCACGGAA
>JBGAUP010000205.1:0-11630 GCA_044228585.1 Runella sp. | reverse complement strand
CTAAAATCAAGGCTATTGCTTCGCCCGTAACGGGGATGATGGTGTATGACACTACTAATAATTGTCTGCGCATTTTTACAGGAACTACATGGGATTGCCTAACGGCTATCAAAACTCCCGACTGTGTTGCACCTTTTAATTTTACCCAAAAAGGTGGGGGTGTGGGGAGTTATAACAACAGTGATATTGGGGCCGATTTGGCCATTGATAAAAACGGGAATGTATATGCCACGGGTGGCTATCAGAGTAATGCCGTTTTTGGAGCCACTACCTTACCACCACTCGGAGGGTATGGAAGTGATATTTATTTGGCCAAATTTCGTCCTGATAGCACGGTGGCTTGGGCTGTAAGGGCAGGTGGAAGCAACGACGATAACGGTATCAGTGTGGCGGTTGATACTGCTGGCAATGCCTACATAACGGGATATTTTAACGGTAGTGCTACATTTTATGGTACAGATGCCTTTACTATTAACAAAATGGCGACAGGCGGAGGGAACGGCTACGATACTTTTGTAGCCAAATACAATACCAATGGAGTGTTGCAAAGTGTAGCAACTATCCCCGCCGATTATGGCTACGGAATTGCAGTAGATAATGCTGGCAATGCCTATGTAACAGGCGAATTTTCGGAAAGTTTTTCTATCAATGGAAATCCATATAGCCCCAATGGCGATATGGATGCTTACGTTGTCAAAATAAATGCGGGCGGAGCAGTTGCGTGGTTTAAACCTTTTGGGGGTACTGGAAAAGATGAAGGTAGTAGTGTGTTTTTCGATGTAAGCTCTAACAAAGTATTCCTAACGGGAGGCTTTTCGGGAACGGTGAATTTTGGCGCAAGCACGCTCAGTTCGGCAGGTGGCCAAGATGTGTTTGTGGCCCGCTTTGATGCTACAACAGGAACTAACGACTGGGTAGTAAAAGGAGGGGGGGCAAACTATGACCGAGGAAGCGCAATAGTGTTGAAAAATAATGTACTTTATACCATTGGGTGGTTTCAGGGAGCGTGTACTTTTGGAACAACGCCTATTAGTTCCAATAGCGGTAGTCGGGACGTATTTGTAGCTTCCTATGCACCAACGACGGGCGTGCTCAATTGGATAGCTCAAGCAGGTGGAAGTGGAGAAGACATGGGCTGGAATTTGGCAGTTGACGACGAGGGAAATATTTTTGGAATAGGCGAATTTAATGGAATGGCTTTGTTTGGGGCTTTACCGCTTACCTCGGCAGGAGGCACTGATATGTTTACCGCAAAGCTTAACACAAGTGGAGGATTTACTCAGGTGATAAAGGGCGGTGGTAGTGGCGTAGTAGCCGACAATTGTAGTGTTTATATGTTAGGAAGCTTTGAGGGCACTGCTATGTTTGGACGGCAGCTTGTAAGTGCAGGAGATGCTGATATTTTCTTATGGAAAAAGAACAAATAAACGATAAACGGATTTGGAGCGGTATTGCTCTACCGCCCCAAATTTTTAAATCATTACTTTTTTTCCTCCAGCTGCAATAGACTTGTAAATAGCTGCAATTACCTTCATGTCTTTCAACCCTTCTTCACCCGTAATGTTAGGGTCAGGTTTTCCGTTGAGAATACAGTCGGCGATGCCGTCCATTTGCCAAGTCTGGTGCATTTTGGTTGTATCCCAACTCATTTCACCTTTGTGGGTACGCCCTTTGATGGGGCCGTAGCCAAAGGCAGGACTGAGCTCGACAAATCCTTTTTCGCCGATGACATAGAGCCGTTCAAAGTTGTTGAAGTTGTAGGTAGTAGCACAAGAAGCAATCACCCCACTCGGGAAACCCATTTGCCAGGTTACAGTTTCGTCCACTTCTTTAAATTTCACGGGGTCGGTTTTGGCTTCCTCTGCTGAAACCCAGATAGGCTCTTCGCCCGTGGCGTATCGGGCCGCATTGATACAGTAAATCCCCACGTCCATCAGGGCGCCACCTCCCGCGAGGGCTTTTTTGAGTCGCCATTGATTGGGGTCTCCGCTTTTGAAGCCATCGTAGGTATTTACGTGCATGATTTTGCCGAGTTCACCTGCCTTACGCATTCGTATTAGTTCGCGGGTATGCGGTTCAAAGTGCATCCTATAACCGATGTAGAGTTTTACATTGGCTTTGTTGCAGGCGGCTATCATTTCTTCGGCTTCTTTCACCGTCACACTCATCGGTTTTTCGCAAATCACGTGTTTCCCCATTTTAGCGGCTCGAATCACGTATTCGTGGTGCATCGAATTGGGTAGAGTGATATAAACAGCATCAATCTTAGGATTGTCTTTGATTTGCTCAAAGTTTTGGTAGCTGTAAAAATTGGCTTTATCAAGGCCAAAATTACTTGACCATTTGTCTATTTTGGCCGGAGTACCCGTGACGCCCCCCACGAGTTTGGCTAATTTACAATCTTTCATAGCACGCGCTACTCGTTCGGCATAGCTACCCAGACCGACGAGAGCCACGCCGAGTTGTTTGCCATCAGCGGTAGGGCATGAGCGTCGTTGGCAATACTAATTGGAAGCCAAGTCAGGCAAGGTCGAACCACTTACTTTACGAAGGAAATCACGACGAGAATCCATAGGATGAGAAGATAGATTTGTTTTTATTAAAAGCAGTTACATCGCTTTTCTTTCGGGCTTGTCCATTAAATTTACGGTATCTGCAAAGTTTGCTTATTTTGATGATTCAATTTGTAAGAATACACATTCATCTCAACCAAAACCAATGCGAAAATGGGTTTACTTTTGGCAGGATTGTTATTTGCGATTCAATCCATTGCCCAGCTCCAATCTCCGACTCAATTTTTTGGTTTTGCGCCAGGCGAACAAATGGTTACTACCCACCGCTTGTATCAATATGCCGAACACGCCGCTCGGCGGCCCCACCAAAGTGAAAATGATGACTTACGGACAAACGTTCGAGAAACGTCCTCTGATTATGCTGGTGGTGAGTTCGGAAGAAAATATGAAGAACTTGGAGCAAATTCGTACCGACCACCTCAAGAGTATTGGCATGATGAGTGGGCAGCCTACAGCAAGCACTGCGGCCCTGCTTTGGTATGGATGAGTTATAACGTACACGGAAACGAAGCTACTAACTGGCAGCCTTTCCTAAAGTACTTCATGAATTGTTGACGGGAGGAGCTGTTTCAGAAAAATCTTAAAAAACGGGTCATTATTTTAGCCCATACCTCAATCCCGGCGGTCACGACCGCTATGTAAACTGGTATAATCCAAAAGTTGGGGCTTCTCCCAACGCCAATACGTCGGCTTGGGAACACAGTGAGTCTTCCCAGAGGACGTTATAACCACTATTTGTTTGACCCCAACCGCGATTGGGCATGGCAAACGCAAGAAGTCACGCGCCAACTGGTAGCAGCTTACCACCAGTGGATGCCTCACGTACACGGAGATTTTCACGAAATAGGTCCTAACAGCCCTTACTATTTTGCACCTTCGGCCAAACCTTATCCACGAAAGACATCACGCCTTGGCAGCGCGAAATGCAAGAGGTGGTTGGAACATACAATAAACGTTACTTTGACCGCAACAACTGGCTGTACTATACCCGCGAGCGTTTTGACTTGCTTTATCCAAGTTATGGTGACACTTGGCCTACCTACAACGGTGCTATTGCAATGACCTACGAGCAAGGTGGCGGTGGTGTTGCGGGATTGGCTTATGACCGTCCCGAAGAAGGTGATACGCTTCGCCTTACCCACCGCGTAGCCCACGTTTCGGCGGCGAGTATTGCTACGATGGAGGCTATCGCCGACCGTTCGGGCAAGGTGGTAGAGGAGTTTATTAAGTTTTATGATCGCAATCAAAACAACCCCGTCGGAACTTATAAATCGTATGTGGTCAAGACGGTTGGCGATGAAGGCCGCGTGAAGGCGTTAAAAGATTTGTTGGACAAAAATCAAATTCGTTATGGCTATGCCACCGATACGAGGGCTTTGGTGGGGTATAATTATTTGACCCAAAAAGACGAATCTTTCAAAACAGAGGCAGGCGATTTGGTCATCAGTGCCTATCAGCCTAAATCCAATCTGTTGAAGATTTTGTTTGAAACCAAGCCCATGCTCGAAGATTCGGTTACGTACGACATCACTTCTTGGTGTGTACCGTTGGCGTTTGGTGCAAAAACGTACGGAGTCAAAGAGCGGCTTACACCAAGCCAGCAATCGCCCATCGTAAATCGCCAATCGCCCATCACTGGCAAGCCTTATGCTTACTTAGCAACTTGGAAATCAGCCGAGGATGCGAAGTTTTTGGCGGCTATTACCAAACAAAAAGTACGCGTTAGAGCAGCAGAAAAGCCATTCGAGATTGGTGGCAAATCGTATGCCGCAGGTACGCTTATCATTACCCGCGCTGGCAACGAACTGTTAGGGGATGCCTTTGATAAAATCGTTCAAGCAGAAGCAGCGAAACTGGGCGTGATTCTTAAACCTACTGAAGGGGGGGGAGCTACCAAAGGTTCTGATTTTGGTTCTGATTTTGTATTTAATCTCAAAGCTACACCGCGGGTAGGTCTTCTTGCGGGTGAAGGTACTTCGATGACTACCGTGGGTGAGGTTTGGCATTTATTTGATCAAGAACTCAATTATCCTATCACATTGATTGACCCCAACAGCCGTTTTGGAGGTGGAATTCCGTTCGCTAAATTGGATGTACTCATTGTCCCGACGGGCTTTGGGGGTAATCTCCTCCGTGAGGCCCAATTTCCTGCCCTGCGCGAGTGGTTGCGTGGCGGCGGTCGTCTCATTTTGATGGAAAATGCCACCAGCTTATTAGCCGACAAAGAGGGCTTTGGGCTCAAAAATAAGAAAGATGATGGTAAGAAAGCTGACAAAAAAACTTCGGCAGATAGTTTGAAAGTGTATGCCAACCGTGAGCGTGAAGCCGTGTCGGACGATTCGCCAGGTAGTATTTACAAAATCAAATTGGACAATACCCATCCATTGGCTTTCGGTTTTCCTGACCATTTCTTTGCTTTGGTCAATAATACCTACAACTACGATTTCTTGAAAGAGGGTTGGAACGTGGGCTATTTGAAGAAAGAAAAAGAAGGCTACATTGCAGGGTTTACGGGTAAAAACGTGAAAGAGAAACTCCAAAATGCACTTTTCTACGGAGTAGAAGAGATGGGGCGTGGCAAAATCGTCTATATGGCCAACGATCCCTTGTTTAGAGGTTTTTGGTATAATGGCAAGCTGCTATTCTCCAATGCCGTGTTTATGTTGCCTTAATGGTAAAAACGTTTGTACGGATAACAAAATGGGCGATTTCCTACGCAGGAAACCGCCCATTTTATTTTGGCTACGTTTTTTATTCCCCAAAAATCTCTTTGCCGAGGGATTTGTCCAGCCCATATAAATCATTTCGGAAATTTAATTGTCCCGTATGATCTACCCAAGCAGTGAAATAAACGATATAAACGGGGATAGTAGGGCGTACCGTAATCCACTTTTCATCGCCAGTTCTCCATACACTCTCCAGTTTTTGTTTGTCCCAAGCAGGCATATTTTTTAGCACGTGCAAGGCCAGTTTGTCGGGTTCTGACACCCTAATACACCCGTGGCTAAACGCCCGTTTTGATTCCCCAAATAGATATTTGGCGGGGGTGTCGTGCAGATAAATACTAAAATTGTTAGGAAACAAAAACTTTACTTTCCCGAGCGAATTGTTTTTCCCAGGCTTTTGTCGGATGGTAAAAGGCACATTTTTTTTGTAAGAATTCCATCGAATGGAATACGGATTCAAGACTTTATTACCCGAAACTACCTCCATGTTGTTGCGGGTAAGGTAGCCAGGGTTTCGTTTAAGACGCGGTAGTATCTCATTATTGATGATATTGTTGGGGACTACCCAATAGGGATTTAAAACAACGTACGATAGCTGTCCTTTGAAAATGCTGGTTTGGTTGGCGGTTTTGCCCACTACTACTTTTGCATCCCAAGATAATTCTCCTTTTTCAAAAACATGCAGTCTAAATTCGGGAATATTAACCAGTAGCATATTAGGTTCTATTTCGGAGGGAATCCAACGCAAACGCTCCATATTGAGCATGATTTGCCTGATTCGGAAGCCAACAGGACGATTGAGTTCGGCTACGGTGGCAGCGTCAAGTTTGCCATTTTCGACTAACCCCATCCGATGCTGGAATTTCTTTAGGGCGGTTACCAACGAGTCGGTGAATAGTTCGCTTTTGTCGGCTACTTTGAAGTCGCCTGTTAGTGAGAGTGTCGTTTTTACTTTTGTGAGCAATGCATTGCTATCGCCCAGTATCAGGGCTTTTTTAGGAATGTCAATACTGTCCCAACCGCCCTGCTTTTCGAGGGTTCGGTAGTGGCGTAGCTGGTCTTTTAGTAACGTATAGTAACGGTTGACGGGTTCTCGAATAGGCTGCCCTTTGGCCGATACCAGAGTATCGAGTAAGGCTTGGTAGTTTTTCTTTTTACGAGGAATAAACCATTCTAAATCCAGTGGGTTTTTGACTTGGCCAGTGTAGGCTTTTTCGGTATAGTTGAAAAAGGCCATAGTCAGTAAAAGTTCTAATTTTTGGGCATTTTGCTGGTTAACTAAAAATTTGTCGCCTTGGGTTTGAGCTTCCAGCAAAAGAGAGTCAATTTCGGCATTGTATAGGCTACTATCGGCAAAATCGCTGATGTAGGTCAGGCGTTGGTTGTTGAAATTCTCAGCGGCGTTGGTAAGGTGATTTTCGCTAAACCATGCGTATTGATACGCCCGCCGCTGATAAAATTCACGGATGTCTTTTTGAGTACTGTCTGATACCGAATAGGTTTTATAAAACAACAACAAGGCCGTACTATCAAGCACTAAATTGGTGTAGTTTTTGGCAGAATAAATGCTTGAATCAGGGGCAAAGACTGTTTGAGGCTTTTCCTTTTGACGAAATTGGTAGTACAGAACTGCACCAATTACGGCCAAAATTCCCGTGCCGATGGCGATATGCGGCCAGTATTTTTTCAGGTTTTCTTTCATTCGGAGTTGGATTTACGTCCGTCGCAAAGCTAATCATTTCCGCTTTGAAGAAATGATTAATAAAGAAAACCTCCCCAAATCATTCCTTCAAATACTCGGTTAGGAAAACGGCCTATTACGTAATTTTGACGAATGCCCAGTTTATTAGAAAGCTCGACAAGATTTTTATGGTCAGCTTCGGCGGCGGTTTCTTTTACTTCGATTGCCTGCGTTTGATTTAGGACAAAATCAATTTTTTTTCCTGTTTTTAATTGAAAGTAGGCAACCTCGTAGCGAGGGTGTAACTGATTAAATACGGCATTTTCAAACTTAGTACCACTGCTTAACTCAGCCGCATAATTGGCCATACCATTGTCCAGAAAGTAGATTTTGCGGGCTTTGACTATTTCTCGGTCAGGGCTGTTAGTGACTACGGGTATGGTACGAATTAAGTAGGACTGTTCCAATAAAGCAAGGTAGTTTTCAACCGTGGGACGAGATAATTCTGTCAGACTCGTGAGTTTACTAATGTCTAAGCGGGTGCCTATTCTGGCGGCTAATAACTTGACAAGTTTATAAATTTCGGTACTCTTACGAATGTCTGCCAAGACTGCAATATCGTAGTTGATGTATGAACTCAGAATATCAGCAATTAATTCTTGTTTGTCGTTTTCGCTTGGTGTCAATACCACTTCTGGAAACCCTCCAAATTGGATATAGGATTCATAATAGGCTTTGAGACGTTCATACTCAGCTCTTACGAAGCGTATCTCCGAAAAATCAGGGGTAGAAACAAACGGTATTTGATTGAATGTAAGCCATTCGCCAAAAGTGAGGGGATAAATTTCAAAGATTTTCTTCCGGCCAGCCAAAGATTCAGTAAAAGCATTCTTGAGATAATAAGAACTTGAACCCGTCAACAGAAATTTAAACCCGTAAGTGTCGTAAAGATACTTAACCACACTTGGCAAATTAGGTACTGTCTGAATTTCATCAATGGCAATCAGAAGCGGTTCGTTCAATTGTAATCCCCTTTGAGTTAACGCATAAGCAATCGTTTCATAATTTTTTTCAGAAAACAACTCACGATTATCAATCCGTTCGAGGTCAAAGTAAATTTGTTGACGAATATCCGAAAGGAGCATTAATCGTTTAACAAGCGTTGTTTTTCCAGTCCTCCTCATGCCTGTTAATACAGTGACTTGTTTTTTAGGAAGGTGGTTCAAAAGCTCGTTTAAAACCGTTCGTTGATAAAACATTTTACTATTTTTAATAGTACACTTCAAAAATAGTAAAACTTTTTTCTAGCTATAGTTAATTTTATGTAAAATTTCCGTCTGTCTCATCTACCGATAACTACTTTATTACGCCACTCAATCGCACGTTTTTACCTGTCCGTTTGGTTATATCGTCGCCTAAATCTTCGCGGGCCTCTTCGGCTACTTTTTGGAGTTCGGCCAAAATCTCAGGATAGACTTCCTTCACATCGTAGCGTTCGGCGGGGTCGCGACGGAGGTCATAAAGTGCCAACGAAAAAGGATGATTTTCAGGGGCTTTTCCTGGAAAGCCATCGTTGCCAGGTACTTGTCCTTCGTAGCTACGACCTTCGTGCGGGAGTACGAGCTTCCAGTCGTCGCGGCGAACGGCCTCAAGGTTGTTGCGGCGGTAGTAATAGTAGAAATATTTTCGGGGAGTGGCCTCCATATCGCCTTTCAGGAGAGGTAAAATATCTACGCCGTCAATTTTCTTTTCTGGTAGTTTTGTACCGCAAATATTGGCGATGGTAGGCAACAAATCAATCGTTGAAGTAAGCTTATTGCAAACCGTACCCGCGGGCGTAACACCGTTCCAACGAACGATGCAAGGTACGCGCTGCCCTCCTTCAAAACTCGTTCCTTTGCCTTCTCGTAAGCCACCCGACGAACCCGCATGATTGCCAAAATTGAGCCAAGGGCCATTGTCGCTCGTAAAAATTACCACCGTGTTTTTATCCAACCCATTCTCCTTGAGCGTTTTCATGATTTCTCCTACCGACCAATCAATTTCCATCAGTACATCGCCGTATGTCCCTTGCTTGCTTTTGCCCTTAAATTTTGCCGAGGCAGCAATAGGTACGTGAGGCATAGAGTGGGGGAGATACACAAAAAAAGGCTCTTTTTTGTGTTTTTTGATAAAACTAACGGCACGGTCGGTATAAATTCCCGTTAATTTCGCCTGGTCATCGAGGGTTTTGATTTCTTGCAGGGTGTCGCTGTTGTGCAAAAGTGGCAAAAAAGGGTTTCTCTTCCTGCGGTTGGTATCAGCGGTAGGCTTACCATCATAGCCCACAGGCCACATGTCGTTGGAGTAGGGGAGACCCACGTACTCGTCAAAGCCTTGTCTGATGGGTAAAAATTCAGGTCGGTCGCCCAAATGCCATTTGCCAAACATTCCGGTGGCGTAGCCTTTTTCTTTCAATAATTCGGCAATCGTGGTTTCGTCGGGATTTAGACCCACTTTGGCATTGGGAAACAAAGCCCCGGAAATACCGACGCGGTTGGGATAGCAGCCTGTCATCAAAGCGGCACGGGAGGCACTGCACACGGCTTGTGCTGCCAAAAAATTAGTAAAACGGACTCCTTCGCTGGCAAGCTTGTCAAGATGAGGAGTGCGATATTGCAATGCCCCGTAGCAACTTAAATCGCCGTAGCCCAAATCGTCCATAAAAATCAAAATGATGTTGGGAGGAGTGGCTTTGGGCGATTGCTCCGTTGAGAAAATGGTGAATGCGGAGATGCCCACCACCGTACAAATAGTTAGTAAAACAACCGATAACTTTCTCATATTTTTAAAATTTACGCAGGAATGTAAAAAATCAAAATTTCTATTTTTTCACTTCAAATTTTGGGTCAACAAACTCCCAGTCCTGCACGTGGGCGGGGCGGTGTTCACGTTTTACGATTTCGTCAAATTCCTTGGCAAGTTCGGGATATGAAGTAGCTATATTGTTGCGCTCACTTACGTCCTCTTTTAAGTTATAAATTTCCCAAGCTGCCGCACGGTTCGCCTTTACATTTCGTTTTACACCCTTCCAATCGCCCTTCCGAATGGCCAGTTGCCCACCGTTTTCGGGATATTCAAAGTACAAATAGGCATGTTGTGGCTGCGTGTTTTTATGAAGCAAGGTTGGCAAAAACGAAATGCCATCGGTGGGGAGCAAAGGTTTAATGCCAATTAATTCGGCACAAGTTGCCATCACGTCATACTGTGCTGAAATGTGATCAGTGATTTGCCCTGCTTTTATTTTGTTTTTCCAATACGCTATCATCGGTATTCGAATCCCCCCTTCGTAAACATCCATTTTCAGGCCACGCAGCTTGCCCACGCTTTCAAAAAAAGGCGCATCTACTTGCTTTACGAAGGTCGCGCCGTTGTCGCTCGAAAACATAATGATGGTGTTTTCTTCCAGTCCCATTTTTTTCACTAAATCCCAAATCATTCCCACTTGTTTGTCTAAATATGTAATCATGGCCGCGTAAGTAGAATAAGGATAACGCGTTGACGCATAGCCTCCTTGGCCACGATAGGGTTTTTCTTCAAACTGCCCGATGTACTCTTTCACCGCTTCGGCAGGTGCCTGGAGCGATAGGTGAGGCAGCGTATAAGGCAAGTATAAGAAGAAGGGGCGATTTTTGTTTTCGGTAATAAAGCCCGTAGCTGCTTCGGTCATTTTATCAATGGCGTAGTCTTTCCCAACGTAATAGTCATAGTTTTCGTCACCTTCGGACATGGGTTTATGCACGCGAATAAACGGATTATTGAGCGGTACTTTCTCCCCGTTTTTCCAAAGATGGGTTGGGTAAAAATTATGAGATTGTTTTTGACAAAGCAGACCATAGAAGAAATCAAAGCCCTGCTGGTTGGGGTTTCCTGTGGTATTGGCCATGCCCATGCCCCATTTACCAACCGCTCCTGTTTTGTACCCCGCTTTTTGGAACAGGTGTCCTAAGGTAAAAGCACCTTCGTTGAGGGGCATTTGGCCTCCTTCTTTTTCGTCTTCAAAACCGCCTAACTCGTAATTGCCTCGAATGTAGGTATGGCCAGTATGACGGCCTGTCATGAGACCGCAGCGTGAAGGCGCACATACGGGAGCGGAAGAATAGTGTTGAGTAAAACGCATTCCACCCGCGGCCAAACGGTCGAGATTGGGCGTTTTAATTTTTTTTTGTCCATAGCAACCCAATTCACCATACCCTAAATCGTCGGCGAAGATGTAGATAACGTTGGGCTTAGAGGCTGATTTTTGGGCGTAAATAAAGGGAGAAAAAAGGAAAAATAGATAAAAGGAAGAGCGCAAGAAAGTCATAGCGTAGAAATGATGAAATGTTTTTAGTAAGAAAGCCAAAAATAGCTAAAATCTATGCACATCAAAAAAGCCTTCGACTGTCCATCGAAGGCTTTGTATATTTTGGTCTGACGCAACGTCTGACCTGAAACCAATAAACACGCTGAAAAAGAATATTGATGAGAATCTTATTGTATTTCAGTATGACCTCATATTTGGGTCTGACGGAACACGGTTCGCAACCCCAGAGTGTACTCTAAAACTACTTCAATCCCAGCAAAAACCCAATCGTAAAATTGGCGTCCCAATCAAAAACGAACTGTTTG
>JBGAUP010000204.1:0-11297 GCA_044228585.1 Runella sp. | reverse complement strand
ATCAAAAAACCGAAGTAAACATAAAATGCCACATCTTAAATACCTATCGAAGGCAAGGAATGCCTGTCGCATATAAGGCGGCATAAAATAACCTCGCAAGTAGCGAGGCTCTAAAATATATCACCGTTGCAACAAAGCCTGAGGGACCTATTATTGCCCAAGATGTAAAGGAAGTAGATCACCGATTCACGGCTACCGACATGGCCACCCTCGGAAAAGACACTGAAAAAGCGGTATTATCAAAAGCCCTCAAGTTGGTATTCAATGATCGGGTCTTTATCCACGGAAACCGAACGATAATTTTGTAACTTGCCACTAAAATAGTATTTTTTCTACGTTTTTATGGACATTTAAGTATCTTGCAGCCCATTTTTAACCCTATCAACTAACCTCCCAATCAATACAAATGCAAAAACTTCAAACCCTTGACTATTTAGTCTTTTTGTTCTATTTTATCGTAGTAGCAGGCTACGGTTATTGGATTTATCAACGAAAAAAATCGAAAGAAGCCAGTACCACTGACTTTTTCTTGGCCGAAGGTTCACTTACCTGGTGGGCGATTGGGGCCTCACTAATTGCTTCTAACATCTCTGCCGAACAGTTTATTGGCATGTCAGGAAACGGATTTTTGATGGGATTGGCCATTGCCACCTATGAGTGGATGGCAGCGGCAACTCTGCTTGTGGTCGGTATTTTCTTTATGCCCATTTATCTCAAAAATCGCATTTTTACGATGCCCCAATTTTTGAATAAACGTTACAATACTACGGTTAGCTTAATTATGGCTATTTTCTGGTTGTTTTTGTACGTTTTGGTGAATCTTACTTCTATCTTGTTTTTAGGCGCATTAGCGGTTTCTACGATTTCGGGTATTGACTTTAATGTTTGCATGTGGGGATTAGCCATTTTTGCCGTTTTTATTACCGTAGGTGGGATGAAAGTAATTGGCTATACCGATGTAATTCAGGTATTTTTCTTGATTTTGGGTGGTTTGGCTACTACTTACTTAGCCATGGAACTCGTTTCTCAAGAATTTGGCACGCCTGGTTTAGCAGGAGCATTCTCAACTATGCTCGAAAAATCAGAAGACCATTTTCACATGATTTTCCAAAAAGGACATCCACAATACATGGCTCTTCCAGGTCTTACGGTGTTGTTTGGTGGTATGTGGATTGTGAACCTTAACTATTGGGGCTGCAACCAGTACATTACCCAACGCGCTTTGGGAGCCGATTTGAAAACGGCAAGAGAAGGTATCTTATTTGCTGCATTTTTGAAACTTCTGATGCCTGTTATTGTGGTACTACCGGGAATTGCTGCTTATACTTTGTATCAAAAAGGCTTGTTTCAAGTAGAAATGTTAGATGGTGGTGAGCTTAACCAAGACCGCGCTTATCCTGTATTGCTTAATCTTCTGCCTGTTGGTTTAAAAGGTCTTTCTTTTGCCGCTTTGACTGCGGCTATTGTAGCGTCGTTGGCAGGTAAAGCTAATAGTATTTCAACCATTTTTACTCTTGATATTTATAAGAAATACATTGCTCAAGAAGCCGATGAAAAGAAACTGGTCTGGATTGGTCGCGTGACTATAGTCGTAGCGATGATTTTAGCCATTGTCATTTCACCTTACATGGGAATTGATAAAAAAGGCGGCTTTCAGTTTATACAAGAAATGACAGGTTTGGTTTCACCTGGGGTATTTGCTGCATTTATATTAGGATTCTTTTGGAAAAAGACCAATTCAGCTGGCGCAATGTTTGCGATTGTAGGTGGCTTTTTGCTTGCTTTCTCTATGCACAACAACTGGCTCCCAGGAGCAGATTGGTCAACTGTACCCTTCTTAGACCGCATGGGTATTGTATTTTTGATTTGTGTGGCTGTTATGATTGCTTTAGGTCTCTGGAAGCCCAGTGATAAAGGACTCGAAATTGATGCTTCTATGTTCCGAATCAAGGGAGCTTTTGCCGTAGGTGCAGCAATCGTAGTGGCTGCGATAACAATACTTTATACTGTATTTTGGTAAAAATCAACCACTTAAAAAATAGTTGTCAACCCTGTCAAAATTTTGGCAGGGTTATTTTTTTATCTGATACAGTTAAACCTTTTACCTGCCGAGTTACTCTAATTACCAAAACACCATAGAAACGCAACGCAAATGGACGCTACCCAACATCAACGTAATGTACAACACTTGTTTTGGAGAGCAGGTTTTGGAGCTTCGCCAGAAGTCATACAGAAATCTTTGTCTAAATCCCGAAAGCAACTCATTAAAGATTTCATACGAGATAGTCGTCAATCAGAAAACTTCAGCATTGTCCAACCTGTATCTGCCGTATCTCTAAAGAACGAAAGAAGAGAGTTGGTGAATGAGAACAAACGCGACGAAATTCAGGAAAAGGTGAAAGAACTGGCCCAAGAACGCCGCGAAACGATTGGAAACCTCAACGACGCTTGGGTAGCACGTATGGGTCAAGGTCAGGGTGTTTTAAGAGAAAAAATGACCCTTTTTTGGCATAATCACTTCGCTTGTCGTAGCAAATTGGCCACGTTTATTCAGCAGCAAAATAATACATTACGTACCCATGCACTTGGTAAGTTCGGCGATTTGCTTATGGCTATTTCTAAAGATGCTGCCATGCTCCAATTTCTTAATAATCAACAAAATCGAAAAAAAAGCCCCAATGAGAACTTTGCCCGCGAAGTAATGGAGCTTTTTACTTTAGGAAGAGGTAATTATACCGAAAACGATATTAAAGAAGCTGCGCGGGCTTTTACAGGTTGGGGGTTTAATTTACAAGGGGAATTCGTGTTTCGACCCATCTTTCACGACGAGGGATTAAAAACAATATTTGGAAAATCAGGCTATTTTAAAGGTGAAGATGTGATTGCAATGTTCCTTTCTAACCCTAAAACAGCCGACTATATCTGTACCAAAATCTACCGTTATTTTGTAAATGAGCGAGTTAACCCTGAGCACGTAGAGAGTATGTCAAAGCGGTTTTTTCGTTCAGACTATGATATTACAGATTTACTGGAGTACTTATTTACCGAAGACTGGTTTTATGACCCCGTAAACATTGGTGCGCAAATCAAGTCGCCCATAGAATTATTGGCGGGTATGCAACGAACCCTATCAATGGATTTTGTGGATAAAACTCCTGTACTTTATACCCAAAAAGTCTTGGGCCAAGTACTCTTTAATCCACCCAGTGTAGCTGGATGGACTGGCGGTAAGTCTTGGATTGATAGTTCGAGTTTGTTGACAAGAATGCAACTGCCAAAGATTTTATTTCGCAACGAAAGCCTCAACATAAGCGTAAAAGATAGTGGAGATGCCAACGAAGAAGTCGTGAAGCGTAAAAACAAGTTTGAGGTAGCCATGAATTGGGAGTCTTTTGCCCAAGCATTTGAAGAAATACCCAATGAAAACTTGGCAAAAACATTGGCATCTTATTTGTTACAAGTGCCTATTAACAGCTCTTTACTTAAAAATATCGAGAACCAAGCAACTGGAAAAAACCGAGTGGAGCAAATAAAGCACTTCACAGTCGCATTTATGAGTTTACCCGAATACCAAGTTTGCTAAATCTCACTACCCAACCGATACTAACATCATGAAACGCCGTGACTTTTTAAGAAACTCCGCTTTTACTACTGCTGGCTCATTGCTGATTCCGCAGTTTTTGAAAGCCTACGAACGTCAACATTTAGGACAAAATGCGCTGAATGAAAAAGTGGTAGTAGTTATTCAGCTTTCGGGTGGTAACGACGGTCTCAATACAGTAGTGCCATTTCGCAACGACATTTACTACCGAGAACGCCCTTCCATTGCCCTAAAACAAGAAAATATTTTGCGTCTCAATGACGAAATAGGACTCAATCCTGGGCTTGAAAAAATCAAAGAGTTGTACGACAACGGTTTGGTATCGGTTATTAATAACGTAGGATATCCCAACCCTGACCGTTCCCATTTTCGTTCGATGGATATTTGGCAAACGGGTAGTAGCTCAGATCAATATTTATCGACGGGTTGGATTGGAAGGTATTTAGATGCGCAATGTGCTGGAAAAAGTTGCTTACCGCACCAGGCTTTAGAAATTGACGATACGCTAAGTTTAGCTCTAAAAGGCCAAAAAGTAAATGGATTGTCTCTTCAAAATCCCGAAAAATTGTATGGACAAACACAAGCGGCATTTGTCAAAAATGTAGCAAATATCCCTCCTGCCGACAACCACGATAGCGTCGCTTACTTGTATAAAACTTTAGCCGAAACTGTTTCCTCAGCAGAATATGTGCATACTAAGTCGAAGGTCAACAAATCGCGGATGATGTATCCTACTACCGAGTTGGGTAAAAGTCTCAAAACCATTGCCGAGCTCATTACATCGGGCGTAAGTACCAGTGTTTATTACGTATCGCTGTCGGGTTTTGATACACACATTCGCCAAAATGACCAGCAAGACCGCCTCCTACGCCAATACGCCGAAGCTGTCAGTACATTTGTCAATGACTTGAAAGCCAACAGCCGATTAGACGATGTCCTGATTATGACATTCAGCGAGTTTGGGCGTCGAGTGAAGCAAAATGCCTCCAACGGTACTGACCACGGCACCGCTAATAACGTATTTTTGATTGGTGGGCCAAATCGCACCCGTCCTATTTTGAATGAAGCTCCCGACCTTACAGATTTAGACAACGGTGATTTGAAATACAATCTTGATTTCAGGCAGATTTATGCTACACTCTTAGAAGATTGGCTTAAAACCGATTCCAAGTCGGTGCTTGGTGGAAAGTTTGAATCGCTGAGGCTTTTTTAACCCTTTAACTTCACAGCACCATCACAAATGTAGTCCCCTGACCCACCGACGACGAAACGGTCAGCGAACCACCATGTTGCTGTAAAATTTGCCTTGACAGACTTAGTCCGATACCAGAGCCTGTTTTTTTGGTGGTATAAAAAGGAATAAAAATGCGTTCCAATGCTTCGGGTTCAATTCCCGAACCATTATCAGCAATCTCAATATATACCCGCTGATTCATATCCGAATACCCACGAATTGTCAGAGATGGACTGTGATTACCCTGCAAAGCTTCAATGGCATTCTTAATTAAATTAATAAGCACCTGTTCTATTTGATCGGCATCGGCAGTGAGAGTAAGGGTGTCAGGTAAAATTGTTAGATGTACTTTAATGGCAGCCTCTTGTAACCCTTTGTGAAACAATTGAAGTACTCCATGTAAGAGTTCTTTAACGGAAATTTCTACAAAAACGGGTTTGGGTAAAGTAGTAAAATCACGGTAGGCATTCACAAACTGGATAATCCCTGCACTCCGTTTCTCCAAGGTTTGAAGGGCTTCAGTCAAATCCTTAACTCCCTCATTTTCAGGAATCACGGGTGCAATATCTAATTGAACAATCTCTTTCATCGTCCCCACCAACGACAAAATAGGCGTCAAAGAGTTCATAATTTCGTGCCGCAATACCCGCGTGAGATTTTGCCAAGCTTCAATTTCTTTTTGCTGCAACTCCGACTGAATGTTTTGCAGTACCACAATTCTCAACACTTTCCCACGTAGTTGAATCTGAGTAGCCTGTACCGACAACGACTCATCATCAGAAGTCTGATACAACTGACGAACACCCGTACGGAGAGTGGCAATCAATGTAAACAATTGGGGGTGAGGGTCACGCAAATCTTCTAATTGGCGCAAACGATAGATACCCAACATTTTGAGTGCGGCACTGTTGACCAGTTCTACTCGCCCATCGCTACCAAAGCTAATAAGGCCCGTACTAATCTGCTGAACAATCGTATTCAGATACTGCAAATTGGCCTCTTTCTCAGCACGCGCCACCCGAAATGCCTCCATTACTTCGTTAAACTGCTGATTGATTTCGCGGAAACTTTCACCCATTTTATCATCGGAGCGAAACTTTACCGCAAAATCAGAATACCTGACCGATTCAAAAAAGCGGGCCAATTTACGATTGACATTGGTCACATAATGGTATAACTGCAACGTAGCAATGCCACAAAACAGTCCAAGCAAACTTACCAGTGTCCATTGTTGTTTCTCCCCAAAGTAAACCGCCGTACCTACACAAATCACCAAAAAGCCAATCCGCCAAAGAATCCCAATGGAGAAATGTTTCATAGTCCGTATTTTTCCATGCGACGATACAACGCCTGCCGTGAAAGCCCTAATTCTCGCGCTACTTCAGTGATATTACCGTTGTATTTTTTCATAGCTTTCACAATCAACTGTTTTTCCATTTCTTCCAACTGATAGGTTTCGGTAAACTGTGATGTTTCGGTGAAGGCATTTTGGAAAAAATCTTCGGGTTGTAGCGTATTTTGTTGTGTCAAAATCACCGCTCTCTCTACGGCACTTCTCAACTCTCGTACATTGCCAGGCCAGTTGTAGCGTTGTAGCTGCTTGATGAGCGCCGCACTAAAAGTAGTAACTACTCGCTTGTACTGATGACGGTATTGTCTCAAAAACAACTCCGCCAGCGGCACAATATCTTCGGGGCGCTCGCGCAAGGGAGGAAGTCGGAGTTCGATTGTATTGATGCGATACAACAAATCTTGACGAAAAGTACGCTCAGCCACCATTTGCCCAATGGGCTGGTTAGTAGCGCAGATGATACGCACATCCACTTGGCGGGGTTTGTTAGAGCCTACTCGCGTAACTGTTCTGTTTTGCAAAACAGTCAAGAGTTTAGACTGCATCTGTAAAGATAAATTTCCAATTTCGTCCAAAAACAATGTTCCGCCGTGCGCCTCCTCAAAACGCCCTGCACGGTCTTCTTTGGCATCGGTAAAAGCTCCTTTGACGTGCCCAAACAACTCACTTTCAAACAAACTCTCAGGGATTGCCCCCAAATCCACAATGACGAAGGGTTTATCCACACGATTCGATTTTTGGTGGATAAGTTGTGCTAAATCACTTTTCCCCGTACCGTTTTCACCCAAGATTAGGACAGTAGCATCCGTTGTCGCCACGCGCTCCACTGTGGCAGAGAGCTGCTGCATTACGGGACTGGAAGCTACAAAATTGGTTTGTGACAATGAGCGATTTGAAATGGACTTAGTACTCGCCGCTATTTGCTGGCCACCCGTTTGCCCTTTGCTATCCATTCTTTTCTGAACGGCAGCTTGCATGGTAGCGAGCAGTTTTTCATTCTCCCAAGGCTTCAACACAAAATCCATGGCCCCTGATTTCATAGCCCTAACGGCCATTTCTACATCCCCATAAGCAGTAAAAAGTACGACAACTGCCAGTGGGTCAATGTCCAAAATACGGTCGAGCCAATCGAAGCCCTCTTTCCCGCTGATGACATCGCGGGTAAAATTCATGTCTAAGAGAATGGCGTCATAGTCACCATTTGTGACTAAAAAAGGAATACGTTGTGGGTTTTTTTCGATGTCCACCTGACTAAAATGACGTTTGAGCATCAATTTAGCCGCACTCAAGACATCTACGTCGTCGTCAACTATCAATATTTTGGCTGTTAGCATTTGAAATAATTGTGAATGAGCGAATTTAGTATCGAGGGGTTCTGTTTTACAATCTATTTTACCCAATAAGAGTGCCAAAATACAAAATACCTCATTATCAACCATTAAGCCAAATGTTACTTTTTAATCTTGTCCAAAGCCGTACAACTCTTGTCCGAAAACGGACAATTTCAAAATCTCACTAATAAAACAACCCACTAATAACCAACTACTTACAATTCTGGCACGGGTATTGGCAGAATACTAATCAGCACTCATACAGCCATAAAAAACGAAATTGAAAATTTAGTTTAGGTTAGAGAAGCGTGGGCCAGACAAGGCGTTGTTATTAACAGCCATTTTGTTTTAAATTTTTTGTAAATTAATCGGAACAAATTAATCAATCATGGAAGTCAAGCATCCTATTACGGGTCAATCAGCCAGCAGCAATGCCCAAGCATCAATGGATAGAGTACGAAAAAAGAAATTTTGGAACACTCAACGTATCGCCCTATTTGCGGGCGGAGGAGCGTTGCTGGCTTTTATTGTCTATCAATTATTTTTTGCTGACAAACGCTCAAAACTCAACGTAGAAGCCGAAAAATTGACCGTTTCCGACGTAACAACGGGTTCATTTGATGAATTTATTGTGGTGACAGGAGTTGTACAGCCTCTTAAAACCATTCGCCTGGATGCAATTGTGGGTGGATACGTCAAAGAAAAAATCGTGGAAGGCGGTAGTATGGTGAGCCAAGGGCAAGTACTGCTCAAGCTTGAAAACCAAAATCTTAAACTCAACTTTTTACAGTCAGAAACCGAAGCCAGCCGATTGGTAAACGACCTTCAAAATACCCGTCAACAACTCAGAGTAAACCGCTTCAATATACGTCGTACGCTCAATGAGCTTGATTTTAGAATTGACCAAGCCAAAGATATTTACGACCGAAACCAAAAGTTGTTTAAAGATAAAGTAATTCCTGAATCAGAGTTCTTGAAGTCGAAGCGAGATTACGAATTATTGGTAAAACAACGCGAAATCGAAACTGAGTCGCAAACGTACCAAGAAGAGAATGCCAAAATGCAAATTACGCAATTGGAAGGAACGCTCGCACGGACGCAGAAAAACGTTGACCTTTGGCGACAAACCCTTGATAACTTGGTGGTAAAAGCACCCGTAGGCGGAATGTTGTCTTCGATTGACGTAGAAGTAGGTTCTAATATCAGCCAAGGTCAAAACATTGGCCAGATTGATGACTTAAACGGTTTCAAAATGCGGGTAGCCATTGACGAACACTATATTTCACGCATTTTTGCAGGGCTTACGGGTAGTTTTGATTTTAATGGGAAAGAAAATGCACTCGAAATCACGCGCATTTATCCCGAAGTTCGTAACGGACGTTTTGAAGTAGATATGCGCTTTCCGAAAGGAGCCCCAGAGGGAATCAAACGAGGACAATCTACGCCTATTCGGTTGGAATTGGGCAAAGCCGAAAAAGCAACACTCTTACCCGTGGGCGGATTTTTCTCCGATACAGGCGGCAATTGGGTTTATGTGTTAGATAATAGCGGCAAACGTGCCAGCAAACGCAATATTACACTCGGACGCAAAAACCCAGAATTTTATGAGGTACTGGAAGGTCTTCAAACGGGCGAACGTGTCATTACCAGTTCTTATGCCAATTTTGGAGATAAGGAAGTATTAGAATTGAAATAAAGGAACACGGAATTAAGGAAGAACGGAACACGCAAAATGAGAACGCAGATTTGCAGATTTATTGATTAGGAAAATTTTGTTTCTCTGACTTTAATCAAGTTTCTGAGCATAGACGATATGTACCGACTTTTTTCAAGCAAAACTTCTCCCATTTCGTTATCAATGATGCCGATGCCCATTGCAATATATATCTGAGTTCTTAGTTCGCCCGCAGAACCTTTCGAAACCTTTAAAAAACGGATGAATTCTTTATTATATTCTCTTTCAAAGCCTTCAGCAATATTAGAGGGGATTGATACAGACGAACGTTGCATTTGGTCACGAAATCCATAATCTTTACAATCAGCGAGTGTCTTATAAACATCAATTGCTAAAGCAAGACTCATTTGCCAAACCGTTAAATCTTCAAATTTTTGAATTGTAGCCATTTTAATTATACAGATAAAAAAGTGGAAGAGTAGCGCAAAATAGTAAAATCCGTGTTCCTTTTTCCGATTTTCCATGTTCCAACATAACAACAATGATAAAAACAACCAACCTTCAAAAAGTTTTCACTACTGAAGAAGTAGAAACAACAGCCTTAAACGGAATTGATTTGCAAGTAAACGATGGTGAGTTTGTGGCCATCATGGGGCCATCAGGTTGCGGCAAGTCCACCCTGCTCAATATCTTGGGCTTATTGGACAACCCCTCAGAAGGCAGCTATGATTTTCACGGTACCGAAGTAGCCAAGCTCTCCGAACGTCAACGCGCCCAACTACGCAAAGGAAACATCGGTTTTGTGTTTCAGAGTTTTAATCTGATTGACGAACTGACCGTTTACGAAAACGTAGAATTACCCCTGCTCTATTTGAAAGTGCCTGCACCCGACCGCAAAGCAATGGTGGAGGCCGTACTCACGCGTATGAACATCATGCACCGTCGCAATCACTTTCCTCAACAACTCTCAGGGGGGCAACAACAACGCACGGCCATTGCCCGCGCGGTGGTAGCCAAACCAAAGCTAATCTTAGCCGATGAGCCTACGGGTAACCTCGACTCGGCCAACGGCGAAGAAGTAATGAAACTCCTTACCCAACTCAACGACGAAGGTACGAGCATCATTATGGTAACTCACTCGCCTTATGATGCAGGTTTTGCCCACCGTATTGTGAATTTGTTCGACGGAAAGGTCGTCACTGAGAAAGTACGCGTGTAATTGACGCCGTTTCCCTCCTCAATCCATACAGCCATGCTCAAAAATTACTTCAAGATTGCCATCCGAAGCCTTTGGAAGAACAAACTTTTCTCGTTTATCAACATCATGGGCTTGGGATTGGCAATCCCCTTTGCCTTGCTTGCGTTATTACACCTGCAAAGTACCTTCGAGTTTGATAATTTTCATCCAAATTCGGATAGGATTTACAGAATTATTACTGACGAAGTAACCAAAGAAGGCGGTAAAACTAAATACGCATCCTCACCTTATTTACTATCAGACAACCTGAAAAACAACTACGCCTGTGTCGAAAAAGCCACCAAGGTAGTACGTGATTTTAGTTGGGAGCTCAATAATCCCTTCAAATCTCTCAAGGTGAATACAATTTATGTGGAGCCTACTTTTTTTGGAATATTCGGAGTTAGTTTAGCAAAAGGTGCTATTCCGATTGAGCCTAACACATTGGTTTTAAGCCATGAAGCTGCTCAAAAATTCTTTAACGACACCAATCCCGTTGGGCAAGTCTTAGCCCATCCTACTTATGGCGCTTTTAAGGTATCTGGTGTATTGAAGCCTTACAAAAAAGAGACTCAGTTCAAAAGCGACGTGATGGTTTCGATGGCGACTTATGATAAAAACAACCCTGAGGCCACAAAAACGCAGTCTTGGGGCGATTATAAAACCCATACGTTCGTCAGAATTCAGCCCAATGCCCAACCACAGGCCCTTGATTTGGCCATTGCCGAAATTGCCAAAAAGACCAATCCCAACATTGCTTCAGCCAAAAAAACAAATCAATTCCGCAAGCAAGCCTTGTCCGATATTTCGCCCAGTGTAGAAGAACTCCGCTACAACCCTTACGTGGACTCCATGACGGATATTTATT
>JBGAUP010000203.1:0-12125 GCA_044228585.1 Runella sp. | reverse complement strand
AACATAAAACAAACCACAAATAATCACAAACAATGAAAAAGCAAGCATCAAAAATCATTTTGAAAACTGACAAAATCGTCAGCCTCTCTAAAGAGCAAATTCAATCAGTAGCAGGTGGAAGATACTCTGATACGGTCACCACAGGGAAGTCGCGCTGCTGGTGCAGAGACTAAGCTACTGAGGCTTATTCTTGTTTAGTTATTTTTTAAACCAAAAGCAGATAAGAGCGCACTCTTATCTGCTTTTGGTTTAAAAATACTATCAACTTCTATGAATTGGTTGAAACTACTCTTGGTCGGTCTTTTTCTGCCATTTTGGGCTACAGCACAGCTTGAGCCGTCCTTTGCCGCAAACCGCTTTCTGCGCATGGATGCCTTCAAAAATGACAGTACGATTTTACGCCCCTACCAAGGCACTATACCTCTCTTTTCGTACGTTCTCAACGGTAAATATGCGACCACCGAACGAACCACTTTTCGGGAAGGAAATGGAAGCCTCTATTTTATTTTAGACAACAAACTGACGGTTTCTTACACAAAGATAGATTCTGTTCAGTCGTATTATCAAGCGATGGTAGTTTTTAAGAATACCTCTGGCGATACTTTGCATCTGAGTAATGTTGTTCCGTTGGGCGAGTCCAAAAATCACGTATATATCACAGGTTTGGGCAATCATTGGTTATCGCGAGCCCATTTGTTTCGACCTAATTTTGCCCCCGTCAACGTCATTTTACCCGATAATGCTTGGGAATTGGGGTTTTCGTCAATGAATATGATAGAGGGGAAAAATGTATGTGCTTTGATGAGGCGAGTAAAATGGGAAAAGGCTACCCGCCGCCGATTTGAAACCATTTTGCCGCCCGAGGCCAGCGTTACGTATCATTTTTGGATGGAAACTTACGAGGGTGATTGGCAAGAAGGCTTACGGCAGATTTTTCAAACCAGAAAACTCTATGACCTTAAAAATTTTGACAATTCACTCTTTGAACGACCCGATTTACAGTGGATAAAAAACGTCTATACCATTGCTTAATGATGGCATTGGATCAGCGAAACCCGTTGTTTTCTAAAAATTTATCATAGATAGCTCCCCTATTGGAGGCTGGGGCGCTTTTTGAATTTATTCTGCCTTTGCACCCTCGGCCTCGATCAACGCAATCAGTTTGATTTATTTAAAGACCTCCCAGGAGGCTTACCTCGACTCAAAGCTAGGGGCTGAACTGCGGGAACAAGGGATGACTGTTTTGTGTTATAACCCTTGGGACGAGTCTACGCGCGACGCCAACGACCTTGACTGCCACCTCCAAAGGACTTTCGGACTTGATTGCAGCTACCGATGCCGACGGGGTGGTACTGGATACCCGTGGCAGTAGCAGCAAAGAACTACAAGAGGCCGCCGATAAAGTCAAAAAGGGGTAGTGATGTACAGCGAAGGGATAGCTGTTCCAGATATGCCTGGGATTGTGTACGACGCGTTCATAATGCTTTGTACTACCCCACCTGTGTTGAATCTCAACAAATTTATCGACGCTAAGGTTTGCTATTTCCGCCGATAATAGAGCATGGTTTAAAGAACGCATACCGACGGGAGTTTGCCACGAGCTTTTCCAATGGCACTGCAGCATAAGATTGAATGTTTTCGGTACGATTGGGTCAGAGATTATCGTTTCTTGGGTCAGACGACCCGCATTTTGCGAGAAAATAGTTCGGTATTTTTAAGCAAAAACGTTGTCCCCCTCGTTCCTACCACGCAAGACGGAATTTTTGTAAATAAATGGCAGGATTCTACCAAAACACTTTATACGATTTTTAGTCTGATTCCCGAAGGGTTTAGTGGACCGCTGTTTGAAGTACACCCCCGAAAAGGCTATCATTTTGTGGATTTATGGAATCACCGCGAGCTGACCCCCATATTTCAGGGCGGAAAATGGTACATTGAAACTGAAATGGAGCCTTTTCATAAAAAATATTTGGGGACAAATAATGAAAGGGCTGTAGAGGTGTGTAGTAGAAATCCTGATTTGTTGCGTGAGTTGGAGTGACAACCACCGAACTTTTACCGTTGGAACGCAAGCAAAGGAAGTTTGAAAATTTGGCAGGAATCCTTCTTATACCAAAACCCCTTTGGCTGACGAAAAAAGCCTTTCGGCGGGGATTTTATACGATCTTCAGAAATGGAACATTACGACAGAGAGGAAGTGCTATTACCATCAACTTTTGTAAGCAAGGGTATTTTGGTGGACGAAAAAATCATTGAAAAAAGCATTGATGTCGCACAGTTATTGACCCCCGTTCATGTGAAGCTGGGACGTAGTGGCGCAGCTTTTCAACATCAAACCACGAAATCCGAGTTCCTGCAGGACTACCGCCACGTTACCCTGGCGATGTGTTTTTACCTTATCCCAAACCAGACACCACAACACGAGAAATGAGTGCTTTCTTTATAGACAAAAGCCTTGTTTCTAACGCTGACTTTAAGAAATTTTTGGCCGCTACCCAATACAAACCCAAAGACACTGCCAACTTTCTGAAACACTGGAAAAACGGACAAATCCCCCAAGGCGAAGAAAGCAAGCCCGTGGTGTATGTGTCGTTGGAAGATGCGCGAGCCTATGCCAAATGGGCAGGCAAACGTCTTCCTAACGAACGTGAATGGCAATACGCGGCAGAAAAAGATTCAGTAGCAAAAACGTCGGCAGGGACTGCGCGTCTGCGGTTGGAAAACCTGCCTACGTTGAACGATTTACAGGGAGTAGTATGGCAACTCACCGATGATGAATATCAAATAGGTAACTACCGCTACATCATGCTCAAGGGCGGCAGTTATTTTAAGCCCGAATCGAGTTGGTGGTATGTTCAAGGCGGCCCGCAACCGCTGACGCATCAGCAGATTTTACTGCGTGTTTCAGAAGGCTTTGAGCGCAACGCAACGGTTGGTTTTCGGTGCGTGAGGGATTAGTTGCTTTTCATTTCCGCCCGCCGCATCGGCATTGAGTCTATTAAGCCAAACAATTGTTCGGGTTTCACGGGCTTGCTGCTGATGAGTTTGACTTCCCCGTCTTTACCGATGAGCCAAAAACAGAAATGGTTAGGCGTGTACTTGAAACGTTCTTTCAAATGAAGGGCGTCTTCGGCTGATAGAGCAGTCTCTACGCAGTCAATGACGGTTAAGTCGCGCTCCATAATGTCTTTTCCCACTTCGCTGAGCCATTTTTTCTGAAGTTTAAATTCGGCATCGGATACTTTGGGGCAATACACCACGACCACGCGCTTTTTCCACTGCATTGCTTCCAGTTTTTGTTCCAGACTCTGTTGGAAACCCATTAAAACAGTGTATATTAAAATAACGAATAAATTCATTTTTGCCAACTTTAAAATTTAACGAATCACTTTCCACGCTCCCAAAGGGCGATCAGAGGATAGAATATCTGCGCCCTGTTGTACAAATTCTTTATAGAGTTTGTCACCACGGGCTGTTGCCATTTTATCAAGATTGCCGAGTGTTCCCAAGATACAGCGAATTCCTTTTTCGTGTAAAAAACGACAAAGTTCGGCATTGGGTTCACGCGTGCCTACAAAAGCAATCATGCGATTGTCAGGGATGCCCAACGCCTGATGCCGTTGGTATTCTTCGTTGTTACGAATCGTCACCGAAATCATTACTTCTGGGTCAAGACGATGCACCTTGGCCGCGTCTTGGGCGTTATAGGTGATAATGGCTGCGTAATTATGCGCATGATTTTCTTTCACAAGTTCAATTACTTTTTCAAACGGTACGCTGCGCTTGACGTCGAGCGTAAACGTAACTTTATCCTTACCCCACCTCAATACTTGTGCCAAAGTTGGAATTTTATAGGCCGTCAGTGTTCCCTTATTGTCTTCCAATTGTAGCGATTGGCAGTAATTCCAAGTCACTTCTCGTACTTTGCCCATGCCCGTGGTGGTACGTTCGAGGGCGTCGTCGTGCATCATCATCAAAACACTATCTTGGGTCATGGAAATATCGCATTCAATGATTAAAGGCATTTGTTTGGCCAACCACTCAAAAGATTCGATGCAATTTTCGGGGTAACCCGCGTAGTCACCTCCACCCCGATGAGCGCTGATAAGCGGCGTTGAGTTCAATGAATACTGAAAGATTTCGCGCTTAACATCCCGTAAATACGTTTTGGGGGTGCAGCCAGAAAGGGTGGCGACGAAGAAAATAGAGAGAAAACTTATTTTTTTAAACATAGAACTAAGGAGGATGTGTCTTTTATAGTTACAAATAAACCAATAAACTGATATGTTCAAACCACTTCTTTTTGTTATGCTTGTTTTTGCCGCGGTATTGTCGGCTTCTGCTCAAGATACGCGCTGTTACGAAACCCGTATTTATTACACCCACCCAGGGCGTTTGGAAGCACTTTTGGCTCGTTTTCGGAACCATACCACCAAAATATTTGAGAAACACGGTATGACTAACGTGGGTTATTGGGTGCCTTTGCACGAAGAAAATAAACTAATTTATGTCCTTTCGTATCCCGACCGCGCCGCTCGTGATGCCTCTTGGAAAGCTTTTGGGGCTGATCCTGAGTGGAAAAAAGTACAATCAGAGTCGGAATTGAGCGGAAAAATCGTGGCTAAGGTGGAAAGCATTTTTATGAATGCTACCGATTTCTCGCCTAAAATCAAACCCTCGAAGAGCAAAAAAGAACGTGTATTTGAGTTGCGTACTTATACCACTAACCCAGGTAAATTGCCCGATTTACTCGCTCGTTTTCGGAATCATACCCTCAAATTGTTCAAAAAACACGGTATGACCAACGTGGCTTATTGGACAGTAGATGGCAAAGACGATACGCTCATTTACATTTTGGCACACCCCAGCGAAGAAGATGGTAAAAAAGCGTTTGATGCTTTCCGAGCTGACCCTGTTTGGGTGAAAGCCCGCGATGAATCGGAGAAAAATGGCAAATTGGCTGCCAAAGTAGAATCGGTCTATATGAAAGCCACTGATTTTTCGACAATTAAGTAATTGAGAAATGGTTTGCCAAGGGGAAAGTATCGCTTGAAAAATGTTTGTTTTATGTTTAAATCGCTTTATGGTTTTGTATTTTTAATACTGCTGGGTTGCAATACCTCCCAAAAGTCGGAAGAACAGTCGTTGGCGGACTCCACTTCTGCAACTGCTGCTGCCCCACTTCTCAAGAAAGATTCGTTGAGCGTTTATTTGTTAGACATAAAATCTTCTTTGCCCGAAGCCCAAGCCGTGACAGTGGAAGACGATCCCGTTTTTCATCGAAAGAAAAGTTACAAGGCGATTGCTTTACAAACGATTTTGGATGGGTTTTTGCCTGCTTACAAAAACTTAGACCTGAAAGCGACTCAAATTGTGTTTGAGTGTGAAGATGGTTATAACCCATCTATGTCGTTGGAAAAAGTGTTGGGTAAGAAGTCGTTTTTGGCCATCGCCGATTTGGATGCACCCAAAGGTCAAGAGTGGATTAACCCCTCAAAAGACGGGAGAGAGATGAAGATTGCACCTTTTTACGTGGTTTATACCGACGTGCCTGCCAAAGATGTCACCTTCAAATGGCCTTATAACTTGGTCAAAATCAGTTTGTCGGCAGCTTCCAAAGAATTGGCTGTTTTGTTTCCCAAAGACGACGACACGCAGGTGAAGGGTTTTGAATTGTTTAAGGTCAATTGTTTGACGTGCCATTCGCTCAACAAAGTAGGTGGTAAAATGGGGCCAGAACTCAACTATCCCAAAAGTATAACTGAATACTGGCAAATAGACCAAATTAAGCAATTTGTAAAAGCACCCACCTCTTTTCGAAACGAGTGCAAGATGCCCGCGGTTACTCACTTGTCCGACTAAAGACGAATCCACGTTTCTGGCAATAAGTCTTTGGTATCAAATCGCTCCGTAGAAAACCATTTCTGCGGAGCGATTATCATTTTGTCGGGTCGTTGATTTAGCCAAGCTCCCCACCAACTAAAAGTACTGTTGGCAATAATGTGATGCTGACAAGATGCCATCAGCCACAAATCTTCTATGGCAGAATTTCCTTCTAAAAAGTACGTAGAATAGGGCAGAGACAAGTGTGCTTTTGTCCAGCGAATATCGTCCGAAAAAACAAAAAATGTGGGATTAGAAATGTGTTTCGCCAAATATTCTACGGCTTTTTGGTAATAACTTGCTTCCCATAGTTTCGAGTAATGAATTGTTTTTGAGTTGGTTACGTAGTCTCCGCGCCGAATGTGTACACTTACTGCCTCAGATTGGGTTATCAAGTTTTGGAGCGTAAGGTAGGGATTTGAAAGCGGTATTTTAGGGGTTAAATCTTGGCGAATGAGTGGTGCAATGTCTATAAAATACTTTTCTGACTGCCAGTAACCGTCGAGATAAACGGGACTTTTGAGCGATAACACAGGCGGATAAAAATGGAAATGAGGCTCTGTAAAATGGCGAGAGGATTGAAACTCCAATAGCCATTTAGAAAAGCGGCTTCCATGGCTTCTCAGTTGTGTTATTTCGTGTTTGTTGGCCAGCGTAGCCTTGATATTGAGTGCATCTAAGCCGTAAGTTCTGTAAGTCCAACGGTTCGTTTTGCCAAGCAAGGAAATATCCAATTTGAGTTCTGTTTGGTTCAAAACCGCCAAATTCCGCCCCAAGGCATACTGAAAAAGCTGATTGCCCAGTCCTCCGCGTAGTTTTACGATAACCATATCAAAGCAGAAGTCAGATAGAAGGGTTGAGAAGATTTTGTATTAAGAAATGATATTGCGTGGCAATTTTCTCCCAATTATACTTTTCTACAACTGCCTTTTTGCCAGTTTTGCCCAATTGTTCACAAAGCAATGGGCTTGCCAAAAGCCATTGTAATTTCTCTTTAAAATCGGATTGGTTTTTGAAACAAATTCCACCTTCCAATTCCGACACACTCCCTACCTCCCGACACACGAAAGGTAAGCCTACCGCCATCGCATCCAGTAGCATTAATGGCTGAACTTCGGTGTAAGTAGCTGACACAAAAATGCTTGCCGCACAATAAGCCGAGTGTAGCTCTTCCTCGCTCAATTTCTCAAATAGGAAGATAGTTTTGCCTAACTGCTCATGGGCTTGCTTTTTCAGTTGCTCCGAAAAGTCATTAAACTCACTCCCTATCAATATCAAAACCGTATTGGTTAAACCCAAATCCAGAAACCAATCTACCAACTCACGTTGGCCTTTGGTGGATTGAAAATTGGAAACGCAAAGCAAGATGTTAGCGGAAGTTAGGTTGTTTTTTGTCTTAAAATCGCCAGAAGGTTTTGTCAAAAAGGCGGATCTTGCCCCGTTGGGAATCACTGAAAAATTGCTCATTTTGAGCTTTTTAGCCAATATCACATCCGACATTCGCTGCGGCTCTGATTTGTCGCTCAAAAAAACGAAATGATCAAAACGTCCCATTTTTTGGGGAAAGGTAAAAGCCTCTAACCGACTCCATAACCACCATAGTAGCCCTTTCCAACCACCCAAATGGAGGTTGAAATTGGTTCCGTGACTTACCAAAACAACCTTGCCTTTGAGGGGAAATACGTCAATTGCCCAGTCGGAAGCCCAATTATGCCATCCGTGAAAGAAAATGACTTCTGCCTCCGAAGATTTTAAAAACGATTGATAATCAATCTTTTTATCAACAAATACTACTTTGAAGGGAAGATTTCCCCGATGAATTCCCCGCGTAATTACCGTAATGTCATATCCTAATTGTTGCAACCCCACTGCCTGCTGATACGCGGCTTGGGCTACGCCGTGTTGTTCGGGATAGAAACCGAAAGCGGCAATAAGGATTTTTTTAGCCAAGAGAATGGATAGTTTATTGGTGTCTATAAACTCACGCGGAATGATTTTTCCAAAATCTCAATTCTTCCTCGATAAAATGATTGACAAGGTCAAAATACATTTTTTCGATGGCATCAGGATTAAGTCCTTCTTTCATAGCCCATTCTCTACGTTGCAAAAGCATCGCTTTGAATCGTTCGGGAGCTTTGACGCTGGATTCGGAAGTTTTGAATTTAGAAGCGGCTTTTACATACTCAAATCGTTGACCGATTAGTTGAATTACTTTATGGTCAATCGCGTCAATCTCCGCGCGAATTTCCAGCATATTTTCGCATTCTTTTGGGCTTTTCATGTGATTTTTTGTCAATATGGCAGACGAATTATTGCATTTTTTGTGCAAAAAGCAAGCCATCGTCCCAACTTTTCAAAAACATCCTACCTTGAATGAGAGTTAGTAATTCTAAAGAATAAAAGTAGTCAAGTGTGACCGAGAGGTCTGACGTGTAAGATAAAAGTGTTCTCAGTGGGCGAGTCAGACCTGCGGTCAGACTTCGTAGGTAATTTTTAATTTGAAAGTCCTAAGAATAAACCAGACATTGTTTTGAAAACAGTTATCATTGGAGCAGGGATGGCGGGGCTGTCAGCCGCTCGCGTTTTAATTCAGAAAGGACACGATATAGTCGTCTTAGACAAAGGGCGTGGGGTAGGAGGGAGGATGTCCACCCGAACTATCGAACAAGCCAAAGCCGACCACGGTGCGCAGTATTTTTCCGTTAAATCGCCCGAATTTCAATCATTCATTGAAGAATTAGCGACCGACAATGTCATCAAAGAATGGCGTCTTTCTCAGCGTGATAATGTGCGCTACGTAGGAGCAAAGGGAATGAATACGATTCCGAAAAAAATGGCAGAGCGACTGAATGTGAAGTTAAATGAAAAGGTAGTGTTGATTGCTGGCAATGAAGTCAAAACAGAATCAGGAAATAGTTATGGGTTTGATAACCTGATTGTTACAATTCCGATTCCGCAAGCCATAGACCTTTTTCGTCATTCTGGCCTAACTATTTCCGAGAACGACCAAATGGTGCTGGATAGCATTGAATACGATCCTTGTATTGCCGTTATGGCCGTTTTGAAACAGCCTACTGAAATTCTGAGCGGAGGTGTTATTTTAGAAAATCAACCCGTGGCGTGGATTGCTGATAATTTCCAAAAAGGCATTACTTCCATCCCGACGGCGACGCTTCACGCTTCGGCAGCGTACAGTAAAAAATGTTTGGAGGGTGATTTACAGGAGGTTGCTCGAGAAATGTTATCATCCGTAAGTTCATACATTCAGCCTGATAATATACTCTCTTCGCAAGTACACCGTTGGCGGTATAGTCTTGCCAGTAAGCGTTATGAACCACCTTTTTATCGGCTCGACAATCCTCCCATCTATTTAGCTGGCGACGGTTTTGGTATCGGCAACGTAGAAGGGGCTTTTTTATCGGGACTTGAGGTTGCGAAAATGATTTCTAACGACTACCAATAAGACCGATTATCGTAGCGCGGAATTTCGCGAAGGTAAGTCACGTGTACTTTATTTGCTGTTTTGCGTTTGTGAAAAAAGGGATTTCAGTTCTTCAATCTGCTTTTTTAGGTCGTTGATTTGGCTTTGTTGCTCTTTGACGGCGTTCACCAATGGCATCACAAAATCGGAGTAAGCCAGAGAATAAGTACCATCTTCCGATTTTTTGAGGCCGCTGAAGGGTAGGTTGAGGTCTTTCATCACTTGCTCAACGTCTTGGGCAATAAATCCGTCGTAGCGGGTTTTGGCCTTATCGGCGATATAGTTGTAAGAAACGGTTTGGAGACGATTGATAAAATCAAGCCCCAGACGGCTGCTGTAAACAATGCTTTCTTTCAAACGCCTATCCGAAGGATTGCTCCAAGCAACTTGCCCTTCGATGACCGATACGTTAGCATCTCCGATGCGGACTTTGTTGCTGGCATTGACTTTGGCATTGGCTCCAATCGCCGTGGCATTGCTAAAGTCGGCAGTGGCGTCGGCCTTATTCCCCAGAAATGTGTTGTTGTTTCCTTGAGTAATTCCGAGACCTGAGTTAGCACCAGTAGCGGTATTGCCATTACCCTTTGCGTTTTGAAGTGCTTGGTATCCATTGGCCGTGTTTTCAATACCCGTTAAGTTAAATGCAATGGCTCGATAGCCGTTGGCCGTATTTTTATTTCCTTCGGTATTTGAATACAATGAATAATTTCCAGTAGCTGAGTTCTGACTTCCAAGGGTGTTATAACGAAGTGCATCCATCCCATTGGCCGTATTCTCGAAACCCGTCGTATTTGCCAAAAGTGCGAAAGCTCCATTGGCCGTGTTAGCGTTACCCGTAGTGTTGGAAGAAAGTGCAAAGTTCCCATTGGACGTGTTGGAATAGCCAGTTGTATTAGAGAAAAGCGCAAAAGCACCGTTGGCGGTATTATTAGTTCCTGATGTGCTATTACTAAGCGCTCTGTAACCCACCGCGGTATTGCTTTCCCCAGTGGTATTGGCTCGCAGCGCATTTACCCCGTGGGCTGTGTTCTGAAAACCAGACGTGTTAGCATAAAGCGCATTCAGGCCATAGGCCGTATTTTCGTAGCCAGTCGTATTAGATTTAAGGGCTTCATAACCAGTAGCCGTGTTTTTATTGCCAGTGGTGTTGGATTGAAGGGCATCGGGGCCAAGGGCAACATTCGTAGTCACTGTTCCGCTGTTGCTGCTGCCTTGTAGCCCTTTAGGTGTGATGGTAATAGAACCATCGGTGGCATTTTGAGTAAAGATTTGTCCGTTGGCAAGGGTGGTGCTGATGACCAACAGGATAAAAATATACTTTTTCATACTTTTTTGCCTTCTACTCCCTCCGAAGGATTTAGGTTAGGGTTTTACATGCTTTTGGGAGCTGAAAAACATGAATAAAGGTGAAGGTAGAAAAATAAGAAAAATATAACAAGGAGATTTTTGATTAATTTCGAGTGGACAATTTAAACAGATAAGCCACAACAAAAAAAGGGCCGTGTCTCCACCGCCCTTTCTATAAACTGTTTTTCTTCTACATCAAATACTTTAGTTTCACTACTTCTTTTTCATTCAAAAAACGCCATTTACCGCGGGGAAGTTCTTTTTTGGTCAAGCCGCCATAGACGGTGCGGTCGAGTTTAAGAACTTCGTAACCCAGGCTTTCAAATATGCGGCGTACGATGCGGTTGCGTCCGCTGTGGATTTCGATACCTATCACCATCGCATCGGGCGTAACCAACGCCAAATCGTCGGGTTTGATAAAACCATCTTCCAACTCTAACCCTTCTTTGATTTTTTCAAAATCTTCGGTCGTAATGGGTTTTTCCAATTCGACTTGGTAAATTTTGTGTATTTCGTTGGAAGGGTGCATAAGTTTTTCGGCCAATTCCCCATCGTTGGTTAGCAGCAAAAGCCCCGTCGTATTGCGGTCTAAACGGCCAACAGGGTACACACGCTCCTTACAGGCACCCGCAATGAGTTCCATCACGGTATGGCGTCCTTCGGGATCCTCAGTAGTTGTAATATAATCCTTGGGTTTGTTGACAAGAATATACACCATTTTTTCGGGGTTCAAGATACGGTTACCGTATTTGACTACTTCACCAGGGTTTACTTTGTAGCCCAGCTCATTGACAACCTGCCCATTGACCGTAATTTGACCCGCTTCAATGAGTTCATCGGCTTCGCGGCGGGAGCATAGACCCGCGTTGGCGATGTATTTATTGAGGCGAATGGTATCGTCGTTCGATTTTTTTGCTTCGTGTTTTGCACGGTGGGCGTAGCGTTCTTCGGCCTGACGGAAATCATAGCGGGGTGCTTCTATAAAATCACCCACGCGGCGACGTTCGCCATCTTCGGCACGGTTACGCTTTTCTTTATCGTCGGGCTGTTCATCTCTACGACCACGTTTCTCAAACGGCTTGTCAAAGCTACGTTTTTCGCGGTCGTAAGGTTTATCGAATGATTTTTTGAAAGCAGGCTTGTCTCCGCTGCGTTCTGGACGGTCGTCACGTCGCTCAAACGGTTTGTCAAAGCTACGTTTTTCGCGGTCGAAGGGCTTATCAAATGATTTTTTGAAAGCAGGTTTATCACCGCGCTCTTCGCGTTTTTCGTAGGGCTTGTCAAAGCTACGTTTTTCGCGGTCAAAGGGCTTATCGAATGATTTTTTGAAAGCGGGCTTGTCTCCGCTGCGTTCTGGACGCTCTTCGCGTTTTTCGTAAGGTTTGTCAAAGCTACGTTTTTCGCGGTCGAAAGG
>JBGAUP010000202.1:0-11436 GCA_044228585.1 Runella sp. | reverse complement strand
CTACTCGCGGCCATGAATCGAGGAGTCACATACTTTATGGTGTGTTTCAGTAAAGGGATTCGCGCTATTCGGAAAGCTATGGGAATACTTTTAGATTGTAATGGATACCCCGCTGCATCAATTAAAATAAGCTTGGTTACATTTTTGGGGTATTTCAAGGCATACTGCCAAGCCACCGCTCCACCGAGCGAATTACCTGCCAGGTAGCACTGTTGGATGCCTAATTTTTGTAGAAATTTCGCTAAAAAAGTTACATAATATTCCATTGGATATTCATTGGTAGCGTTAGGTCCCGTAAGGCCATAAGCTGGTAAATCTAACCGAATCAGCCGAAAATCATTTTTTAGGGTATCTACCCACCCATCCCACGTATGCAAGGAAGCACCCGTGCCGTGTATCAATACCAATGGGATGGTATCAGCCTTGGGAGTACCTTCTTCTCTATAGTGTACTTGTAAATCATCTACTTCTACAAATTTTGAAGGGAATAAAGCATATTTCCCTTTTAAGGTTTCTAATGGTATATTGCCTTGATAACCAAGAATTAAACTTATTAAAGTGCATAAAATCAACCCAACTATCAGGTAACTTATACTTTTGAGAAGCCTTTTGCGCATCTGTTTTTTATTTATCAAAACCCATGAAAAGACCAATATAAAACAATTTTTTAGTAAAAAAGTTATATTTTTGTTAAAATTCATAGACCCCTAAATTATATGGAAACAGTAACCCCATCTGCTCAAACAGAACTCAAGACATTTGTAGATTATTTTTACCACTGGGAAAAAGTTCAGCCCAATAAAGTGTTTTTGCGCCAACCCTTTGGCGATGATTTTAAAGATTTTACTTGGCAAGAAGCAGGGAATCAAATACGAAGAATGGCCAATTATCTCATTTCGTTGGAATTGCCGCCCAAAAGTAATATTGGTTTGGTTTCTAAAAATTGCGCTGAATGGATTATTGCTGACTTGGCTATCATGGTATCAGGACATATATCTGTTCCTTTTTATGCTACGCTCACTGCCGACCAAATCAATCAGGTACTCACGCATAGTGGTTGTTCTGTTCTTTTTGTGGGAAAATTAGATGACTGGAAGGGAATGAAGCCTGGGATTCCAAAGGGCGTAAAGTGTATTTCATTCCCGACTTACAACCCTGATAAAGAACACGTTCAGTGGGAGGAAATTATGCAGAACAATGCGCCTCTAAAAGAGAACCTCGCTCCTCAGCTTGATGATTTATTTTCTATTATTTACACTTCTGGAACGACAGGCAATCCTAAAGGGGTCATGGTGACGCATCGTGCGGTGGCAAAAGCCGTTGCAAATACTAAGTCAATATTACGGTACGACTTGCCCGAGACACGTTTCTTTTCTTATCTGCCGTTGTGTCATATTGCGGAGCGGAATATTGTTGAAGCTACGAGTTTGGGGACTGGGGGTACGGTATATTTTGCCGAATCGTTGGATACTTTTGCCAAAAATTTAGCGGCAGCAAGTCCTACGCACTTTTTAGCGGTCCCGCGTATATGGACTAAGTTTCAATTGGGTATCTTAGCAAAAATGCCACAAAAGAAGCTTGATATGCTACTTAAAATATCTATTTTAAGTAACCTTGTTAAGACTAAAATACGCAAAGGTCTTGGTTTAAATGAAGCCAAATTGATTTTGACAGGAGCTGCTCCAATGCCTATCTCACTAATTCGTTGGTTTCGGAGACTCGGCATTATTATCCAAGAAGCCTACGGAATGACTGAAAACTTGGGCGCAGTGTGTATGATGCCCAAAGACCATCCCAAAGATGGTAGCGTAGGAAAAATTTACTCTGGTATGGAAGTGAAAATAGCGGAAGGAACTGGCGAAATACTCACCCGCTCTCCTTGGAATATGCTGGGCTACTACAAAGAACCTTCCATGACCGCTGACACCATTGACTCAGAAGGCTGGATACATACGGGCGATGTAGGCGAACTGGACAATGAGGGCTACCTCAAAATTACAGGTAGAGTTAAGGAAATGTACAAAACTTCTAAAGGAGAGTACGTAGCCCCCGCCCAAATCGAATTTGGCTTTGCCGACAACAAGCTCATCGAACAAATATGCGTAGTAGGACAAAATTTACCCCAACCCATTGCTTTGGTAGTTTTATCGGATATGGCACGCGAAGTAGAGCGAGAAAGTATTGCTCACAGTCTTGTCACTACACTTACCGATTTAAATCCTCGTCTGAAATCGTATGAACGCGTCCAAAAAATTGTAGTAATGAAAGAAGCTTGGACGGTAGATAACAATATGCTCACACCTACTATGAAAACCAAACGGAATATCATTGAAAAGAATTACGAGCCAATGATAGAGCCTTGGTATGAAGATAAGGAGATTATCATTTGGGAGTAATACAATGCTAACCTCCGATGAATGGAACGATTTTGGCTGATTATTTCTGAGATTATGCCAAAAACGAGTGAATCATAAAGTAAAAATTTCACTTCTTACATGTTTTATCACACTGATAACAGTTACATGGTTGTCAGGGAGGAGTGTTTTTGCGCAAACTTGTAGCGGTAGCTTAGGTGATCCTGTTGTTAATGTTTCTTTTGGTATCGGTAGTGGTTTCACTACTTTGCCTACCGCAGCTTCAGGTGCAAGTACAACTTATAACAACGTATCCGACAATTGTCCCAATGACGGTAACTATGCCGTTACCAACACTACCTCAGGTTGCTTTAGTAATTCTTGGTTTACTTTAACCGAAGACCACACTTTCGGGGATGTCAATGGGCGAATGGCTATCTTCAACGCTTCTTATACCGTTGGAGAATTTTATAGACAAACCGTCAGTGGACTTTGTGGCAATACTACGTATGAGTTTGCTTCTTGGATAGCTAATATCCTTAGACCTACGGCTTGCAGCAGTGCAGGTATTGACCCCAATTTAACCTTTAGAATAGAATCTCTCACCGGAACTTTACTTGGGACATACAGTACGGGAAATATCGCCGAATCCAGCGCTCTGACTTGGAAACAATACGGTTTTGTTTTTACTACTCCTTCCAATCAAACGCAGGTAATTCTAAAAATCATTAACAATGCTCCAGGTGGCTGTGGCAATGACCTTGCTTTAGATGATATAACCTTTCGTCCTTGTGGTCCAACGATTTCAGTAACGGCCAATGTCCCAAGTATTTGTGAAGGGGGCACTGTAAATCTCAACGGATCAATCTCGCCAGGTTATATCAATCCGCAATTTCAATGGCAACAAAGTAGCGATAATGGAAGTACATGGTCAGACATTGTAGGTGCTACTTCACTCAATACTTCTGTAGCATCGGCACCAGCAGGAACTAAATATAGGCTTCTGGCTGCAGAACAAGGTAATATCGGAATTGGCTATTGTAGAATTGCTTCCAGTCCAGTCGCCTTGACTGTTTATGCTTTTCCTAAATTAACCCTGCCAACCACTTCTACAACTCCATTAGAATACTGTGTAGGAACAAGCATAGACTTGACAGATTTTTCGTCAACGCCAACTTCGACATTTACTTGGCAACTCAACAACACAGCAATAGGGCTTAACCAGACCAATGGCACGGGGCAAGTTCCTGTGTTTACGGCCACAAATATGGGCAATAGCCCTATTACGGGAACATTTACGGTAAGTGGTTCGGCCAACGGCTGTACAAGTCAATCCCAAACATTTTCGGTAGTAATCAAACCTAAACCCATAGTGACTCTTGGGGCAGACCAAGCTATTTGTGTAGGAAATTCGGTCAATCTGACGGCTGTTGCCAGTGGTGGAACACCTTCTTATACTTATAGCTGGGATAATATTTCAAATAACAATGCCAGTCAAACCGTTTCGCCAAGTGCTACGACTATTTATAATGTAACCGTTACGGATGCAAAAGGGTGTAAGGCAACCGACGATTTGAAAGTAACTGTCAATCAAGCTCCCAGTTTTACGAGCCTGACCAAAACAGATGCGATTTGTTATGGGCAACCTAACGGAACTATTACGGTTACTGGCAGCGGAACAGCCCCTTTACAGTACCGTCTCGATAACAATGCCTATCAAAATAGCAATGTTTTTAATGCCGTAGCGGCAGGTACATATACGGTCACTATCAAAGATGCCAATGGTTGCATGGCTTCCAAAACAGTAATTGTCAATCAGCCAAATCCTATGTCAGTGGATGTGGTAGTGAAAAACGTAAGCTGTTTTAATGGAACTGACGGGGCGATTACGGTCAATGTAAGTGGAGGCATCTTCCCTTACTCGTATTCTTGGTCAGATGGTACAACCGACACTAATAGTATCTTAGGACGCCCAGCAGGGACATACACACTCACCGTCAAAGATGAAAAAGGATGTACTACTACTACTCAAGCGGTCATCGAAGAGCCTATCCAAATCAGTATAACGGGAAATGTGGTACACGTGACCTGCAATGGCGGAATCGATGGCAAAATAGACATCACTGCCAAAAGTATTACTGATATTAAGAGTTATGAATGGAAAAATAGCAAAGGAACGGTCATTGCCACCACCGAAGATGTTGAGAAACTGACAGCCGACACTTATACAGTAACCGTAACAGATGCCGACGGCTGTAAACTTATCACTAACTATACCATCAAAGAACCCGCAGCTATTAGTGTTTCGACCACAGTTACCAATACCACTTGTTTTGGGGGCAATGATGGAAAAATCACGATTTCGGCCAGCGGCGGTACGAGTACTTTACAATACGCGCTTTGTAGTGGAAGCAACTGTACAAGTTTTGGAGCAAATCAAACCGCTAATTTATTTTCTAACCTAACCATAGGAACGTACCGTATCCGTGTGATTGATGCCAACGGCTGCTCGACAATTACGTCAGACATCACTGTTTCTCAAGCCCCACAGCTGTTGGCTTATCCTTCCAACACGTCGCCCGTTTGTATAGGAAGTACTATTACGCTTTTGGCGGCCAGTGCAGGTACAGGCGTAAATTATGAATGGACAGGTCCAAACGGAGGCATAGTAGCTAATAATCAACAGTTTAGTATCAATAATGCGCAAGTGTCAAACGAAGGGATTTATACATTAAGGGTTTATGATGACAGTGGTTGTCAGAATACTGCTACAACAGTTGTCGAAATTAATGCAGTTCCGAATGTCAATGCAGGGAGTGACCAAACTGTTTGTGAAGGCACAGCTGTTTCGCTTAGTGCAAGCACTTCGGGCGGAACCGCTTCTTATACTTACACTTGGAATAATGGCCTTGGGATTGGTGCATCAAAATCAGTAACACCTGCCACTACAACCGACTACATTGTTTCGGTGGTGGATGCTAACGGTTGTGGCGATAGCGATACCATACGAATAACAGTTATCCCGAAACCGCAAGTTTTTACCCTTACTGCCCCCAATGACCTTACAATTTGTGCGGGTGTAGATGGTATTCCTTTGACATTAAGTGGTTCACAAACAGGTATTTTGTATGAATTGATAAAGGATAATAGTAATATTGGACAAGGACAAATTGGGAGTGGAAATGCACTGTCGTTAGGTAATTATTTTGGCGGAACTTACCAAGTCAAAGCGACTACCAATACCAATCCCGCTTGCGCCGTAATGATGACTGGTAGTGTAGTAGTCAACGAATTAGCACCGATTACTGCCGAACTCCAATCGCTTGATAACAATATTTGTATTGGAGAAAATATGCAATACACCGTTGTTGCGTCGGGCGGTAGTGGTACAGGCTATACTTACACTTGGCAAGATGGCCAAACGGGTAATCCTCGTTCGTTTACGACCGATGAATATTTATTGGTAGAAGTAACCATTACCGATGGTCGTGGGTGTTCGCTAAAACGTGCAGCAGATTTACGCGCAACAAAGTCTAAACCCACTTTTAGCATTGACTCTGTCCTTTGTGTACCTTCGCTGAAGGTTTATAGTATTTATGGAAAATCAAATGGAAATGTATCTTCAGGACAAGGTTCAGTTGCTCAAAACAATGGTATTTTTGCGGTAAGTGGCGTTACCGTTGGTACTAAAGCCATTCTTACTTTTTCTGGTAATGGTTGCGATACTACTTTCGAAATCCATTCGCCCAGTTGCTCATGTCCAACTTTTACGGCTACCACAGTAGCGACTTCTTGCGATGGCTTGAATACGCGCAAAGATGGTAAGCTTCAAATTGCAGACGTAGTGAATGGTCAACGATATGATTTTTCAGTCGGAAGCATTTACACGGGTAACAAAACCTACTCAACCGCAAAAAATATCCCAGCCAATGGTATTCTAACCGATACATTATCAAATCCTACGATTAGTCAAACTTATACGGTGCGTGTTTTTAATGCCACTGGCTGTTTCTCCGACCGTGTGGCCACCTGAGTCAGTCGAGATTGCATTTGTCCCGCACCGCCAGTTGAAGTTCCAGAAAGTCAGAGTGTTTGTGAGGGCGATACACTCCGTACGGTCCGTGGTTTTAGCAAGTTTGGGTGACAATTGACTGGTAACGGATGAGCAAGAATTTAAAAAAAGGCTCGATATTCTTCAAACCTACCCAAGCAGGTATTTATTATGCTGAATCCTGCGATACCTTATCGGGTTGTAAAGGCTTAGTAAGAACATCTTCTTATGCGTTTATCAACCCTCATCCATCTTTTCAATTAGTCCTCACCCGTGGTACTTGTAATGGAACTGAGGTACTTGCCGATGGAAAAATTACGTTGAAAGATGTTAAAAACGGCAAGCATTACGATTATACCAAAGGCAAAGTATATACTGGTAACAAAACCTACAATGCTGCCGAAGCCATTCTCTCAAACGGGACTATTTTGAGCAATTTGGTGAATCCAACAGTAACGGAGTTTTACACGGTTCGTGTTTTTGATTCCACAGGCTGTTACGCCGATTCGACGGTGGCTTATGAACCACGCATTTGCGAATGTCCTGCGCCGCCATTTGTCGTACCCGAAAGTCAGGCGGTGTGTGAGGGAGACACTTTACGAACGGTACAAGGGTTTGTAGATTCGGGCATTACGGTTGACTGGTACGATGCTCAATGGGCGGCAGTTGTTGAAGAAAAGGTCAATCATATTCCGTACTGGCCAAGCGGGAATTTATTACGCTGAGGCGCGAGATACGACGAATAATTGTAAGGGCATAGTACGCGTACCTTCATATGCTTTTGTCAATGATTTGCCAAGTTTTGAGTTAGAAACCGACAGGACGACTTGCATTGATTATGCTGCCCAGAACGACGGTAAAATACGATTGAAAAACCTGAAAAATGGGGCAAAATATGATATTTCAGGTAATACTTATATAGATAAAACCTTTGATACCGCTAAAGAAATTCCGATTGATAGTATCTTGTTGAATCAAGTAACTAATATAAGTCAAACCTACACGATTCGCGTGTTTGGCGAATCTAATTGCTTTACAGACAAGGTTATAACGATTACAAAAGTAGATTGTGGTTGCCAAACTCCATCTTTTGATTTGGTGGTTATCCGCGGTACTTGCAACGGTACAGAAGTGTTACCAGATGGAAAAATTACGCTTGTTGATGTTAAAAACGGCAAGCGATATGATTATACCAAAGCCAAAATATGCACTGGAAATAAAACTTATGCCGATGCAACAACCATATCCCTGCCAATGGGACTATTCTCAGCAACTTAGCCAACCCAACGGCGACGGAGTTTTACACGGTACGCGTATTTGATTCGACGGGTTGTTATGCAGATTCGACAGTGGCGTATGAACCACGGATTTGTGAGTGTCCACGTCCGCCGTTGTCGTACCCGAAAGTCAGGCGGTATGTGAGGGAGATACTTTGCGTACAGTGCAAGGGTTTGTAGATTCGGGCATTACGGTTGACTGGTATGATGCACCCACTGGAGGTAACTTATTGAAGAAAGGATCTATTTTCTTCAAACCTGCTCAAGCGGGGATTTATTACGCTGAGGCGCGAGACACGACGACAAATTGCAAGGGGGTAGTTCGTGTACCTTCCTATGCTTTTGTCAATGATTTGCCAAGTTTTGAATTGAAGCAACAGCCCTCATCATGTCTGCAAAACAATGCCTGAATGACCAAAATTTGCATTAAAAACCTGAAAAACGGGTCCAAGTATGATTTTTCTTTAGGTAGTGCTTATATAGGAGATAAAACATTTGACACGGCTTTAGAAGTCTCAACAGACAGCATTTTGGTGAAAGAGATTGCCAATCCTGCGGGTAGTCAAACCTACACAATTCGCGTATTTGGAGAGCCTAATTGCTTTACGGACAAAACCATTACTATAACTCATTTTGACTGCAATTGCTCCCCCGTCACAGTAAATGTAATCACACCGAGCCGCATTTGCCAAGGTGATACTTTACCTACCCTCACAGCATCGGTCAGTCAAAATGCCACGGTTGATTGGTATGATGCAGCTGTTAATGGTAATTTACTCAAAGCAAGCTCGACAACCTTCAAGCCTGGCCAAATCGGCACGTATTATGCCGAAGGAAGGTCTCTGATTCAAGCAGGTTGTGTAAGTTCGCAAAGAGTACCTGTTAAATTAGAATTATCTGACAATCCATCATTTAAACTCTCTACCCGTCCAGCCACTTGCCTGGGAGACTCTGCCAAATCAGATGTGCAGCTGATTGTTGAAAATCTCATCGAAGGTGATAAATTTGATTATTCAATAGGTAACACCTATTCTGGAAATGCGATTTATGACAATGCCAAATTAATTCCTTAAATGGAATAATTGCGGCAAATTGCCTAACGTTTCAGAAATTTATACGGTTCGGGTTTTTAATCGTTGTGGCTTATTTCAAGATGTTACAGTACAACTTATTAAAAATGAGTGCCGTTGTAATCCCCCCAATTGTTTCCCATTACAAATGAGAATCAAAAAGAAGAAGGTGCTTTAAATGTATTATCCTTCATATTGTTAGTTTTTTATAACTTGGGGCAAAAAACGACACCATGCCTAAACCTCAAGGACTCCTCACTATTGACCAACTACGCGAAGCCGTAGAACAACAAACCATCGAAACCATCATTGTTGCTTTCACTGACCATTATGGTCGCCTCGTAGGCAAAAGATTTGATGCTGATTTTTTTGTAGAAGATATTTACAAACACGGTACGCACGGTTGTAACTACCTCCTCACCACTGATATGGAAATGGAACCTGTGCCAGGCTATACCTTTGCCAATTGTGAACTGGGTTATGGGGATTTTCACTTAGTACCCGATCTCGCTACTTTGCGCGTAGCAGCGTGGCTCGACCGCACAGCAATGATTATCTGTGACGTAAAAAGCGAGAGAACCCACGACTACGTGGACATTGCTCCTCGTTCTTTGCTCCGTGCCCAGCTTCAAAAAGCCGCCCAAGGTGGATTTGAAGTATTGGCTGCTTCAGAATTAGAGTATTATTTGTTTGAAAATTCATTTCGTGATGCCCATACGATGGGCTATCAACAACTCCAACCAGTAGGCTGGTATATTGAAGATTACCATATTTTGCAAGGGACACGTACAGAACCTTTCAATGCCGCTGCGCGGCGCTACCTAAAACAGTCGGGGGTTCCCGTTGAAAACTCTAAAGGAGAATGGGGACTCGGGCAGCACGAACTCAATGTGCGCTACGCCGAAATCTTAGATATGGCCGACCGCCATGTGGTGTATAAACAATGCCTCAAAGAAGTAGCCGACGCCATGGGCTGGAGCGTGACTTTTATGGCAAAATACGCGGCTGACCGCGCGGGGTCAAGTTGCCACATCCACATTAGCTTGTGGAAAGACGGCGAAAGTGCTTTTTCGGGTGAAAACCAGTTTGGCCCTGTAAAATGTTCTGATACATTTCGGTGGTTTTTGGGAGGTTGTATCAAATACGCACCCGACGTAATGGTTTTTTATGCCCCAACTATTAATTCCTATAAACGTTATGTGGACGGCTCATGGGCCCCCACGCGCCTCGCATGGAGCTACGACAACCGTACAGCAGGATTTCGCGTAGTAGGAAGTGGTAAAAGTCTTCGCATAGAATGTCGAATACCAGGGCCGATTGTAATCCTTATTTAGCTTTTGCGGCTCTGCTTGCTTGTGGTTTGGAGGGGTTAGAAAATCAAATTGAGCCTCCTGCTATTTTTGATGGGGACATTTACGCATCGGCTCACTTGCCACGAGTACCTTATACTTTGGCGGAGGCTATCAGCATCTTTGCCAATAGCCCCTTCGCCAAACGCTCATTTGGAGAAAATGTAGTTGAACATTATACACATTTTATGTACCGGCAGGCTGCGTATAATTCTTCCGTTACGGATTGGGAACGAAAAAGGTATTTTGAGCGCATCTAACGCGCGATATGTCGCCCCCATAGCTCGACGGTACTGCGGCGGTTCTCGTCATTCTGGGTATCATACCAAAATACCACTTTTTCGATAAAACGCCCTTTACCGTCCAAATCTATGACTCGGCTACTCTCCACACCTGCGGGAATACGATCCCGCATTTCGACGTTTTGAGTTTGACCGTTGTTGAAATGTACTGTAAAACGGTGCATATTCAAATCAGCATTCCTCACGATCAGCTTGAGAGCAGTAAAACGACCTTCGCGTGCTGTGACAATGATTTCGTCCTTGTCAACCCGGTAAGCTACCTTGCGTTCGCCCAGTTTTTCCCAACGCGGTGCGCTACCAAAAGCAAATGAAAAGAGGACAAACGTCAATAGACCAATTAGTGATTTTTTCAAAATACCCATGATTGTTAAGTGATTAAGTTTTTACTTAGAACTATCCGTAAAATTGCGGTTTAAGCAAAACAAGTAAAAAAGAGAAAGAAAAATGATATTTTTTAAATTTTTTCTTGAAATAATTCATTTAATAAAATAATTCTATACTTTTGTAACGCTTATTCCTAAACCCTTCCAAAACATTTATAATTGAAAGACCTTCTGCCCTTGTGCGGAAGGTCTTTTATTTGATTAAAAATAACTTTGCTTGCTTTTCTTGCGTTCTATTCTACGTAATATTGCCATTTATAATTCAACCATTCTTTATCACAATGACAACTAAATTTTTCAGAAACGCTTTAGTAATGGCTTTAACAGCAGGGTCATTGCAGGCCATGGCGCAGTTTACACAAGCGCCTCTTCCCTATGCGTTTGATGCGCTTGAGCCTCATATTGACAAGATGACCATGGAAATACACTATGGGCGTCACCATAAGGTTTATATTACTAACTTAAATACTTGCTGTGGCAGGTAAGCCTGAAGAAAATTAACACCAGAAGCTTTGGTAAAGAGCATCACTGGAAACTGCCTTACCGTGGGAACAACGGCGGCGGTCACTGGAATCACACTTTTTTCTGGAGTATCAAGTACTCTGTGGCAAAGGCGGGGAATGCCATCAGGGCTTTAGCGGCGGCTATAA
>JBGAUP010000201.1:0-15208 GCA_044228585.1 Runella sp. | reverse complement strand
ATTTACAAAAAACGTCGTTGCCCATCCTCAAAGAAGCCATTCTCAAAAAAGGCATCGAACCTTCGCTGGATTCCAAATACAACAGTTGGCTGAAGGCTTCACACAACTGGAACCAAGTTTGCAACGCGGGCATGACCTACGGAGCGTTGGCAATTTATGAAGACCACCCCGAACTTTCTAAGCAAATCATAGACCGCGCCATTGAGTCCATCAAACTGCCCATGGAAGATTACAACCCCGACGGGGCTTATCCCGAAGGATACGGTTATTGGGGCTACGGAACGAGTTTTAATGTGCTGTTTTTGAGTGCCATACAGCGGGCGTTGGGAAGTGAGTTCGGGTTGTCGGAGGGGCGTGGTTTTTTGAACACCGCCAGTTATTTTCAAAATATGGTGGGGACATCGGGTAAAACCTTCAACTATTCCGACGCGGGTAGTGGTTCAGGAGGGGTAAGTGCTGCCATGTTTTGGTTTGCCAACCGCACCCAAGACCCCTCTTTACTTCATTTTCAACGCAAAATTCTCGAAAATATCCCCCCATCCACGGGCAAAGACCGTATTTTGCCTGCGGCTCTGATTTGGGGTTGGGGTATGGGTCTGAAACTCGACCGAGTGGAAGTACCCAAACAATTGATTTGGGTAGGACAAGGCAAAAACCCCGTGGCGATGATGCGTACTTCGTGGACTGACCCCAATGCCATTTATGTTGGACTCAAAGCGGGCTCGCCTTCGGTCAACCACGGCCACATGGACATTGGCTCGTTTGTGATGGATGCCCTTGGCGAACGTTGGAGTATGGATTTTGGAATGCAAGAATACGAATCTTTGGAGTCGAAAGGCGTGAAATTGTGGGGAAAAGAGCAAGAAGCCGAGCGGTGGCAAGTATATCGTTACAACAATCTGGCCCACAGCACTTTGGCGTTCGACAATGCCTTTCAGCGAGTGGATGGGTACGCGGCTATCAATAGTTTTACCAACAAATCTACTTTTTTGAGCGCCATTACGGACATGACCGCCGTCTATAAAAATGCCATTTCGTCGGCCAAGCGGGGTGTGGCCATTGTGGATGAAAAATACGTGGTGGTCAAAGATGAGATTACTTCAGGTGAAAAAGGTAGCACCGTTAGGTGGGCGATGGTAACGCCTGCCGAAGTACGCATTGTGGCGAATGGGGTAGCAGAATTGACCCAAAATGGCAAAAAACTACAACTCCAAGTGGCCGAACCTGCCAACATCACCCTAAAAACGTGGTCCACGCAGCCTACGCACGATTATGATGCCCCCAATCCTAACAGTACTTTGGTTGGTTTTGAGGTGACATTGCCCGCCAATACCTCCCAAATTTTGAATGTGTTGTTGATTCCAGAGGGCATCACCGTCAACAAAGAGAGCAAAGTTCCGTCGTTGAAAGATTGGAAATAATAAAAACGGCTATGAAAAATATTTGTTTGTTATTGACGCTGACAGGGTGCAAAACCTCGTCGCGTTTGCTAAACATATCAAACCGACGATGGTTTTCGAGGGATTTGGTATCATATTGGAAAACTCAATAACGAATACGTTCATAAATTAGTTAGATTTAACTTATCCAGCCAATCATAGCCAATTTGCGGTGTATAGTCCCGAAGCTAAAAAGACGTTTTTTTGTTTTGGGGGTGCTTCAAAAGGGACAAAACTAAGTCTTTTGCACGAAGTTGCGTATTTTGATCATCGAACGGGCGAGGTATCGCGCCCCACCATTGTACTCGATAAAGCCACCGACGATGCGCACGACAACCCTGTTTTGAACATAGATACGCAAGGCTATATTTGGGTATTTCGACCTCGCACGGGAGAGCGACCTTCTTATTTGCACCGCAGTAGAAAGCCGTACGACCTGAGTGCCTTTGACAAAATCAACGCGACCTACCTCAAAAATGGCCAAGAAGTGCCTTTTGATAACTTCTCATACCTGCAAAGTTATTACCAGAAAGGCAAAGGCTTTTTTCACTTGATGACCCACTACGAACGCGGGATGCTCAAATACGGCGCTAAGAAACCGCGTCGCACCATTGGCTACATTACGAGTCAAGACGGTATCAAATAGTCTGAAATAAAGACATTGGTACGATTCAAGAAGGACATTACCAGACCAGTGGGCAGTGGAACAACAAAATCGGAACGTCGTTTAATATGCACCCTGATACTGAAAAAGGAGCAGGCTTGGACTATCGAACCAATCTGTATTATGTTGAAACGAGCGATTTTGGGCAAACTTGGCAAAATGCGAAAGGAGAGAAGCTATCTTTGCCGCTAACTACTCCTGACAATGTAGCTTTGGTAAAAGACTATCAATCAATGGGTTTAAATGTTTATATCAATGATGTGGCCTACACGCCGAGTGGCTATCCCGTGATTTTATACGTAACAGCCATTCGACCTATGCTCGACTCACAGGCTACATACGGCAAGTAGCCTACTGGAATGGGAAAAGGTGGGAAATAAACCCCGTTGCTACTTCCGACCATAATTACGACATGGGGTCGTTGTACATAGAAAACAATAGCCTTTTGGAAGACATTCGCTCGAATCAGAGTATTCAACCCCATGGAACGGGGGAGAAGTGGTGATTTGGGTAAGTAAAAATCAGGGTAAAACGTGGCAAAAACAGCTTAGTTTAACCCAAAATAGCGCATTTAATCATTCTTATGTGCGTCGTCCGCTCAATGCTCATCCTGATTTTTATGCTTTTTGGGCTGATGGCCACGCACGGCAACCTTCGGAATCTTCGTTGTATTTTTCAAACCAAAAAGGAGAAGTATTTCGATTGCCTCGCGAAATGAAACAAACAAAGCAAACCCCTTGAACGAGTTTTTTAGGAACTAAACCTTAAAATGAAAAAAACGTTGTATTGCGTTTAGTGGATTATTTTTTTAAAATCGCTGAATATCAGTAGATTTGAGAAAACATTGCTTGATGATGAAACTTCAAAAAGTTGTACTATTTCTTTTCGTTTTTGGAGGCTTTTCAAGCTTAGGTTGGACACAGGAAGAACGTGGCACCAGAGTTGAAAAGATAATTCCTAAAGATACAGGCCAAACGTGGGCGTTGATTGTCGGCGTATCTCAATACCAATTTATTAATTCTCTCCGCTTTGCCAGCGACGATGCTTTCGCTTTTTACAACTACCTACTTTCTCCCGCAGGAGGTTCTATACCCCAAGTCAATATCCAATTTTTAACCAATGAAAAAGCTACATTAGGGCAGTTGGATAGGGCATTAGGAAACCTATTAGACTTTGTCAAGCCCAACGACCGCGTCTTCCTTTATTTTGCGGGTCGCAGGATCAAGAATCCAAAAACCATTGCCCAACGCGGTTTTTTACTTACCAACGACACGTTTAGCAGCAATTATAACTCTACGGCTTTTCCAGTCATTTATCTAAAGATTATATTGCCACACTTTCTACCAAAAATCGAGCGCAAGTATTTGTATTTCTGGACGCTTGCCATTCGGGAAATTGGCAGGAAGTGAAATTGGGGGCGTAGAACTTACAGCGCTGGTGCTTGCTCAAACAAGTGGCCAATGAAGTGAAGTTTATGGCTTGCCAAGCCAGCGAAGTATCGCTGAAGGCACGCAGTTGAGGTGGGGCGTGGTTTGTTTAGTTATCACCTTATTCGTGGGATTGCAGAAATTTGGCGATACCGACCAAGATAAAAAAGTGACATTATTGAACTCAGTCCCAACGATGCCCAAGTACATAGCAACTATGGCATTGTGTTGGCGGTGCAGGGTCGCCCCGCCGAGGCTGAGACGGCTTTCCAGAAATCTATTCAGCTCAATCCCAAAGACGCCCAAGTGTATTTTAACTACGGCATTTTGTTGGCTACCCAAAATCGCGTGGCTGAGGCCGAAAAGGCTTATCAAAAGTCTATTGAATTGAACCCTAACGAGCCTGTTGTCTATAACAGTTACGGGGTGCTGTTAGCGGCCCAAAATCGCCTAACCGAAGCCGAGAGAGCCTATAAAAAATACATTGAACTGAACCCCAATAACGCGCTTGTTTATGGTAATTATGGCAATTTGCTTGCCCGTCAAAATCGCCAAAAAGAGGCCGAAGTAGCCTACACAAAATCCATTGAGTTGAACCCCAACGATGCCAATGTACATAAAAGCTACGCTATTTTACCCCCGCCGAGGCAGAGGTAGCCTACAAGCGAGCCATTGAACTCAACCCCGCCGATCCTTACGTTTACAACAGTTATGGGATTCTGTTGGCAGCTCAGAGTCGTTTGGCCGATGCGGAGGTAGTCTATAAAAAATCCATTGAAATTAGTGCATCCAATGGGCTGGTTTATACTAATTACGGCAATTTGCTCGCCCGTATGAGTCGCTTTGAAGAGGCCGAAGTAGCTTACAAAAAAGCCATTGAACTGCTCCCCAAAGACGCCAATGTGTACACCAACTATGGTAGTCTTTTGGAGAATTTAAACCGATTACCCGAAGCCGAGACTATCTACAAAAAAGCAATAGAACTCAACGCCAACAATTTCCGGGCTTATTACTACATTGCCTCCATCAAAGCACGCCAAAGCCAACCTATGGAGGCCATTGAATGGCTGGGCAAAGCCCTTGAAAAAGGTTACACTAATTTTGAATCAATCAATAAAAATGCGGCTTTTGACAGTCTGCGGGAAATACCCAGCTTTAAGGCACTCATTGACAAATATCAGAAGAGATAATGCGCAAAAGATAAAAAGAGGGGTTTGAAAGAAACCCCTCTTAAAGTTATTTTTTGGCCATTCGTGAGCCAACCAAATAACCAATGACTAACCCAATGACAGCGCCAATCACAACCGACATTACGTCTAAGCCGCCACTACCGCCCTCGGTTTCGATAACGGGCTGTGCATACGATAGGTGGGTCAATAACAAAACGATACAAGCGAGCAAAAGAGATTTTTTCATAATTTTGGTAAGGTTAAAGGATTAATAAACAGTTAAATGTAAGAAAAAAAGAAATTCATCGTTTATCTTGATTGACTATTTGTTGCGGAGAAAGGCAACTTTATCGTAAACGTCGTCCCTTCACCCTTCACACTCTCTACTTCAATCGTCCCACCGTGGCCTTTCGTTACAATATCATACGCCAATGACAAGCCTAAGCCCGTGCCTTCGCCCGTGGGTTTAGTGGTTCAAAAACCTCAATCGCCTGACCGAAGCGGAATCTGCTGTAAAAAAAATCCATTCAACTCAAAAATGATGATGCCGAAGTGCATAAAAAATTACGGTATGTTGTTAGCGTCGCTCAGTCGCCCTGCCGAGGCAGAGGTGGTCAAGCAAGCGGAGCTGTTATTGAACTCAACCCCGCTGATCCTTACGTTTACAACAGTTATGGGATTCTGTTGGTAATGGAGTCGTTTGGCCGATGCGGAGGGAATGAGTAAAAAATCCATTGAAATTAGGTGCATCCAATGGGTTGGTTTATACTAATTACGGCAATTTGCCTGCCCGTATGAGTCGCTTTGAAGAGGCCGAAGTAGCTTACAAAAGCCATTGAACTGCTCCCCAAAGACGCCAATGTGTACACCAACTATGGTAGTCTTTGGAGAATTTAAACCGATTACCTTCGAAGCCGAGACTATCTGGCATAAAAGAAATAGAACTCAACGCCAACAATTTCCTCGGCTTATTACTACATTGCCTCCATCAAAGCACGCCAAAGCCAACCAGGAGGCCATTGAATGGCTGGGCAAAGCTCCTTGAAAAAGGTTACACTAATTTTGAATCAATCAATAAAAAAATGCGGCTTGACAGTCTGCGGGAAATACCCAGCTTTAAGGCACTCATTGACAAATATCAGAAGAGATAATGCGCAAAGATAAAAAAGAGGGGTTTGAAAGAAACCCTTAAAGTTATTTTTTGGCCATTCGTGAGCCAACCAAATAACCAATGACTAACTTAATGACAGCGCCAATCACAACCGACATTACGTCTAAGCCGCCACTACCGCCCTCGGTTTCGATAACGGGCTGTGCGCTACGATAGGTGGGTCAATAACAAAACGATACAAGCGAGCAAAGAGATTTTTTCATAATTTTGGTAAGGCTAAAGGATTAATAAACAGCAACAAGAAAAAAGAAATTCTGTCGTTTATCTTGATTGACTATTTGTTGCGGAGAAAGGCAACTTTATCGTAAACGTCGTCCCTTCACCACTTCACACTCTCTGCTTCAATCGTCCCACCGTGGCCTTTCGTTACAATATCATACGCCAGCCCGACAAGCCCTAAGCCCGTTGCCTTCGCCCGTGGGTTTAGTGGTGAAGAAGGGCTGGAAAATTTTAACTTTGGTGGCTTCGGACATACCTGTGCCATTGTCGGCGACTCGGATTTCAACCGCTCGGCAGTCCGATTGGTTATCAAGGGTTTTAGTGGTAACGGTTACTTTAGGTTGATAACCTTCCAACGCTGACAAGGTTTGATTGTCGCTGTTTTCCAACCTTGTCAGCGTTTTCTGTTGCACGGCGTAGAAGGCATTGTTTATCAAATTCAATAAAACTCGTCCAATTTCCTGCGGAACGACTTCAACTTCGGCAGTTTTTCATCGGCAATCAACTGATAATCGCAATTAAATCTGCTGTCTTTGGCTCAAACCGTGGTAAGCAAGGCGTAAATATTCATCGGCGAGTTGGTTAATATCAGTAAGTTCTCGCTCACCCGTAGATTGGCGAGAATGTTCCAACATGCCTTTTACAATACTGCTGGCTCGCTTGCCGTGGTGGTTGATTTTCTCTTGGTTTTGGGTTAAATCGGATATTAATTCATTGAAATAGGTTTTATCTTCAATAATAATTCCCCCATTGGGGGTTAGGGGGCTGTTTTTGATTTCCTCTTCTAAATCTTGGGCAATACCCACACTTAATTCCGAGAAATTATTGACAAAATTCAAAGGATTTTGAATCTCGTGGGCGATGCCTGCGGTGAGTTCGCCCAAAGAGGCGAGTTTTTCTTTTTGGATGAGTTGGGCTTGAGAGGCTTTGAGTTCAGCGGTGCGTTCGGCTACTTGTTTCTCAAGAGTTTCATTTTGAGTAGCTAATATTTGCTGCTTTTCATTGGTCAAACTTTCGTTTTCTATTAATTTACGTTGAAGCATTAGGGCATTGTCGGCAAACTCTTTCGCTAAAATTATAGAAACGGCAAGCGGTAATACTTGAGAATATAGAACATACAAAACCAGTCTAAACGATGTCATGGAATTGACAAAGTCATTATTTAAAACGCCTATGGATATAGAAAAAATAAACAGTATAAATGTAAGACCTGCCCCTATACCAATAGCCAGCGAATCGGGCTTGTTTCTTTTCCAATTTAAAACAGCTTTTCGAATTAAAATGAAATCGAAAAAAATTTGATATGAAATCCCAATCCGCCAATCACTGGGATATATAAAGAATAAGACATAGAATATTGGAAAGTATAAAAAAACAAATAATTTATCAGCCCGATCCCATTCTCTTCTCAAGTAATAATTAATTGAAATATTAGCAATCAGAGCATTCAACATTAAGAGGCTTAGCGCTAAGTTGCCTAACCAAAATTTTTGCCCTACAGTTTCGGCACTTAAAAAACAATAGTATTGCAATACAATTGCTATTGCATAAACGAGTTTTGATAAGGCAAAATATAAATTGGCTTTCGACTTAAGGTTTAGCACAAAAAATGTCAAATGTATCAGAAAGGTTATGAGAGAACTTCCTACTAAAAAGAAAAAGAAAGAAGTATGACGTCTGTCCATTTCGGTATAGGTCAGTTGAGCCGTTTTTGCCTCCTGAACATGAATAGAAGACAAAGGATTAGAAGTTCCTAAAACAGAAGTGTATTTTATATTAGGTTGCACAGCATATTGAATGTCGAATACATTCACCGTATCTGCTTTCAAAGGAAAAGGAATGGCTTTCCAATAAGGGTCTTGTGCAATTACTTCGTTGGGATTATTGCTGAGTTGACCATATTGACCAATTTCTACACCATTAAGTTTATATATGGCTGCCACAGAATGTTTCACTTGCAACGTTAACATTGTGTTTTTTAGGCTTGGATGCGGTTGTATGTACAAGCGCAAAGTATTTATACCGCTTTTAAAAGCATCTGGTATAGAATCTCTTATATCTGAATTTGGGTTAATCGGTTGTCCTATTTGCTTGTTAAAGTCAGGGTTTTCTCCTTGATACCATTTCCACCCTTTATCCAACAGCACCCCCTCAGTTGGAAGGCTATCAATGCGGAAAATATCGATTTGTTGTGCGTAAAGATTTAAAGAAAAGAGGATGACAATAAGGGTTAATAATCTCATTGGTTTTAAATGTTGTTTAAAATTGGTAATTTTAAAATAAATGTTGAACCTGTTCCTTCGGAACTTTCTACTTCCAAAGTGCCCCCATGCCCTTTCGTGACAATATCATAACTTAAAGATAAGCCCAAACCTGTGCCTTCACCTGTCGGTTTGGTAGTGAAAAAAGGTTGAAAGATTTTGGCTTTTATATTATCGGGGATGCCATTGCCGTTGTCCTTGACATGAACTTCAATAAAATTATCTTTTTTAAAAGTAGTGACGACAACTGAGGGGGTGCAATCGTTCTTCAAACCTTCGAGGTTTTCAAAACCTCGAAGGTTTTTTTGGTGCACTGCATAAAACGCATTATTGATCAAATTCAATAAAACACGCCCCATATCTTGCGGAATGACTTCTATTTTAGGTAAGTTTTCATCCAATTCCATTTTAAAATCAGCATTAAAAGATTTGTCTTTGGCGCGCATGGCGTGGTAGGACAATCGCAAAGATTCATCCACCAGTTTATTAATATCTGTCGGTTCTTTTATGCCCGTGCTGGTTCGCGAGTGTTCGAGCATCCCTTTTACGATACTACTTGCCCGTTTGCCATGATGGTTAATTTTCTCTTGGTTTTGACTTAAATCATCGAATAACTCTTCTATATAGGCTTCGTCTTTATCTGGTCTTTTAATTTCTTCTTTTAAATCTTTAACCAAATCAACCGATAATTCCGAGAAATTATTGACAAAATTCAACGGGTTCTGTATCTCATGGGCGATGCCTGCGGTGAGTTCACCGAGTGAAGCGAGTTTTTCTTTTTGGATGAGTTGATTTTGGGTGGATTTGAGTTCATTTAAGGTTGATTCTATTTGTACTTTCTGTTGATGCAATTGTATGTTGGCTTTTAGTTTTTGACGATTATTGCGGTACAATATAAAACCTATAAACCCTAATATGCCAAGTCCGATTAAAAGTCCATTTTGTTTTAATGTATTCAAAGACGCTAAGTTTTCAGCTTCTTTTTTCCTGACATTCTCCCGCTCTTGTATGATTTTTCGCTGTAAGGCATTTACCCTATCTACACCTGTAAGCGAATCGCTTAAATTTTTAGATAATTTAGAATAATATAAAGCTGTTTTTACATCTTGGTTTTCATAGAGTTTCGCAAGTGTATTGCTGCTTTCTAACACATCCCAATTGAAGTTATGGGTATTAGCAATTTTAAAAGCATTTTCAGCAAAATAGATAGCTGAATCAATTTTATTGAGCGACAAATAATAATCAGCAAGCGTTTGAAAACTGTAACATCGGACGCGTACATTGTTTTGTATCTGTCCCATTTCAATAGCTTTCATCGTATTGACATAGGCTAAATCGTAGTTCTTTAACATCAAATAGGTTCGCCCAAGCCGTGAATAACTGAACGGTAGAATGGCACTACTGCGAATACCCATCAGATATTTGTGTGGCTCGATTAAATAAATCAGTGCAGAATCCAATTGCTTTTTTTTAAGATAAACCTCTCCAAGGTTCGCTAAGGTGGTCGAATATCGTTCTCGATTGTTTAATTTCTCATACTTCTGGGCGGCAATATTGATATTTTGAATAGCCAAATCATATTCTTTCAAATCTGCATATACTACACCAATACCCAAATGTGCTTGTGCTAACTCAACTTTAAGGTCTAATTTTTCAGCAATGCGTAAACACTCAAAATAATAGTACATCGCATTTTGCATATCACCTTGAATACGATACACTGAGCCAATACTGCCTAATGCGTTGACTTCGCCTTGTTCAAAATGAGCATCTTTTGCCATTTTTAAAGCAGTTTGAGTTATCTTGAGTGCTGAATCTGGATTTATCAACCTGTAATAGTATCCAATATCGGCAAGCAATAGGATTTTATCTTGGACATTCGCATTTTGATAAACTCTATACAAGCTATCAACAATCATAGCCTGTGAAAAGCTTTTTGTCCCAGAAACATAATAGAATTGTGCAAGTATTGTTCTCATATTTTTCAAATTGGTAATTTTAAAATAAATTCAGAACCGACCCCCTCGTTGAAACGGCTTCAAAGTCCCCTCATGCCCCTTCGTCACAATATCATAGCTTAAAGACAAGCCTAAGCCTGTCCCCTCGCCTGTCGGTTTTGTAGTAAAGAAAGGTTGAAATATTTTGGATTTGATATTGTCTGGAATACCGTTGCCATTGTCAATAATTTTTATAATTATTTGATTGTCAAGGTGTTGTGTAGCTACTGTAATGAGAGGGTGTAACCGACTACCGAAACTTTCCAAAGTTTAAAACTTTTGGAAAGTTGTTGCTGCCCTTTGGTTGACCGCATAAAACGCATTATTAATTAGGTTCAATAAAACCCGTCCAATATCTTGCGGAATGATATTGATTCTCGGCAAGTTCTCATCAAAGTCCGTTTTAAAATCACTATTAAAATCCTTGTTTTTAGCACGCATACCGTGATAAGAAAGCCACAAATATTCTTCTAAAGCGCATTAATATCCGTCAGTTGCCGTTCGCCTGTGCTTGTGCGCGAATGTTCGAGCATCCCTTTTACAATGCGAAGTTGTTTAGTTGAAAGTATGTCTAAAATTAATCATTGCCGAAGCCATTAATAGCCATGCTTTAAAGTTTTAGCTAACTGTTCAAAGCGTACAAGGATTCTTTTATAAGTATCTAACCAAGCAAAAACCACCTCTATTTTAAATCTAAAAGCATAAATATAATCGCTCATGTATCGATATTCGGGCATGATTTTCTTAGTATTTCGCTTGTTTTGCTTGATGTTAGCTACAATTTTATGCTTTTCAATGAACTCAATGAATGCAGAGACATCAAATCCAGAATCGGCATTAAGATGAGACATATTATAGTCAATAAGCTGTTCATCAAGTGATTGAAGCATTTTTTTGACATTCTCAATGATTTCAAAATTATCATGATGATTACCATCAATACAATCTGAAATGGCTAAAATGTTGTACTTATTATCACAAATGACCAAATTATTCACGGTTTTTGCTCTTTTGCGCCGTTGCCATTTAACATTTTCACCCCTTTTTTTGACGGAGTGTGAGTGCCATCTAATTGTAAACATTCAAGAGCTAATTTATCAGAAATAATTGAAGTTGAAGATTCAAATAGTCGTTTAAAACTGTCATCTTTGCTCCATTTAGCATAATGATAATAAATATTTTGCCAAGTAACCAATTGATTGTCAGGCTTTAATGTTCTCCATGAACAGCCAGATTTCAATACATGTAAAATCGTATTGAAAATATAATGGTAACTTACTTTCAAACGATTATGACCAATTTTATGGGTCAAGTGTGGTAAAATGTAAGTCTCAAAATCTGATTCTGAAACATTCACAGGTAACTTATTCATAGGTTTTTTTATGATAAAGATACTTGAAATTCAACTAAACAACTTTTACTACTTGCCCGTTTGCCATGATGATTGATTTTTACTTGGTTTTGACTTAAATCATCGAATAATTCGCCGATGTATGCCTTGTCTTGTGCGGGTTTTTCAATTTCTTCTTTTAAATCTTTTACTAAATCAACCGATAATTCAGAGAAGTTATTGACAAAATTCAATGGATTTTGTATTTCATGCGCGATACCTGCGGTGAGTTCGCCCAAAGAGGCGAGTTTTTCTTTTTGGATGAGTTGGTTTTGGGTGGATTTTAATAGAGTCAATGTTTGTTCAAGCTCTTGATTTTTAGATTCGATATTTTGTTTTTGAAGATTTAGAAAGGCATTTATTTTAGTTTTTTGCCTATTTCTGTAACTCAGAAATAACAGTCCCAATATTGATAAAATACCGAGAGAGGCAAGTAAGAGCTGATTTATTGTCGTTTTATTTTTTTGTTCTAAAAGTTCAATGTCTTTCTTTAGTATTTTTTGCCTGTTTGCCATTAAAAGTAAGTTAGATAATTGTTCTTTTCCATACAATACTTCATTCGCTTTTACTTTTAAGTGCAAGTACTTTAACACACTATCTTTTTGATTTTGTTGACTATAAATTTTAATTAGTAAGTCGGAGGCTGATAGCAAATGTCTGTTATAATTATATGTCTGACAGATTCGTATTGCTTGATTAGCATAGTAAATAGCTGAATCCTGTTGATTGGATTTAAAATAAATATCGCCCAATCCACTTAAACTGGCAGCTAAAAAAAACTGATTATTGTATGTCGTGCAAAAATCTTTTGTATCTTTAAAATATGCCATAGCGTTGGTCAGATTGCCTTGAGACAATGCTATCTTCCAAAGTAAAAAATTTCTGGCTGTTAGCATATTGGTATTATCAGCAGAAGGTTTTATATCTGATACTTTTTTGATAATAGCCTCTACTGAGTTCTTTTCATGCAGGTCTAATTCGAATTTCGATCGAGCAATTTGTATTAATAAGAAAAGTCTGTCTAAGGAATCTACCTGATATTTATTCGTAATGTTTAATCCCTCTTCAAAATACTCTATACCAAGCTCTTGTTGATCAATAAGCATATACATTATGCCTATTTGTAGTAATATTTTGACTAAAATTGCTTTATTATTTGCAAGTCCATCATCAAATAGTTTTTTCCCTTTAAAAGCAAACTCGGTCGCTTGTGCATAATCACCGATGTGGTCATAGTACCTCGAATAACAAAAATAGCCTAACGCCAAGCCATCGTTATCGTCTGTTTTCTCAGCATATTTTATTATTTCTTCACCTATGCTTTTGCAACTATCTATTTTATTATTACCGTAATACATTGATAGGTTGAATAAACTATCAATATGTTTATTTGAGTGGTTTTGAGCTACACCCACTACAGTAGCCATTAGAATAGACAACCAAACAGAAATTACTTTTAGCTCCATAATTATATTTAGATAGAGTTTAAATATTTTTTTAGATTTAAGCAATTGGTAATCGAATTATAAACTCTGAACCGCCCCCTTCAGTAGAAATGACTTCCATCGTCCCACCGTGCCCCTTGGTCACAATATCATACGCCAAACTCAGGCCGAGTCCTGTGCCTTCTCCCGTGGGCTTGGTGGTGAAAAAGGGCTGGAAAATTTTGGCTTTGGTAGTTTCAGACATACCTGTGCCATTGTCGGCGACTCGGATTTCAACCGCTCGGCAGTCTGATTGATTATCCAGGGTTTTAGTGGTAACAGTTACTTTGGGTTGATAACTTTCCAACGCTGACAAGGTTTGATTGTCGCTGTTTTCCAACCTTGTCAGCGTTTTCTGTTGCACGGCGTAGAAGGCATTGTTGATTAAATTCAATAAAACTCGTCCAATTTCCTGCGGAACGACTTCAACTTTCGGCAGTTTTTTCATCGGCAATCAACTGATAATCGCAATTAAATCTACTGTCTTTGGCTCTCAGACCGTGGTAAGCAAGGCGTAAATATTCATCGGCGAGTTGGTTAATATCAGTAAGTTCTCGCTCACCCGTAGATTGGCGAGAATGTTCCAACATGCCTTTTACAATACTGCTGGCTCGCTTGCCGTGGTGGTTGATTTTTTCGAGATTCTGCTTTAAATCACCCAAAAAGGCCCCCCATCCCCCAAAGGGGGTGTCTGAATCAATCCGGCCCCCAATGGGGGGAGCATTTACTACTCCCCCATCGGGGGTTGGGGGGCTGATTTCTTGAATCAATTCTACTGACAACTCCGAAAAGTTATTGACAAAATTGAGTGGGTTTTGAATCTCGTGGGCGATGCCTGCGGTGAGTTCGCCGAGGGAGGCGAGTTTTTCGGATTGGATGAGTTGAGCTTGGGCAGCTTTGAGTTCGGCGAGGGCTTTTTCTGCTTTTTCCCGTTCACGGTGAATCTCTTCCTTTTGGCGATGCAAAAGGGCATTAGCCTTGTGTTTTTGTCGGTTGTTGCGGTAAAGAAAAAACGCAAAAATCAGCACCCCACCCAAAATGCCCGACAAAGCGTAGATTTTGATTTTACTTTGAAGTTCTTGTTGATGCGCCTCTATTCTGCGTTGGGTACGGGCTTCGCGTTCTTGTTCTTCGTAAGCAAGCTTTTCTATTTTTCGGGCTGTTTCTAAAGCAAAAAGGCTATCTCTGGCCGCTGTCGCCATTTTATAATATTTTAGGGCTTCTCTGGGATTGTTCTTTTTTTCATAAACCTCCGCCAGCAACGTAGAAGCCTCAGCGACGGTAGGGAAGTAATAAGCATTTGATTCTTTCTGTTTGAGGGCTTGTTTGGAATAAAAAATAGTAGAATCAAGCTGCCCAAGATTGTTGAAAAGTTTTGCTAATCCTTGGTAAGTTCTTGAAATGGTGTAGTTGGTATTAAACTGTTTGGAATAAGCGAGACTCTTGCGGTAATAGTCTAATGCAAGGTTGGCTTGCCCTAATTTGGCATAAGTAGTGCCTAAATAGTAGGTAGAAGAAGTGACATAGGTGGGTAAGTTGTTTTTCAAACCGATTTCCAAGGCTTTGTTGAAATAAACAATGGCCGAGTCGTTCATTCCTATATTTTGGTATGTGCCTCCTAATGCTAAACTTACTGGGTTGATGGTTTCGGGAATATGGTGCGTAGCCTGAATAACTTGGGCTTGTTTGGCGTATTCAAGGGCTTTTTTATAGTCTTTGTTGAAAGTATATATATTAGAAATATTAGATAATGTTCGGGCCAGTTCTTCTTGTTTGTGTTGTCTTTCGCATAATAGCTTTGCTTCCATTAATAAATTGAGGCCTTCGGCGTGGTCGTTGGTGCGAGCCATGATAAAACCCAAGGAAATCGTACACAACAACCTACCCTGCATAAATCCGATACGCTCGGCCAATGCTTTGCCTTGTCGTCCGTATTTGAGGGCCATGTTGAGGTCAATGGAGGTATAGCAGCGGGTTAGCTTTTCCA
>JBGAUP010000200.1:0-11586 GCA_044228585.1 Runella sp. | reverse complement strand
GAAGGTCGTATGTTGATCTACCTTTCCATCGTTGTTGGTATCAACCAGCTTGACAATACTCCCTTTTCCAGGCTTTTTACCCAACGACCCAATCATGTCCACGCCCACATAGACTTCGCCCGTAGGGGCGACGGCCAAACAAGCGGGACTCGGCGTGAGGTCGGCACTGGAAAAATTGGTAACAGTAAACTCGGAAGGCCAACTTGTGGCGTTTCGCAGCGAGTCGGCGGGATGGATAACGTTAATATTGGTAGCTGTTTCTAATCGCTCGGATTGAGTATGATTCCACAAGAGCAGTAGAGCAGCGGACAAAATAGCGTAGGTAACTTTTAGCATGGTGTAAAAAGTGAGGCGTTATAATTGTGAATACCATACAAAGCACGCACACAGCTTTATTTACACTAAATTTTGAAAAGAATTGTCATTGATTTAATACTATTCCACGTAGTCAAGGACTTAGAATAGTATTAAATATCATGCGTAATAAGATAACCACGTAGCAAGATGATATGTGTGTGAATATTCACTAACTTTGTTTTCAAATTTTTTATTTGATGAGCAATAATTGACTGTCGAGTATGCCATTTACCCAGTGCTTTACCATGGGTTCGATTTTGATATAATCGCCTGGAGTAAGGGTTTGCTTTAAGCCCTTTTCATTTTCAAATACTACTTCGCCCGCCACACAGACCAACAGGGCTTCTACCTTCGTAATGTGTTCTTTCAACAGCCCGTTTTTCTGAATTTGTAAGGCTGCCACGGTTCCTTCGCTCCCTTTAAAGAGTTGTTTGGGGGAAACGGCCTTGTCTTTGTCGTGCAATGCGCTGATATTGTTCATGGTTCGATTCGTTAAATTGTTGAAATTTCCGTTGGTCAAGTTTATTCTTTGCGATGCACATCCGCCTAAAATAAAACCTAAAATACTTAAAATAAGGAAGTTAGTTTTCATTGTTGTTGTATTTAGTTTGAAGTTGGTTACCTTTAATCAAGGCCATAATGGCCTCCAGCATATTCTTTCCTTGGCGTTCGATGTCAAATTGAAAATTAGCAATTCGCCACTTAAACATTTGTAAACGAAACGCCCCCATAATGACATGAATAAGTTCTTCGGTAGTAATGGCGTTTGTAAAAAAACCTTGTAACTGCCCCTGCATTATGACGGGAGTTAAGTGCTTCATTTTCACCTGCATAATTTTCAGAATGGTGGCGTTGATTTTTTGACTTTCCTCCATGAGCCCATCCGAAAAAACCGCTACTACAAAATAAGGTTGTTGGGAAAAGAAAGTAAACTGACTCAAAAACAAAGCTTCCAGTTTTTCTTTGGGTGTTTGGTTCTCAGAAATCGCTTTGGAAAGCCTTGCGTCCATGTTTTCAGCCAAATACTCCAGTAAGGCAACAATTATTTCCTCCTTGCTTTTGAAGTGCCGATAAATGGCACTTTCCGAAAATTGCATTTCTTTTGCAAGGTTTTTTGTCGTAAGGCCACTCACTCCCGACCTTGAGAGAATTTTGCCCGCAGCTTCAATAATTTCGAGTTGTCTATCTGTAATTTCTGCCATCATTTTTTTATTTTGTTTATCCAATTACTGTATTCATTCGAAAAAATGCAATACCTAACCACACCACTGAGGCCGTCATGGAAATAGCACCTATTAAAACCAGAACGGGGGATAGTCCCAAATAGAGTTCTGCTAAAATTCCGATGGGCATTAGCAGTCCTGTTAGTGCTAACCAAGAAATAATTTTTACGTTTTGGAGCCTTTTATTGAAATGGAGCAGCAAAAAGCCTATAAGAATATTAAGAAAGGCAAATAGGTTTCCGTGTACGTGCGCGAGCCGTGCTTCGAAATGTTTGCCAATGCTATAATTACTTACCCATGCCTCCTTGTCGGGAGCAAAGTCGCGCAGATAAATAAGCAGGAAACCATAAGCCATGAATAACCCCATGATTAGGAATCCTATTGCAATGTTGTTTTTGCCGTTCATAATTTTAAAAATTTAGTATGTAAATATTCACTAACTTACATTTAACGTTAATACTGTTTTTTTTAGTTCCCTTAGGCAAATTTAATTACGTGAGTTAGGGCGGTAGCCTACTTACCAATTTGTAAAATTATTCGTTTGTAAACGGTTACAATTGTTTTTATCCAAATAGAAATGAGTACGAACCGAGTCTATTTTGAGTCATGCTGCACCTTTGCATCGTCAATTCGGGACAAACTGATTGACGGAAAAACAAATCAAAAACACAAAACTTTTAAGGAACATGAACAAGGTAACATTAACAGGCAACGTAGGCAAAGAGGTAAACGTACGTAATTTTGAGAATGGTAAATTAGCCTCTTTTACGATGGTGACGAAGGAAACGTACACCAACAAGAAAAACGAAGAAGTGACCAGCAATACGTGGCACAATGTAGTAGCTTTTGGCAAAGTGGCGGACGTATGTGAGCGGATGATTTCAAAAGGAAAGTTAATCTCAGTAGAAGGAAAGATTAATCACCGTTCTTACAAAAACAAAGAAGATAAAATGGTTTACGTGACTGAAATACAGGTGTATAAGGTGCAAGAGGTAAAGGTAGAGGAGTAGAAAGGTTGAATTGGAGTGTCGAGTGTAGAATGCAGAATGTCGAATAAAAACTCGACACTCTGCACTTTACACTTTAAAGGGCTTTCTCCACGGCATGTCCGCCAAACTCGTTGCGAAGGGCGGCTACTACTTTGCCCGTGAAGGTGTCGTCTTGTTGTGAACGGTAGCGCATCAGCAACGATAGTGCAATGACGGGCGTAGGGATGCCCATGTCTAAGGCGGTTTCGAGGGTCCATTTTCCTTCGCCTGAAGAGTGCATCACTCCTTTGATGGCGTCGAGTTTAGGGTCTTTAGAGAAAGCACTTTCGGTGAGTTCCATCAGCCAACTTCTCACCACTGAACCGTGGTTGAATACGCGTGCGACTTGCTCTAAATCAAGGTTATACGCAGACTTTTCCATCACTTCAAACCCTTCGGCAATGGCTTGCATCATGCCGTATTCGATTCCGTTGTGAACCATTTTTACAAAGTGACCACTGCCAGGGCCACCGGCGTGTAGGTAGCCGTTTTCGAGAGAAATGTCTCGGAACACGGATTCGCAAAAGTTGAATACTTCATTTTCGCCGCCAATCATAGTACAAGCCCCGTGTAAAGCACCTTCTACGCCGCCGCTGGTACCGCAGTCTAAGTAATCTATCTCTTTGGATTTTAGGTATTTGTAACGTCTTACTGAATCGTTGAAATTAGAGTTGCCACCATCAATCACAATATCTTTGGGAGCAAGATGTGGAAGGAGAGCCTCGATACAATCGTCCACGGGTTTTCCAGCAGGAACCATGAGCCATACTACCTTCCGTCCTTTCAATTGCTGACACATTTCCCCTAAACTATAAGCAGGGGTGATGCCTTCAAGAAGAATATTTTTTACATTGTCGGTAACTACATCATAAGCAACTACTTCATATCCGTGACGATGTAGATTGAGGGCTAAGTTGTAGCCCATTTTGCCGAGACCTACGAATCCAATTTGCATGTTTTATTAAGAAGTGAAGAGTGAGTATATATATAAGAAGTGAGGGGCAAAATTAATAATTTTAACCGCACGGATGCTCCCGTTCTCACTTCTTATTTCCGACTTTTTACTATTTATCCCACCAAACTTTGGTATCCAAATCGTCGGCACCTTGGCGAGAAATGGCTTCTTTAACATTGGTGCTGTTGACCGAAATCTCCGAGTTAGGATAGGTCAAACGGCGAATAAAATCGCCTTTAATGGCTTTGCCTGGGAATGGATTAGGCGTCAGTTTGGGGAAACCACTTCTTCTAAAATTAGCGAATGCTTCTGGGCCATTTAAGAAAGATGCTATCCAGTATTGGGTATTGATTTGTTCGAGTGCAGTAGCTGCCACAAAAGGGTTTTCTTTTAAGTAAGTATCAATGGCAGCGGCTGGTACGGCCGAGTTGGCATCATAGGAAGCCAATTGCTCCATGTGCAGGCGTACACCACGATTAAAGTAGGTTTCAGCACTTGTTCCAGTGACCCACCCCCTTTGTGCAGCTTCAGCCAACAGTAGTTGTGTTTGTGCTGCAGTCACTAAAAATGTTGGGGCAGTGTTTTTAGTCATACGGGTTCTATCCACTTGACTAAACTCGTAGAAACTTGCTAAGTTGTTTTTTGCTACTTCGGTGGCAATGGAGTTGTTATCATAGCCCAAAGGCATTCCAATTTGGATGGCTGGGTCGGTAGAGGCGCGTGAGGCTACGTGTTCAGTTCCTGATTTTGCCCCTACATAACGCACGGCGATGGATTTCAGGCGAGGGTCCTTGGTTTTTTTAAGATAATCGGCAAAGGGAGCTGCTAAATATATGTTGGCTGCTTCGGTAGCATTGAGCATATTTCCGATGCCATTCACGTAGTTGGCATCGTGTTTAATCACGGCATTGTCTGCATTTGTTTCCATTACCCCAGCTTGGGCGGCTTTGACTACTATTTGTTGGGCTTGGGCGGCATCTACTTTGCTCAAGCGCATCGCGGCTCTTAACAACAATGAATTGCCATATTTTTTCCAAAGAGCGATGTTACCAGCATATAGAATATCGGCACTTTCAATGGTTTTAGATGCATCCAGGGCGGCAGTTGCCTCCGTTAGCTCCTTGATAATACCTGCATAAACCGCTTGTTGGGTATCGTACTTAGGTAGAAAAACTTGGTCGGTATAGCCTTTAGACGCATCGGTGAAGGGAATATCCCCGTAAGAATCGGTAAGAATCATAAAAGCATTTGCTTGAAGGATTCTTGCCATGTTGGTCAGGTTGCTTCGATTGGGTAGCGTTTTGGTTTGATTGATGACGTCTTGGGTATTTCGGATGACAGTACGATAATATTTCTGCCAATTTTGTACTGTATTGTCACGATTGTCTTGGTTAAAGTTGGCCCCTGTCAACACCCCAGAGTTAGGGGTAACCATTTGTTGTACAATGCCAATTTCGTACATAACACTGCCCGTCGTAAAGGCTGAATTGGCGGTGGCGTTGTTGAGAATAAAAACGGGGTTGATAGCGGTAGCGGCGGTTTTATTGATATTGAGTTCATCAAAACCATTGTCGCAGCCCCCCAGACCCCAAAGGGGTAGTAAAAAAACTAATTTTTTGATTATATTTTTCATTGTTTGTTTCTTTTAAAATGTCCCCGAAGGCTTGGTATGAAGCCCCCATCGGGGGTTTGGGGGCTAAAATTTCACGTTTAAGTTAAAGCCGATACTACGTGTAGTTGGTAAACCCGTTGATTCCATCCCCACGATGTTGTCAGAGGAATAGCCAAGGATTCTGGATCAATGTTAGGAATCCATTTTTTGAGCATCAATACATTGTTTGTGACAAAGCTTAGTTTAGCGGCTTTAATAGGGAAATTTTTAGGTAAATGTTTTGTTAAATCATAGCCTGCTGTGATTTGACGAAGTTTCCAGTAACCGCCATCATAAATAATGGGTTCTACTAATGCCAGTGAGCGTACTACTTCCCAATAAGGTTGTACATTAGCTTTTACAGTGTTGGGTTCACCTTTCTCGTTGACACCTTCGCCTACTACTCCTCCCTCGGCCCGACCTTCGAGAGTCATTTTATGGAGTCCATGACGCGTTGCGTTGAAGTTTGTACCCGATAGCATCATATTACCGAGTTTGAAGTCAATCAAGAAAGAAAGATTGACCCCTTTATAATTGAAGGAGTTGTTGATACCACCCACCCATTTGGGTAAGGCAGATCCAAATGAAATAAGGTCAGGAGTGCGTAGTGGAATCCCATTGGCGCCGTAAATCTTGCGGCCTTGGGCATCACGGCGATAGCCAAACCCATAAATCTGGCCCATTTCTTGGCCTACCACTTGGCGGAGTTCGCCGTTGAAAACGTGCGTTCCAACCGTGATGCGTTCATTAGGAGTATCGGTCAAAAGGCTTAATACCTTGGTTTTATTATAGGAGGCATTCAATGTCAAATCCCATTGGAAATCATTCGATTTGATTGGAGTTATGCCAAGTAGTACTTCTACCCCGTTGTTTTGGCTACGACCGCTGTTAATTAGGGTACTGATAAAGCCAGAAGCATCAGAAACTTGGGCTGAGACGATTTGGTCGGTTGTCAGTTTTTGATAGACGGCGGCATCCAGGGTAACTCGGTTGTTGAATAGTTTTAATTCTAAGCCAATTTCCTTTTCTGATACGCGCATGGGGCGCAAGTTGGCGTTGGGCACAGTATTGCCTGACGAACCGCCTACGGGTTGCCCGCCAAACAAATTAGCGTTGATGCCATAAAATAGCGACTGAGAGTATGGGCCTACGTCGGTATCACTTCCCACTTCAGCGTAAGCGGCGCGTACTTTACCGAAACTAATCCAAGTAGGAAGAGTACTAAACGATTGCGAAAATACGTAGCTTGCTGAAATAGATGGGTATAATATGCTGCGATTTTCGGGAGAAAGTGTTGAAAACCAGTCATTACGTGCTGTGACATTCAAAAACAAAAAGTCTTTGTAAGAAAATTCGCCTGAACCATAAATAGAGTTTACGGCACGTTCTGACAAACCATAGATAGGGTCTTTTACGCGACCATTCATCACGGTGTACAATCCGCGTACGACAAAGTCTTGTACCTGAACTGAGTTTAAATCAGAACGGCGATACATCTGATTGCCACCTACATTTAAGTCTACACCAAAATCTCCAAAGGTTTTACTGGCTGAAATTAAGATATCGGCATTGGTTTCACGAAATCTCCGCGATTCTTGGGTATAAGTACCGTTGACAAAGCCCACTGGTGCAGCTGCAAGAGACGCATGGCCAGTTGGAAAGTTGTTGAAATCCTGATCGCGTGACCAGAAATCTTGTCCTACGCGTCCTTGTACATACAACCACGGAGTAAGATTGTACTTAAGTGAAATGTTGCCAAAAATACGGTCACGGCGAATGTTCTGAAATTGTTCGGCAATGGTCCAGTAGGGGTTAGTACGGTTGCGAAAACGAGAATAAACAAACTCATTTCCAGCGGAATCGTATTTTTTGGCATCGAGTAAATCAAGTGGCATAGAGTTGGCCAAATTGTAGAGAGCCGTTGGTATTGAGTTGTCTTGATTAGCGATGTTAGGCGGGTTTTTGTTGAATTCATTGGAATAATTGATATTACCTGCCACACTCAATTTCTTTGATAGGTTGTAAGCAAAGCCTAAATTGATGGTTTTACGGTTGAAAGTGTTGTTGGACACAATTCCCCTGTTATCCATGTTGGCAAAAGAAAGGTTAAAACCACCTTTGTCGGAATTAGAAGCTACCGAAACAGTATTTGTAAAATTTGAACCATTCCTAAAAAATTTGCTAATGCGGTTATAGACAGGCTCGTACGGAACTGTCACACCATCAAAGAGTACTTGCGTCATGCCAGGTTGAAATTTCTCGCCAAAAGACCACTGTCCCGAGGTAGGATTGGGGGTAGTAGGTCTTACACCGTTTTCTCCCTGACCATATTCATACTGATAATCAGTAAAATCAAGGGGTGTTTCGTTGGTATAATTGGAGTTGAAAGTTACCCCGATTCCTTTGCCATCTCCCTTTGATTTCGTTGTAATCATAATAACGCCATCCTTAGCACGGCTGCCATAAAGCGCGGCAGCCGTAGCACCTTTCAAAACAGTCATGCTTTCGATGTCGTCGGGGTTGATAGAGGAGAGGCCGTCGCCACCGTCGGAAGTATTACCACCACCACGTACACCGATGGAGTTGTCAGATGCGGCATTACCAGGGTTTGTACCAAAGTTGGTATTATCAATCGGAACACCATTGACAACGATGAGTGGGTTGTTTTGCCCAGAAATGGAAGACTGGCCACGAATTCTGATTTTGGATGTACCTGCTGGGCCAGTACCCAACCCTGATATATTGACGCCAGCAATTTTACCTTGAAGCGCGTTCATGAAATTAGGGGTACGGTTTTCTGTCATGGCGGCTGGGGCAATGGTGGTAGTGGCATAGCCCAGTTTTTTCGATTCTTTTTTGATTCCCAAGGCTGTTACGACTACTTCTTGTAGCGCTTCTGCGCTTTCGGCGAGAGTTACATCAATTTTGGTTTGGTTTCCAATAACCACTTCTTTGGATCCATATCCAATAAAACTAAAAACCAAAGTAGCTCCTGAGGGGGCATTGAGCGCGTAATTGCCGTTAGCGTCGGTAGATGTGCCAGTATTAGTTCCTTTTACTAATACTGATACACCCGCCAGTCCTGATTTGTCGTTTGTGTTGGTGACAGTGCCACTTACGCGACTTTGCGCCCAAAGGACACTTTGGGTTACCAAAAAAGCCATTAATAGGAGGGCGGCTCTGGGCATGAATAAACTTTTTTTCATCGGTGATAAATTAATAATTTAGTGATGGTAAGTAATAGGGTTATGAACTCATTGCAAAAAAAGCACAGTATTGTTCAAAAAACTTCTACGATTGGACGATGTAGAATTTTGTAATATTTTAATGTTTTATTTAAAAATTTTAATAATATTCATTTTGTAAATGAATCTCCCTATTCAGCCACTTTTGCCGCTGACTGATTTTGCTCACATCAGAGAGTTAGTACGTCTCAAAAATCCCACTGTTCGTCTCAATGACTGGCCTGTGCAGATAAGAGGAGGGATACAGATTGTGTGCATTTTAGAAGGAAAGTTTGAGTGGATGGTGGAGGGGTATCGTCACGTGCTTTATCCCAACGATGTCGTGGTTTTGTGTCCCTGGCAGGGATTCGGTAGTCCAACCAATACGCTCGAAATTGGTAGCTTGGCGTGGCTCATTTTGGAACCCGATCTTTTTGAACTCAATAAAGAACTCTTTTTGGGGAGCTGGTCGGCTATCGGTGAAAATGAACAAAAATTAATGGGACGACTGATGGTTTCTCACGCACCCATGGTTTTAAATAATTTGAAGCAAGCCAACGATTTACTTCTGCGAATAGAATCGGAAGTAAAGCAGGCGGAGTTTGCTTATCAGACACGGGTCAATCAGTTGTTGGATGAACTACTAATAATGATTGTAAGACAACTGGGACAACAGCAGAACCTAAGACGTGATTTCCCTCAGGCTTTTGGGCAACTGGAAAAAATGCTACGCGATAGCCTTGATCATCCTTGGACGGTGGAAGAAATGGCAACTGTGGTGGGGTTGGGGAGTACTGCATTTACTGAAAAAGTAAAAGTATATTCGGGATTTTCACCGCTTAATTATTTGATTAATATCCGAATTGCCGAAGCGATGAGGCAATTAAGACAGACCCATAAGAGCTTGACGGACATTGCGTTGGACACGGGTTTTTATTCCTCCCAACACTTTTCCACAACCTTTAAAAAATTAACAGGTTATACGCCTGGACACTTTCGAAAAAAAGCCCCCTAACCGCACGGGCACGGACCGCCGCTGCGGGCCCCGCCCCGATAGGGGAATAACAAAACTCCCCCTGGGATGGGGGCTATACATTAATGAATTGCATTGTAACCATAGACATCGGTACCACCAAAGTCAAAGTTTCGGCCTTTGATGAAGCCACTAACCTGATTGGTTGGCGACAAGGGGCGTATCCAACTTTTCATCCGCAACCTGATTACAGCGAGCAGGACCCAGAACAGATTTTCTTGACGGTTTTGTACGCATTAAAAAGTTTGCTTAACGACGAATTGACAAAAAAGCATCGTCCAGTGGCAGTGGTCTTTGGCGCTTCGATGCACAGCGTTTTGCCTATTGATAAACACGGTGTCCCTCTACGGAATGCCGTAATTTGGGCCGACAACCGTGGGCGTAATGAGGCTAATGTCCTCAAAAATTCGGATGAGGGGCGTAGGATTTACGAACTGACAGGTACGCCTTTACATCCGATGTCCCCACTGATTAAAATTAGTTGGTTTCGAAACCATACGCCCGTTACTTGGTTTGAGAAAGTTTATAAATTTATTTCCATCAAAGAGTATATCATTTACCAACTTACGGGTCAGTTGGTGATTGATCAAAGCCTGGCATCATCTACGGGATTATTCAACATTCACTCGCTTCGATGGGAGTCTTTGGCATTGGATTATGCGGGCATCAAGCCGCAACATTTGTCGGAAGCTGTACCGATTGATTTTTCTGAACTTAGACTAAAAAAAGAATACGTTCGACTTTTTCGCCTTTCGAGTGCTACAAAGCTTATTGTTGGTGCCAGCGACGGTTGTCTGGCCACCTTAGGGGCGGGTGTAGTGTCTGAGGGCAACGCGACTATCACCATTGGTTCAAGTGGAGCAATGCGGGTAGCGGGCAAGCAAGTAATCCAAGACACTCAGCAGCGATTTTTCAATTATATTTTGACCGAGGGAAAATATATATCGGGGGGGCCTACCAACAATGGTGGGGTCGTATTTGAGTGGTTCGTACAGCAATTTGGCGCATCAGGGGTACATTCTGATATGGAACACGCTGTCAATCAACTGTTGATTGAAGCTGAACGAGTACCCGCAGGAGCGGGAGGACTGTTGTTTTTGCCTTATTTGTTAGGTGAAAGAGCCCCTCTTTGGAATGCGAATGCCCGTGGTGCCTATCTTGGGGTTAATATCACTCACGAACGACGCCATTTTATTCGGGCTACCATAGAAGGAATTGTTTATGAGATGTTTAGTATTGGGAAATTACTTCAGCAATATCGTTCTATTGAAAATCTGTACATCAACGGAGCTTATGCGACTTTGCCGTTATTTGCTCAAGTCCTGTCGGATGTGTTTGGAAAAACTGTTTATGTCAATGATAAACATGACAGTGCCAGTGCAGGGGCAGCTTTGTTGGGATTGACACATTTGGGGGTATTCAGCAATTTGGAAGTTGCGGCTCAGACAATCCGCTCGGTTGAAACTTATCAAACTAATGCTGGGCACCACAAGCATTATGCCCTTTTTACCGAAATTTTTGACCGATTGAGCTACAAACTCGCCGAAGATTTTGATGCCTTGGTTGCGTTACAGGGATAGATGACGAGTTGAAAACCAAGGAAGCGAAATGATTGCCCATTTTGCTTCCTTGATGAATAACAAATGCAATAGTGAAGGTTTACTCGACTTTCACCATTAGTGGGTATTGGTCTGACCTGTTAACTTTGCTACTGCACCTTCACCACCTTCAAAGTAGCGTTTTTATCGGGGGTATTCACCCGCAAGAAATACATTCCGTTGGCGATGTCCCCAACGTTAAACTCCTCTTGGTGCTGATTGGTTTCGGGTACAAAACCGCGCTGTAACATCGTACGCCCCGAGGCGTCAATCAAACTCACGTTCACTTTTTGACCCTTGGCATCCGTTACCTTCAAGCGCATCGTATTAGAAACGGGATTGGGAGAAATTTCTGTCCATGGTCCACTTCCTGCTGCAAACAGGTCAATTGCTACCGCCGACTGCCGACTACCAACTATGGACTGCTGACCACTCACTGTAAACTGCAACGTTCTGGTAGCCAACAAACTACCCACTGCCACGCGGTTTTTTGGGAAAGGTCCACCCACGCCGTCTT
>JBGAUP010000199.1:0-11515 GCA_044228585.1 Runella sp. | reverse complement strand
TAGTGGAAGATAGCGACCTGCCTTGGGAAATCGTTGACGATAAAATTCAACGCAAAATAATGTCTTACAATGATGAGCTAATGCTGGTTAAAGTCGCTTTTGAGCAAGGAGGAGTAGGTGCGACGCACAAGCACCCTCATTTGCAGATTAGTTATGTAGCAAGTGGCACTTTTGAGGTAAAGATTGGCGACGAGAGTAAGATTTTAAAAGAAGGCGATGTCTATTTTGTGCCTTCAAACGTATTACATGGGGCGGTTTGTTTGGAAGAAGGTGTTCTGATTGACGTATTTAATCCCATGAGAGAAGATTTTGTATAGACTTGACCAAACTGTACAGGAGAGACAAACAAATACAAAGATTTAATTTTAGTCCCAAATCAATATTTACATGAAACGCTTTCCCTTTTATTACATCATTCTTCTATTTACAACTCAGATTCTTTATGCTCAAAAAGCACCTTACTCTGTGCGTATGGCAGAATCGTTTATGACTTGGCACAAAGATTCCATCATGGTCAAAGAAAATAAGCCCGCCAGTTGGGATTATGAGCAAGGCTTGATGTATAAAGCCATAGAAAAGGTTTGGACTCGTACGGGTGATGGTAAGTACTATGAATATGTTCGTAAAGACATAGACCGCTATATCCAAAAAGACGGTAATATCCGTACTTACAAATACGATGATTTTAATCTTGATAACATTCCTACGGGTAGGGCACTGCTAACGCTATATCAACAAACCCAGCCTGATAAAGATAAATACCGCAAGGCAGCTGATTTGTTATGGAAACAGATTGAAAACCAGCCTAAAACCAAAGAAGGTGGCTTTTGGCACAAGCAACGCTACCCCTATCAAATGTGGCTTGATGGGCTATTTATGGCTGAGCCCTTTTCGGCAGAATATAGCCTTATTTTCAATCATCCTGAGCATTTCAATGATATTGCCAAGCAGTTTACGCTGATTGAAAAATACGCCGTTGATGCAAAAACAGGACTTATTTACCACGGATATGATGAAAGTAAAGAACAAAAATGGGCTGACCCCAAGACAGGTCTTTCACCGCATTTTTGGAGTCGTGCCATTGGCTGGTATGCGATGGCATTAGTAGATGTGCTTGATTATTTTCCACAAAATCATCCCGAACGTGCCAATTTGATTAAATACCTTCAACGGTTGGCCCCTGCGCTGGTCAAATACCAAGATGCAAAATCGGGAGTTTGGTACCAAATGACTACGCAAGGGACACGCAAAGGGAATTATTTTGAGGCATCTGCTTCGTGTATGTTTGTGTATGCACTGGCCAAAGGTGTGCGCATGGGCTATTTACCTCAAACCTATTTGGCGGCTGCTAAAAAAGGATATACGGGTATTGTAAAAGAGTTTGTAGAAGAAGAACCCAACGGTACTATTAGTTTAAACAAAACGGTAAGTGTTGGCGGCCTTGGCGGCTCTCCTTACCGCGATGGTAGCTATGAATACTACCTTAGTGAACCTATTAAGAAAAATGACCTCAAAGGAGTGGGTCCTTTCATTTTTGCCAGTGTAGAAATAGAAATTGCCAACGAAAATACAATTGGCCAAGGAAAAACCGTAGCAGCAGATTACTATTTCAATCGCGAGTTCAGAAAAGATTGGAATGGTAACGAAGAGCAATTCCACTATACTTGGGAAGACCGCCAGCATCCAGGGTTCTGGTTTTGGGGAACAATCTTCCGTGATTTAGGGGCTAAGACCACGGCCATCAAAGCCGCTCCTACTGCCGAAAATCTTAAAAATGTCAATGTGTATATCATCGTTGATCAATACCAAGAAAGAGACTGCCAATCCCAATTTTATTCAAGATGCTGATATTAAACAAATTAGTAATTGGGTAAAAGCAGGTGGAACGCTCGTTTTGATGGCCAACGACACTTCTAACTGTGAGCATAAAAATTTCAATCGTCTCGCCAAAGAGTTTGGGATTCAGTTTTTGCCCAAAAACGTAAACATGGTGCAAGGTACAAAGTGGGAGCAAGGCCGCGTGGATATTCCAGCAGGAAACGCTGTATTCAAAAATACCAAAGCGGTTTATATTAAAGAATTATCACCACTTGAGGTGAAAGCTCCTGCCCAAGCCTTAGTAACACAAAATGGAGATGCCATCATGGGCGTAGCCAAAGTTGGCAAAGGAACGGTCTTTGCCGTAGGCGACCCGTGGCTTTACAATGAATACACCGATGGCCGTCGCATACCGATGGTTTATGAGAATTTCTCGGCAGCAAAAGATTTAGCAAAGTGGTTGTTAGGAGCAAAGAAGGAATAAAAATCAGCCCACCGATGACACAGAAAATAAGGGCTTTTAGGTTTATAAAATTCCATTTAAATCAGTGTGGCGTTGCGTTGGTGGTGCTATCTTATATATAACCCCAAAAAAGCTAAATTAGGCATAGGCCACGCTGATTTCACGCAAACGTTACCGAAAACGATTGCGTGAAAATAGTTTGGTAAAAGGTTGGTCACCTGATAAATACGCTGTAATCTCGAAGTTATAAACTTCTAATTCCCATAACCACCATTTCATAACAGAACCGTTAAAGGATTAATAAAATGAACTATCTATCTAAGAATGAATTAGTACATCTTCGCAATAAGTCTGGCCTGATTGTACCAGAGGATGCTCTGTTTGAACTTCCCGAGAGGGTATTGCAGTTCGGTACAGGGGTGCTGTTGCGGGGATTACCCGATTATCTGATTGACAAAGCCAATCGTCAAGGGGTTTTTAATGGCCGTATCGTGGTTGTAAAATCAACCGATTCGGGCGATTCAGCCGCTTTTGATGACCAAGATGGGCTTTATACGCTTTGTGTGAGAGGCATCGAAAACAATCAAAACATCGAAGAAAATATTATTTGCTCGGCCATTAGTCGGGTACTTTCAGCTAAGTCGCAGTGGCAAAGCATTTTGGATTGTGCCCAAAATCCAGCCCTTCAAATCATTATTTCCAATACGACGGAAGTAGGCATTCAGTTGGTCCAAGATAATATTTATGATACACCACCCGCGTCGTTCCCAGGTAAATTATTGGCTTTTTTATATGAGAGATTTAAGGCATTCGGTGGTACAAAAGAGTCAGGTTTGGTGATTGTGCCTACGGAGTTGATTTCTGATAATGGCTCAAAATTAGAATCCATTGTGATTGAATTGGCCCACCGCAATGGCCTCGAATCCGACTTTCTGGACTGGTTAGAAAGTGCTAATCATTTTTGTAATTCGCTGGTGGACAGAATCGTACCAGGAAAACCAGATGCTTTTACTTATCAAGGTATGGCGCAAGAACTGGGCTACAACGACAAACTCCTCACCGTTAGTGAGGTGTTTCGTTTGTGGGCCATTGAAGGTGATGAATACGTAAAAGAGGTGCTTTCGTTTCATAAAACAGATGAAGGGGTATTTATTGAACCCGATATTAATCTGTTTCGTGAATTAAAGCTTCGTTTGCTCAATGGAACGCATACATTGAGTTGTGGATTGGCTTATTTAGCAGGCTTTGATAGTGTCATTGGTGCTATGCAAGACGAAAATATGTCGGCCTTTATCAGCAATTTGATGATGGCTGAATTGGGCCTCTCAATTCCCTATCCGATGGACGAAAAACGCCCACAGCGGTTTGGAATGCAAGTAATAGACCGCTTCAAGAATCCGCATCTCAATCATCAATGGTTGAGTATTACGCTCAATTATTCGTCGAAGATGAAAATGCGTAATATTGCTACACTGCTGCGTTATTACGAAGTTTTTGGGTGTGTTCCTGAGTATTTTTCATTAGGTTTTGCTGCGTACCTTTATTTTATGAAACCCGTTGCCAAAGAAAGTTTTGTCTATTTTGGCGAACGGAACGGCAAGCCTTATCCAATTCAAGACGAAAAAGCCGAGTATTTTTATCACAAGTGGAAAGAAAATTCCCCCACTCAATTGGTTAAAAAAGTTCTACAAGATAAGGCCCTGTGGGATACCGACCTTACTTTATTGCCTGGCTTTGCGCAAAGCGTGACCGAGAATTTAGAAAATATGCTCGCAAATGGGGTAAAACCGACCCTTGATGACTTTTTCTTACGTAGCAATGTTCAAATGACTGAAATAAACGCGATCCTCTAAAACTATATCAATTACTACCATGTTGGTAACCAAAACATTTTTGGACGAAGACTTTTTACTGCAAACCGATGCCGCTCGTACCCTTTATCATGAGTTTGCGAAGCAGATGCCCATTATTGATTACCATAATCACTTACCTCCTGACCAAATTGTAGCAGATAAAACTTTCGAGAACCTGACGCAAATTTGGCTCTACGGTGATCACTACAAATGGCGGGCTATGCGTACCAATGGTATCAATGAAAATTATTGTACGGGTAATGCCAGTGACTACGAAAAGTTTGAAAAATGGGCTGAAACAGTCCCTTACACCTTGCGTAACCCCCTCTATCATTGGACTCATTTAGAGCTGCAACGTTATTTTGACGTTCACGATGTTTTGAACCCAAAAACAGCTCGGAAGATTTATGACGAATGTTCAGAAAAACTGCAAACACCCGATTATTCGGTGCGCAATCTGTTAAGAAAAATGAATGTAAAAGTGGTGTGTACTACTGACGACCCGTTGGATTCATTAGAATATCACCAACAATTGAAAGCCGAGGGGTCGTTTGAAGTTCAAATGAGACCTGCTTTCCGTCCTGACAAATTTATCTTGATTGCCAACCCTAACTTTGCTACCTACATACAAAAATTGGCCGTGGTGGTGGGGTTTGAAATAGACAGTTTCGACGATTTAACCAAAGCCTTGCGTCAACGGGCTGACTTTTTTGCTTCGCTTGGATGCCTCTTGTCTGATCATGGTCTTGAGCAACTTTACGCAGCCGACTTTACTGCCGAAGATGCAAATGCCGTGTTCAAAAAAGCATTGGCAGGACAATCACTAAGTTCTACCGAAATAGTTTTGTATCAGTCCGCTATTTTGCATCAACTTGGTACAATGTACCACGAATTAGGCTGGACACAGCAGTTCCACATTGGAGCATTACGCAACAACAACGCCCGTGCTTTGCGTTTGCTTGGGCCTGACACAGGCTGGGATTCGATTGGTGATTGGTCGCAAGCAGCGGCTTTGTCTAAATTTTTAGGACGTTTGGACGAATATGATCAGTTGAGCAAAACCATTATTTATAATCTCAATCCCGCTGATAACGAAGTAATTGCAACCATGATTGGTAACTTCAACGATGGGTCTATCGCGGGCAAAATTCAATTTGGGTCGGGTTGGTGGTTTTTAGACCAAAAAGATGGTATGGAAAAACAAATGAATGCCTTATCGAACATGGGGCTTTTGAGCCGCTTTGTGGGTATGCTTACCGATTCTCGTTCGTTTTTGTCTTTCCCTCGTCATGAATATTTCCGTCGTATTTTGTGTAATATGTTTGGTAATGACATCGAAAATGGAGAAATACCCAACGATATGGCATGGGTTGGCCAAGTAGTACAAGACATTTGCTACAACAACGCAAAGCAGTATTTTGGGTTTTAGCCCCTCTTTTTATTTTTAATAACCACTAAGGCACTGAAAAAACTGGTTCAACTGCATTTTATACGGAAATCAACGCTGACAGGGTTCAAAACCCTGTCAGCGTTAGTCCAATTGGGGTGTTAGGGGTTAAATAGTTTCAAAAGTATGGATATAAATAAAAACATTTCATTGGGGTCGGGGGCTATTTGCTGCTTTGGGGAAGTTCTCCTTCGCTTCTCACCTCAGTTTAATGGCGAATGGATAAAGCAAGCCAGTATGCCTGTGTTTGTGGGCGGTGCTGAACTCAATGTGGCCAATGCCCTTGCCAATTGGAACATTGCTGTGCGATACAGTACTATTATGCCCGAAAACCAACTTTCGGCTGAAATCAAAGAGTACCTCATTCAAAAAGGTATTGATACGACTGGTATTCGCCATTTTGGAAGCCGTATTGGAGCTTATTACCTCCCGCAAGGGGCTGACCTCAAAAACGCAGGAGTGATTTATGACCGTGCTTTTTCCTCTTTTTCTGAACTCTCGGTTGGCAAAGTCAACTGGGAAGACGTATTGGAAGGGTGTTCGTGGTTTCATTTTAGTGCCATTAGCCCTGCCCTTAGTCAGGAAGTAGCCGATGCTTGCAAGGAAGTCTTAGAAGTAGCCTCTAAAAAGGGAATTACGATTTCGGTGGACTTAAACTACCGCGCCAAACTCTGGCAGTACGGTAAAAAGCCCGTTGACATCATGCCTGAGTTGGTGCAGTATTGCGACGTTATTATGGGAAATATTTGGGCAGCAAACACCCTTTTAGGTATTCCAATAGACAAAACAGTAGAAGTAGTTCATACCCAAGAAAGGTACTTAGAACATAGCATCACTACCGCTGAAGCTATTCAAGCGGCTTATCCCAAATGTAAGGTAGTCGCGCATACGTTCCGTTTTGACGCCTTTGGACAAGGAATACAATACTATACCACGCTCTATAAAGACCGTCAGCAGTATGTTTCACCCGAGTTTACCACCGAAAAAGTAGTGGATAAAGTAGGTAGCGGCGATTGCTTCATGGGTGGGCTTATTTATGGTTTAAGTCAAAACCATGCCCCTCAAGACGTCATTGATTTTGCGGCAGCAGCGGCTTTTGGTAAATTACAAGAATACGGTGATGCTACCCAGCAACGCGTTGAGGATGTGCAGGAAACCCTCCAAAGCGTGTTAAGCCAATAAAACATACCAATGAGACAATTTGAAAATGTATCGTAGCTACTTGCCTCCTTTTTATTTTTCAAATTATCTAATCTCACGGGCGTCGCAGCGGCGAACAGCCCCCGTTTCAAATTAAAAAATTATCCTAATGGCTTTTGAACCACAAAAAATTTATCAAACCCTAAGTACAGCTCCGATAGTTCCTGTATTCTATAATGCAAATGCCACTCTCACTTGTCAAATCATCAAAGCCTGTTATGAGGGTGGGATTCGGGCGTTTGAGTTCACCAATCGTGGCGAACAAGCCAAAGATGTTTTTAAAGTATTGCGTCAATACATCAGTACAAACTACCCCGAAATGGCTTTAGGTATTGGAACCATTTTTAATGCGACTCAAGCCGAAGAATTTATTGCTTTAGGAGCAGATTTTGTGGTTCAACCCTGTACTACTACCGACGTTGCGGAAGTATGCAAAGCCCACAATATAGCTTGGATGCCAGGGGCAATGACGATTTCGGAAGTATATAATGCTACCGTACTTGGGGCCGAAATTATCAAGATTTTCCCTGGAAACGTAGTAGGGTCAGGTTTTGTAAAAGCACTCAAGGGGCCTATGCCACACGTAAAGGTAATGGTGACAGGAGGAGTAGAACCTACCCCCGAAAGCCTTAAAGAGTGGTTTGGGGCGGGAGTGAGTGCGGTTGGAATTGGCTCACAGTTGTTTCCCAAAACGGTAGTAGAAGCAGGAAATTTTGACGAAATAACCCTAAAGATAAATACCTTAATTAATTATTACCAAACCCTTTAACCCGCCTAAAATTTGCTTGAAAAGCGAATCTTTATGCGGCTATAAAAACCCTTCTTCTAAATGGAAAAAATCGGTAATTATCGCTGGACTATTTGCGGTCTGGTGTTTTTTGCAACTACTATTAACTACCTTGACAGGCAGGTGATTAGCCTTCTAAAATCTACCCTTTCTGAAGAGCTAAATTGGAATGATGGTGACTATGCCAACATTGAGATTGCCTTTAAGCTATTCTATGCCTTTGGGATGCTCGGTGCGGGGCGATTGGTGGACAAACTGGGTACAAAAATAGGTTATGCCGTAGCCACTACTTTGTGGAGTGTGGCGGCAGTAGCACATGCTTTAGTAAATTCCGTTTTGGGATTTGCGGTGGTTCGTTCGGCTTTGGGTATTACCGAAGCAGGAAACTTTCCCGCTGCTATCAAGACTGTAGCGGAGTGGTTTCCTAAAAAAGAACGCGCTTTTGCGACAGGAATTTTCAACTCAGGAACTAATTTCGGGGCAATTGTTGCGCCGCTTTCAGTACCATTTATTGCGGCAGAAATGGGCTGGCAGTGGGCTTTTATCATTACAGGTATGTTGGGGTTTGTATGGCTTGTTCTGTGGCTCATGTTTTACGAAACACCCGCCAAAAGCCCCAAGCTTTCTAAGGCAGAATACGACTACATCCATTCTGATGCTGCCGAAGTATTGGCCGATAAAAATGATATAAACAAACCACAAGTGCCTTGGACTAAGCTATTAGGCTTCAAACAAACGTGGGCTTTTGCCCTGGGCAAACTCCTGACCGACCCTATTTGGTGGTTTTATCTATTCTGGTTGCCCGATTTCCTCCAAAGCCAGTACAAACTCACGGGCACTGAAATTGCCATTCCTGTGGCGTTGGTTTATACTTTGTCCACGATTGGAAGTGTGGGGGGCGGATATGTACCTATGTACCTCATCAAAATAGGCTGGCCTGTTTTTAGAGCGCGTAAGACTTCCATGTTGATTTATGCACTTTGTGTATCGCCCATCATTTTTGCTCAGATTTTGGGAGGTATTAATATGTGGTTGGCGGTTTTCGTAATAGGTTTTGCTGCCGCTGCTCACCAGGCTTGGAGTGCTAATATTTTTACGACGGTTTCTGATATGTTTCCTAAATACACCACGGCTTCTGTAACGGGAATCGGCGGTATGTTTGGGGCATTAGGAGGTATTTTGCTTTCGCTGCTGGTTCAAAAAAATATGTTTGTGTATTATCGTTCTATCAATCAAATCGAAACAGCCTATTACATCATGTTTTTTGTGTGCGGGGCAGCTTATGTTTTGGCGTGGACGATTATGCACTTCTTAGTACCTAAAATGAAACAAGTAGATCTTTAATGGATTGATTATGAAAAAGATAGTTGGGCTTCTGTGGATTGTTCTTAGCTCGTTTCTTACGACTGCTTTTGCACAATCAAAAGAGGAGATGGCAGTGGCCAATGCGGTTGAGACGCTTAAAAAAGCAATGATTGACGCCGATAAAGCCGCCTTAGAAAACCTTGCTGCCGATGACCTCAGTTACGGACATTCTGGCGGAAAAATAGAAGATAAAGCCGAATTTGTAAGGGCAATTGTGAGCGGTGAATCAGATTTTGTAAAAATAGATTTGACCGAGCAGACTATCAAAATCACGGGGAATGTGGCTGTGGTTCGCCATAAACTCTTTGCCGAAACCAAAAACAATGGCCAACCTGGCACAGCAAAAATTGCGATTCTACTGGTGTGGCAAAAGCAAAAAGGCCAATGGAAGTTGTTGGCAAGGCAAGCGGTGAAAATATAGCTGCCATAATTTTTATTCATAAAAAGCCCCCCTTTGATACGCATTGAAGGGGGGCTTTCTTTGGTGTTTAATGGGGAAAACTTGTTTAATTATAGACCTTTTCTGAGGTTGTTTTTCAGAATTTGCAAAAAGAAAAAAACGCTTTGTATGTGGTAGTGGGTTGAAAAAACTATTTTTGTCCTGAAAATCAATCTTTCATAACCCACTTGAATCATATGAAAACCGTAGATTCTTACAATTTTGCAGGAAAACGCGCTCTTATCCGCGTTGACTTCAATGTTCCTCTCAACGAAAAATTTGAAATAACCGACGACACGCGTATCCAAGCTACGCTTCCTACTATTCGCAAAATATTAGCAGATGGGGGTTCGTGCATTTTGATGTCGCACTTGGGGCGTCCCAAAGATGGGCCGACCGAAAAATATTCGCTCAAACACCTTATCAATCCTCTTTCAGTCATTTTGGGTGTGCCAGTGAAATTTGCTGACGATTGCATCGGTGCTTCTGCCTCCGAACAAGCGGCTGAGCTTCAGTCAGGCGAGGTTTTGTTGCTCGAAAATCTTCGTTTCTATAAACAAGAGGAAAAAGGTGATGTAGAATTTGCCGAGAAGTTGTCTAAGCTTGGCGATGTGTGGGTAAACGATGCTTTCGGTACTGCGCACCGTGCTCATGCTTCTACTGCGGTAATGGGCCAGTTTTTTGAGGATCGTGTTTGTGGCTATGTAATGCAGGCCGAGATAGACAATGCGCAGCGCGTATTAGAGCATGCCGAGCGTCCTTTTACGGCCATTATGGGTGGGGCAAAAATCTCTGACAAAATCCTTATTATCGAACGCCTATTAGATAAAGTGGATAATCTCATTATTGGAGGTGGGATGACTTACACTTTTACCAAAGCCCAAGGGGGAAAAATAGGAAAATCATTACTTGAAGCAGATAAGCAGGAGTTGGCTTTAGAGATTCTCGAAAAAGCGAAGGCGAAAGGAGTAAATATCGTAATGCCTGTTGATAATGTGTGTGCAGATTCCTTTTCTAATGATGCCAACCGTCAAGTTGTAGCTACGGGACAAATTCCTGATGGATGGGAAGGCTTAGATATTGGTCCTGAGACCGTTAAACTGTTTGAAGAAATCGTTCGAAATTCAAAAACAATCCTTTGGAATGGCCCAATGGGCGTATTTGAATTCCCTAACTTCGCAATAGGAACCAATGCTATTGCTGAGGCTGTAGTACAAGCTACCGAACAAAACGGCGCCTTCTCGCTCATTGGCGGTGGCGATTCAGCTTCGGCCATTAACAACGCTGGCTACGTCGATCGAGTAAGCTACGTTTCAACGGGCGGTGGTGCACTTCTTGAATACATGGAAGGTAAAGTATTGCCAGGGGTAGCGGCTTTGGCATAATTTTAGAGAATAAAAAGTCAGAGGTCAGCTACTATGGTCTCTGACTTTTTTTAGTATTTTTTCTTACGATTATTTTATCATATACACTTGTTTTTCAGGGTTTTGTACAATCAACTCAATTTGGGCATCGCAGCTTTTAAACTTGAAACTACATTAGCCAGTTTTAAAAGTTTACTATTTTTGACTCCGTTGCCACATCATGAGGTATTCCATACTACCATGTAAGGAGGAGAAAAGTCATAGGGATGGGAAGGTTTGCCACATAGTCTTTGTTAATTGAGCGTAGATGTAATGTAGTCCCCTTGTCTATCACCTTCTGCTGTAAATTCAGAGAAGATGAAGAAGTGAAATGTGTGCAGTGTTTAGAAACTGTGCAAATACAACAGCAAATCGGTACCGAAAGGCTTCGGTACCGATTTGCAAATTACCAATTTGAGCTACTATTTTTTGGTTTTTGCATCTCCAATTTGAGATGCTAATAACATACTTTATTTTTCTATTTACTTCACAATCAGCTTTTTCGTTTGCTGCTGAGATTCCGTTTGAATTTGTATAAAGTACATACCCGAAGGAAGTGCTGGAGCTATGCGAATAGTTTTTCCCATAGAAGGCTGCTGCATTTCGGTATAGCGAGCTTTGCCACTCAAATCCAAGATATTCAACTGACTTCCGCGCTCGGATGCTGGTATTTTAATCATGAAAGATTCGTTGGCTCCAACTGGATTGGGATAGACCTCAAAGGTATTTACCTCATATTC
>JBGAUP010000198.1:0-11669 GCA_044228585.1 Runella sp. | reverse complement strand
TAAAAAGAAATGCCACGCTCAGCGTGGCATTTCTTTTTTTAGGGCTTTATAAAAAGTTTTATACCATAAAAAGGTAGAGAAGTAATGCCACACATCTTGGCCTTGCGAATGAGGTGTGTTTTTGGCGGAGAGTACAGCTTCTATCCGTTTTTTTAGTAAATCGGGTTCAATCAGGTCACATTCCTTGAACTCTTGGGAATGTACCGTATCGAGTAAATAAGACTTCCATTCATTTTTCATCCAATGGGTTACGGGCGAGCTAAATCCTATTTTGGGTTTTCGGATATTGACACTCAGCGGCATGTATGGTTTGGTGGCGTCTCTTAAAATAGCTTTGGAGTAGCCGTTTCTGAGTTTAGAAGTCCAGGGCAAAGAAAAGGCAAAAGTAACGAGCCGATGATCCATGAGTGGCATACGGGTTTCCATACTGGCAATCATCGAATACCGATCAAAATTTCTTAACAAGGTGGGGAGTAGAGAGTCGTGAAAAATGGAATAGAGGTGCGAAGTGAACGCATCCATTTGTTCTAATTTGGGAGTTGAAGGTAGGGGAACTTGTTGATCTTGATTCATCAAGGGCGTATTTTGCAGGAGAGTGAGTCCTTTGGTTTTGATTCTACTCCCCAGAAATTTTACTATTTCCAAGGGGAGATTGCCCTTGCCTTTTTGTCCCATCATACCTCGGTAGGTTTCATAAATCATTTTCATTTGAGTTGGGTCGGAGTAGGCATCAAAGAACGCCTCAAAGGCGGAGGAGGCATAGCCTCCAAGATACTCATCTGCACCGTGTCCATCCAATGTTACAATGATCCCTTTTCTTCTGACCGCTTTGTAGGTTTCAATCATAGGAATGGGGTTATTGCTGTACAGTTCTTCAAATAAGGTGCTGTATTCTTCTAACTTTTCAATGCTGTTGAGTTGGTTGATATTGACTTCTTCGAGGGGAAGTTGGCAGTAGTCAGTTACTTGTTTAGCATATTCGGTTTCGTCGAGATAAGTGCCTGGAAAGGAAGCAGTAAAGGCATGTTGCCAGTCGCGGCTCTCTCTTGGATTATTGGATAAATTTTTCCCAATGTGCGCCATTACTGAAAAAACGGCACTCGAATCGAGTCCTCCGCTCAGTAAAGTTCCAATGGGTACGTCGGAGCGCATTCTAATTTTACAAGCGTCTATCAATAATTCTCTAAATTGCTCGACTTGGGCTTCATAACTTAAATGGGTAGGGTGAATTTCTTCGAGGGTATTCCAGTACCTTTTGGGGATGATTTTATTGTCTCCCAATTTGAGTATGGCGTAATGACCCGCAGGAAAGCGTCTGATTCCTTCAATTAGACATTTATCGGTAGCCTCGTACAAAAACTTATTGTTTTTACACCAATGAAAATCTTTGGAAATGTGGATTGATTTTAAGAAGGGGGTGATGGCTTTCATCTCGGAAGCGAACACAATTCCCTCGGATAATTCGCTGTAAAAAAGGGGTTTCTTGCCAAATCTATCTCGGCTTAGGATGAGTTCTTTATTTTTATCGTCCCAAATCCCCAAAGCCCACATTCCGTTGAATTTTCGGAAGCAGTCAAGTCCCCAATGCAAGTAGGCGACTAAGATGACCTCGGTGTCGGATTCTGAGGTGAAGCGATAGCCTTTGAGGGCTAATTCATTTCTAATTTCAAGGAAATTGTAAATTTCACCGTTATAGATAATGGTTAGATGCCCGTAGTGAAGTGGCTGTTTTCCTGCTTCGGTAAGGTCTAAGATAGACAGACGTCGATGACCGAAGGTAACCCTTTTATCTTTGGTTTGCCATACGCCATACCCATCGGGACCCCGGTATTTAATTTTATCTAAACTATTTAGAAAAACAATGTCATTTACTTCTTCGGTAATTCCTAAAATTCCACACATGATTGAAGGGAAGTTAAAGCCCCCAACCCCGCTGCGGCGTACCGTCCAATGGGGGAATTATTGAAGGCTTGGGTTAGTGTTATGGGGGCGTTATATTGGTCTGACCTTAGGTCTGACCTGTTTGTTTGACTTAGTTTTTTTTACAGGTCGGACCTACGGTCAGACCAACTTCGCAAAATTTCCATAATTACTCAATAAAAAAGCGTCGGTCGGTTTTCAAACCCATTCGGCCTTTTTATATTACTATCACTATTTTTATCCCCCCAGATCTGTTAACTTTGAAGACATTACCCGTCGCTGAAAAACCAGGATTGAGCGTAACCGATTGCGTTGCGGTATAGGTGACATCGGCGTTGCTTATTTGATTGGTAGCAGTAATATGGCTTCCATTATATACGACTGTACCCGATGTGATGGGTTCAGTTAAGGAGATGGGGTCGGTATTGCACCCTTCTTGAATCAGGGAAAAAAGGTAAGCTGCTCCACGGTTAGTACCTCCTTGGTCGTCATAAAATGCACCAATAGCCAGTGTATTTCCTGACAAGCCCACTACGCTAAAAAGGTCATTATTGTTACTCCCTGAATTGATAAAGTTTTCATTGGCTGTATCGGTACCAGCACCGTTGATGATTTTTTTCAGCAGCCCCCAGTTATCGCTACCACCTGTATTTTGACCAAAAATGTAGACTGCACCACGATTACTGCCGCCTTGGTCGTCTGAGAAAGCACCGACGGCTACCCGTCCACCCGAGAGACTTACGGAATAGCCAAAACTATCAGAGGTATTGCTACCAATATCTGTGAAGAGTAAGTTGGCAGTATTTGTTCCGGGGCCATTGATAAGTTTTTTCACTACGCCCCAATTATTGGTTCCGCCCGCATCTTTGTTAAGAATATAGCAAGCTCCGCGATCCGAGCCGCCTTGGTCGTCGAAGCGTGCCCCAATAGCGATGGTATTCCCCTGAAGACTAATAGATGATCCAAAGAAGTCAAAGCTATTGCTGACTATATTGGTAAACGACTGATTGGAGGTGTTGGTGCCAGTACCATTGATGATTTTTTTGATGAGTCCCCAATTATCAATACCCCCTTCGTCTTTCCCCAGCAAATAAACGGCGCCAGTTGATCCCATGCCAGTTTGATTGTCAGAAGGAACACCGACGGCTAAGGTATTTCCTGAAAAATTAGTTAAAAATCCAAAGTTATCACTATTGTTGCTACCTACGTTTATAAAGGTGAGGATAGCGGTATCTGTACCTGAGCCATTAACTACTTTTTTAACGAGTCCCCAGTTATCAGTTCCTCCAAGGTCTTTATTAAATAAATAAACGGCACCTCGGCCACTTCCGCCTTGACTATCGTAACGAGAACCTACCGCTAATGTACTTCCCGAGAGACTTACAGAGTGTCCAAAAAACTCAAAATTACCACTATTGATATCAATAAAGGTTTCGATGGCAGTATTTGTGCCAGCACCATTGATGATTTTTTTTATCAGTCCCCAGTTGTTTATTCCTCCTACATCTTTGCCCAAAAGATACACAGCCCCTCCACGATTGGTTGCTCCTTGATTATCAACGGGTGCACTGACTGCAATAATATCGCCCGAAAGACTCACAGAAAATCCAAAGTAGTCGCCATTGGCACTCCCAACATTGATGAAAGTTTGATTGGCCGTGTTGGTGCCAGCACCATTGATGATTTTTTTGATTAATCCCCAGTTGTTAGTTCCTCCAACATCTTTTCCTAAAACATAAATGGCTCCTCGATCAGTGCCTCCTTGGTCGTCATAATTAGCCCCGATGACGGCAATGTTACCATCAGTAGCAATAGCTGCCCCTAATTGATCTTCATTTGTTGCACCAACGCTACTCACAAACTTTTGACGAAGGACGGCATTGATGGTTTGGGCTTGGGAGTGTAAAAAACATCCCATCCCCAATAAAATGGGAATAACTGTTTTGTAAAGTTTGTTCATGGTGATTTGGAATTTATGCAATGTAAATATCGGCGATAATTCTCTAAAATACAAAGAAGCGATGATTTTGTACAAGATGATTTATCCAACGGCTACCATTAAAAGTCTGACCGCAGGTCTGACGTGCGGCCTATTTTGACTTTGATGAAGTCAGTCGGGTCAGACGAAAGTCAGACCCAAGAAAGCTGCATACGGTCTGACTATCGTCTGACCTGCCTTCGACAGTATTTATGGATGCTCTTCAAAGCGGCATAAGTTGATAAACCGAAAGTGTACCTGTTTTCTGTTTTTTATTGGGGGTTCGATAGATGGTGATAGAAGCGTGATTGTTTTGATAAATCAACGGGCCTACTTGATATGGTTGGTGGCGGGTATGGATGATGGTAGGTAGCAGTAAGGTATCGCACTGTATCGCATAGACCGAGGTGCAGTTGCAAATATCAAGACTATCTCTAAAAATACGTCGAGGAGCATGCACAAGATTGAGACGGTTTTGGGTAAATAGACAAGCGTCGGCAGGTAAAAGCTTATCCAAGGCTTGATAATCGTCGTACAGTGGGATGAATTTTTTGTAGTAAGCTGTTTTGGTGGCTTCGTTGTAGGGAAAAGGGGATAAATGATACAGATAATAGTATGATAAGGTGAGATAAGGTAAAATGGCAACGATGGCGGTAGCTCCTATGAGCCACTTTGGTCGAGTGAGCGTTGCCCACTTGATGGATGGTGGTGACAATACGCCCAGTATCAATAAACTTGCGGGTAAGTTTGCCCAAAAGCGAGGATTATACAGTAAATGAAAGGCATAAAGGATAACCAGAAAAATACCAAAGAGAATCAATATCTTTATTTTTAAGGGGCGAGCATGTTGGGAGAAAGCAAATAATAATGGGGAAAGTAAAATTACAAACGGGAAATACGACAACGCTTCTTTGCCGTGTACGCTTAGTTTTGGATGAAGTACGGTTTCGGCTTGTAAAGTAGAGGTGAGTAGATGGTTGTCAATGAGTTTTGTGTCGAAGTATTCGGAGAGAATCAGGCCGAAGGGGGAGTAGGTTTGGAGGTAAGTCCAGACAATGATAGGAATATAAAAAATAAGGATGGGCAGTAATAGTAAGGTAACGTGCGTAATTTTTAACTTGTTTTCGTGCCACACTTCATACAAGGTGTAAATACCTATCAGGATGGAATAAGGCAATAGCGACATTTTTGAGCCAGCCGTTGCGGCCAAAAAAATACCCTGCATCGTTAAAATTGCTGGAATAGAAGCGCGGTTTTTTAGCGTCGGAAGCATGACTGCGGTGTATAAACCCACAAATGATGCTAAGTCGCCAAAATGATGGCTTCCTGCCGAAGTAAAAGTAAGCCGATACATACCCAAACAAAGAATACTTAGAGCCCCCCACTTCAAAAAGGTAACTACATTGGCCTGACTAAAAATGGAATAAATTGTCTTTAAAAATAAGGAGAATAGGCACCAACTTACGATATTGGGCGCGTCGGTAAATCCCCAATAGACCAGTGGGACTTGGCTAAAATTATAGATGAGGTGAGCGGGTATAGCAGCCTCCCAGGGTTGCCGATAAAAAATCATTCCACCATCGGCAACCATCCTCTGCGCGACCAATTGGTGGTAAAATAGTTCGTCTATTTTAGCAGATGGCAAAATGGCATAAACGAAAAGGGGCAAAAAGCACAGTAAAAAGCAGCTAATCCAGATTATATCTTGTTTAGGCAACTTCACAAATAACTTGACCGACGGCAAACTACTTTGAAAGAGTAAATAAAATTGCCAAACTGCACTTACAACCAATCCCAGCGTAATTACTCCCATACTATATTCATTTATCCAAAAGAAAAACCCTAAAAACTGGATAATCAGACTAATAGATAAAAAGCCTGTCATTGCCTTTAAGGCAGGACTTAACAGAACGGGGAACGAATAGGGGAGGAGGCGTTTGATAAGAAAGACGCCTACGCCATAAACCGCGATAAAGTAAAAGCACCCCACCAAAAAATTGACCAGAAAATGGTAGGTTGTTAAGGCGTGATAGGAGGCCATGAATTATAGAGTTTGGGATGTATGATTGCCGATTTACGATTGAGTTAAATCGTTGAATATCAGTAAGCTAAAATGATGTCATTAGAAATGAAGTCGTTCTTGGATTCGTTGTAACTTGTGCGCCATCCACCAATAAGCATTGGAAGAGAGTCGTTTAGGATAGTTAAGGCTATACACGCCGTATAAGTCTAAATGCTTAACGAGCCATTCGTAAAGCTGCGGGTCAGAGTGAGCAAAAAGAGCGAACGGGTGGGGTTCGGCATATGTGTTGATTTTTCGGAACATATCGTGGTAATGAACCGTAACCATCTCGCTTAACTTTTCGATTTTTTTGGCTGGCGAAAGGATAGATTGACGATGAATAGGGTAGTTATAGCTTTTGGGAAGCTCTGACATGGGTGTTTTGTGGGCCATGATGGTAGCCGATAGTGCCGATTGGTCGGTATGATAGACCCCGTTTTTCGGATAGAGGTTAGCTTTGAGAATTTTCAAAAAATTGCTTTCCCATTGGGCAAAAAATCGGTCTTGGGTTCGTGCCGCCACCAACCCGCTATTCCAGTAGCCTTGGATGCGCTGGGCATCAATGGTCGTTTGGGTGTAACCGATTTCCTGCACGTTGCATAATTTATACACTTGTTGCCAATATTCGTACTCGGTGTCTTTTTCATCACGAATACCGATGCCTCGGGAGCCAACTGAAGTCAGGGTAATGTCAATGTTGGGAGCTAACAACAACGCGTTGGGTTCGGCAAGTATCAACTTATCACTATCGGCAAATACCAAAATATCGTAAGGAAGGGTAGCTTCGGCGTGACTTAGCGCAAAAACTTTATTGGCAACGGGGTAGTGATGAAATTCCCGATTGAGCGGAAGGTGCTGGTGCGTGACCTGCAATGAGTCAAACTGTTTGCTGGCCCAGCCGCTGATGTTGTTGCCAGAACGGGGGGCATAACTGTAAATAGGGGTGTCTTTGAGGCTTCCCCCAAAGGTTCGGAGCGATTGGGCAAAAAGTACCGACATTCGCTCTAAATAACCCCCTTCTGAGCAGATAATGAACGCGATGGAGGGTTTCATTTAGTGTAAAAACTTGATTTTATTCAACGCAAAAAAGACCATTTTTAACAAAAGCCACCCGTGTTTGAAGCGAGAAATGTTGGTTTCGCCGTAAGTGCGGGCGCGATAACGAATGGGGACTTCGATGAATTTTAGGTTGAGTTTGGCTGCGCCAAAGATTAAATCAAAGTCGCCGAAAGGGTCAAACTCGCCAAAATAAGCGCGATTAGCGGCTAATTTGAGGTAGTTTTCTCGCGTCATTACTTTAGTGCCGCAGAGGGTGTCTTTGAGGCGTTGCCCCAATAGCCACGAAAAAGCCAAGCTAAAAAACTTATTCCCTACTAAAGTAAGCGTGCGCATCGCTTCTTTTTCCATAGGATACACCAGTCGAGTACCGTTGATATATTCTTTTTCCCGGAAGCAATCGCGTGAAAAAATTTGGGTAAATCTTCGGGTGGAACTGTCATGTCGGCATCCAAAATCATTAGAATATCGCCCGTGGCTATGCTGTATCCTTTGCGTACGGCATCACCTTTTCCTCTGCCTGCTTGCTGAGTCCATCGTATGGGGCGTTTATCTTTGTACAGTTCACCAATGCGTTGAATCTCTTGCCAAGTATCGTCGGTGGAGTTCCCTTCTACAAAAATAATTTCGGTGGTTTTGCCCATCGTGGGCGTGCGCTGTACCAGTGCTTCGATATTCCCTTTTTCATTTCGGGCAGGAATCACCACACTCACGGTCATTTCGTCAATGGGCTTAAACGTTTGGCGGGTACTGCGTGCTACTAAGAAAGTAATAAGCCCTAATTGGTTGAATAGTGGCAGGTTGCCAACGTATTTATTCAGAAACCAAGACAAAATAGGCAGATAAAAAGGGAAAATGGTTTTTTTTGTTTTGCGAACTACGTCGAAATCGGCTAAAGTGAGCAAATTGGCAATGTCGCTGAGGTCTAACCAATTTTGACGCTTTTGAGGCATTTTTAAGCCGATTTTTTCGGCCAAATTGAGGAAAGGTAGCCACAAAAAATTGGTGTAGCTAATCACAATGCGGGTTTGGGGCGTACATACCTTCTGCACTTCTTGAAATACTTTTTGTACGTCGTTGAAGTAGCCGATGGTGTCGCTGATGATGACAAAGTCAAAAGTTTCTTCTAAGGTGATTTGTTCGGCATCCATCACAAAGTACGTAAACTGGCCACGGTGTTGACGAGCATATTCTACCATAGAGGATGAAATATCCATCCCAACTCCGCGCTTAGGAGCAAGTTCTTCCAGTAAAAAACCCGTGCCGCAGCCAATCTCCAAAATAGAGCTTCCTTCAGGAATCGTAAATTTTAAGTAATTGACCAAGCAGCGGTAATAATAAGAGTTACGGCGTATCCATTTCTCTCGTTCTGGGCCTTTTATTTGTAATGTTGTTTGTACCATGTAGCGTCGGCTAAGATAAGTAATTCTTCGTTGGGGATGGTGATGTATCCTGATTTTGGGAAAATATAGCGGGTATTGATACCGAGTTGTTTTTTGTAATATATGTACAAGTGGGGGCGGTTCAACATAGGGGGAGGTTTTCTCCACGTCCATGAGGTAGCATATACCCGTTGAAAAATGCTAAGGTATTCTTTTTCGCAAAATACTTCTGCCCCCACGGGTAGTTTTTGGGACAATTCGTACAGTTTTTTTGCCGAACCATTGGGATAAGGTCGGAATCCAAGCTTGTATTGGGTGACAAATGCCATATTTTTCTGAGGGTCATTGATACTTTGCAGCATGGGTAGGTTGTTGGACACCAATAAAACACTCAGAACAAATTGGGACGCACCCCAGAGTACGTTCCCTTCTTGTTGAGTAGCGGCTGGTTTGAATCCTGCTTCCGTCCAGCGAACTACTCCAAACACATAACAAGCCATGACAAACCCCCAAAGCCCACCAATACGCGGTGGATAGCGAAGGCCCGAATTAAACAGCGGGAAATAATACAGCCCTTCTACGTAAAATACCAAACATAATAGACTTCCACTTCCTATCAGTGCGCCAGAGATAACCCAAGGTTGGGGGATAACCCTTAACCAAGCTATAAGAGGAAAGGTGGCGTACAAAATAGAAAATACACTAAGTGCTCCTAAAGCCGACGTATAAAATAGCCATTGCTGGAAAGAACCATTTTCCTGAAGATGTATAAAAATAAAACTAACGCGGCTGGGTTTGGGGCCATTTAAGTAAGACAGCCACCACATACTAAGGAGAAGCAAACCCAAACATCCAACAACGATGAGTATATTGCGGCGGCTAAAATAGTGTTTTTGCCAAGTTAAGTTAGGCTTTTCCAGCACACTTACGGTCACCGAAGCAAACACCAAAAGCCCACATAGCAGCACTGGTGAGGTTTCTTTTACGCTGAAAGTGAATAAGCCCCAAACCAACGCCTCTACCCATCGGCGGCGGGCCAAACTAAAAGTCCGCAAGCCCATCAGCGGAATAAAGTATTGTTCGGGATGCCAACCGAGATAATCCCAATAAATATGGAAGGCAACAGGCCCTACGGCAAAAAAAGCCACCGCTGTCCATTCATTTCGCCAGTTGTTCTTACAGTGGTGGCGTGTCCATATTGCCCATTTACCCAAAAAAAGGGCTAATAGACCCAAATAAACAATAAAAAGGCCATAGACGCCCGTAAATTTACTCACAAACCCCACCAACAAAATAAAGTAATAATTGTGTTGCAATGCGTGATAACCCGTATAGGTATCAAACAGCAGTGGGCGGCCTTCCAACCACCCCCGACTGAGCTGTAGCGCGGCGATACCATCGGGAAAGGGTTCGTTGAGGTACTGAAATTGGAATACCTTGGCATAAAACCATCCCAGGAGGATAAGGAATGGAGATACGACAAAAAGGATATTAATTGCTTTTTTGAGGTTGAACGAAAACATCAAATAAGAATCGTATTATTTGGGTTTGTTAATGACTTTTTTCTCGGCGAGAATACCACAAAGAGTCCGCTAAAATTATTAAATCAGGGTTAGGAATAGAGATATATCCGCTCACTGGTAGGTGATAGCAATCATCGTTGTTGCTCCGATTTTTAGCGTGTATATAGAGTAAAGGCTTAGTAATCATAGGTATAGGGGTATGAGTGCTATTGTCGCAACTCCAGTTTCTTGGATATGCGTGCTGAAAAATATTTATATATTCACCTTCGCAAACTACTTCTGCCCCCGTGGGTAGTGCTGCGGCCAATTGGTATAATTGGTGCGATGTACCCTTGGGATAAGGCTGTATTCCTAATTTATGGGTTACAATAAAAAGGAGGTTTTGGTTGATATCAGATATACTTCCATGATAACGGTCATTGTTGGATACGATCAAAGGACTTAGAAGGAATTGAAGAATGCCTCCACAAAGTATCCATTCTCTGGAATACGCATGGGGTTTATATGCTGATTTTGAAAGCCGAACTACTAAAAATACATAACAACTCAGCATCAAAGCCCATAAACCTCCAACTCGAGGAGGATACCTAATACCTGCCCCAATAGAAGGGAAATAATAGAGTCCTTCGACGTAAAATACGAAGCATAAGACTAAAAAAAAGCTGATAAGAAAGCCTAAAATAAGACCTGATTTGGGAACGACACGTAGCCAAAGAACAAAAGGATAAATCGTGAATAATGTAATAAATACACTGATACCTCCTGCGGCTAAGGTGTAATAGACAAACTTTTGGCCCGTGTTTTTCTCTTCAATTCGCTCAATGATGCGGCTAATGCGACTGGGTTGGTCGCCATTTAAGTAAGAGAGCCACCACATTCCTAAAAAGAATAGTGTTAAACTAATACCAATGATAATCAGGTTCCTACGGTTAAAATAATAATGTTGCCAGGGCTTATTTGGGTTTTTAATAATGAAAGATACAATGGAGGCAAAAAGTAGTAAGCCACAAATCAATACTGGGGAAGTCTCTTTGACCGAAAATGTAAGGAGACCCCAAAACACCGCCCAATACCATTGACGAATGGCGAGGCTTAGAGCTAACAAGCCCATAAGTGGTGTAAAATACTGTTCGGGATGCCAACCCACATAGTCTAAAAAAATATGGTAGGCAATAGGCCCCACAGCCAAAAAACAAACTGCCAGCCATTCGTTAACCCAACTATTTTGTTGATGCTGTTTCAACCAACGCAACCATTTTCCTAAAAACAGGGCTAATAATCCAAGATAAACGATAAAAAGGCCGTAAATACCCGTCCCTTTGGTGACAAAGCCCACCAAAAGTATAAAATAGTAGTTGTGTTGTAACCAGTGGTAGCCTGAAATGGTATCGAACAATAGTGGTCGTCCCTCTAACCAGCCCTTACTCAACTGATGAGCAACTAACCCATCGGTAAAATCTTCGTTGAGGTATTGAAACTGAAAGACTTTGAAGTAGAACCATCCAATTAGGACAAAGAAGGGAAGTCCCATGAGCAGCAGGCGTAGTACTTTTCGTAGTTGCATAGGGGGTATTGCTATCTTTTAAATAACAGGCTTCTTAAAATATTGTAAAATTTTCTTACGGAACCTAAGCACCCAAAAAAGCAGGGGAGGGGCGAGGTTGTTGAGTTGCCAAGATTGATAGATTTCCCAGTTGCCTCGGGCGATATTGAGCCAATTTTTGTTAGAAACCCCGTCGAGTCTCATG
>JBGAUP010000197.1:0-11699 GCA_044228585.1 Runella sp. | reverse complement strand
TGCCTATTTGAGTCCCATTGCCATTCGTTTGTAGTATTTTTTCTACGTTGAGTATTGAAATCATGTCATTTTTGAGATATACACTTTTTTTATTGCTGGTTAGTTTCTCATTGTTTGCCCAACCCAAACGTGAGTTCAGAGGCGTATGGATTGCCAACGTAGGCAATGTGGACTGGCCTTCACAAAAGGGGCTTCCCGCCGAACAGCAGCAACAGGAATTAAGAGATTTATTGGATTTGATTCAACGCCGTGGCCTTAATGCTGTTTTTTTTCAGATTCGAAATGCCTGTGATGCCGTCTATGAGAGCAATCTCGAACCGTGGTCGGAGTGGCTCACGGGGCAGCAAGGCCAATCGCCTGGCTATGACCCATTGGCATTCGCCATTCAGGAATGTCGCAAGCGTAACCTCGAAATCCACGCTTGGATGAACCCTTATCGGGCGGTTACCGATGTGCGTACCGCTTCTATTGCGCCCAATCACGTTTCACAGACACGGCCCGATGTATTGTTATCGTATGGGTCATTGCGTATGCTCGACCCTGGTCGTCCCGAAGTGCGTTCGTTTGTATCGCGAGTGGTTATGGATGTAGTACGTCGGTACGATATTGATGGTATTCATTTTGATGATTATTTTTATCCGTACCCTCAAAAAGGACTAACACTCAACGATAATACGACCTTTGCCAACTACAACCGAGGTTTTACCAGTCGTGCCGATTGGCGGCGGGATAATGTCAATTTGCTCATTGAAGCCATTTCCGATAGCATTCACCGAGTAAAACCTTGGGTTAAGTTTGGCGTGTCGCCTTTTGGTATTTGGCAAAACAAAAGTAGCTCTGCAGAAGGCTCCAATTCCCGTGGATTTGAAGCGTACTCGGGCAACTTCTCAGATGCCCGCAAATGGGTACAAGAAGGATGGGTGGACTATGTGGCTCCGCAAGTATATTGGAGTATGGGCAACAAATCGGCCAATTATTCGCATTTGGTGTCGTGGTGGAGCGACAATGTTGCCGACCAGCATTTGTATATTGGACAAGGTGTTTACAAAGTCAACAGTGATACCCAATGGCGAAAAAAGCTCGAAGTACCCAATCAAATTCGGTTCAATCGTTCTTTTTCTAACGTACACGGAAGTATCCTTTTTAGTGCCAAAACCTTACGCAATAACCCCAATCAAGTATGCGATGCTTTGTGTCAAGAGGTATATCAGACTCTTGCGCTTGTCCCGACCATGCCTTGGAAAACCCTCACCTCTCCCCCTGCACCCAAACAACTCAGCGCTGAACTCAACGATAACAATACCATTACTTTGAATTGGACGTACCCTTACCATTTAACTTCTGAACGCGATAAAGCACGGTATTTTGTGGTGTACCGAAGTAGCCAACAAACCTCTATTGATTTAAGAACAGGTCACGCTATCAGGGCAGTAGTGGTAAAAGCAGAAGGAAAAGAGGATTTTAGTTTTACAGATTTGGAGGTGAAGCCCAACACCAAATATAATTACACAGTTAGTGCTTTCAATCGCTTACACAATGAAAGTCGTCCTACCGAAGTCATAAGCCTTTCTACTACGCAACAGGTAGTGAAAGTGGTGGAGGAAACCCCCAAGCCGATATTGCCCTTGCTAAGCCAACTCCAAAACACTACGACTCAGCACGAACAACCAACAGAAGCATTGGCAGCGGCGGAAGAAATAGAAGAGACAACTGAAGAACCCGAAGAAGAAACACCCAAGGAAACGACTCCCGATGAGTTTTTACAAATTTTCCCCAATCCCTTCAACCAACAAATCAGCATTCGGTATCGCTTACCAGAAGAAGCCGAGGTTTCGCTCTATGTATATGATGCAAAAGGGACCCGTGTGGGGGCATTGGTTGTCAATAAATCGCAAGAACCAGGCAACTATTCTGTTAATTTTAACGGACAATTTTTGAGCGAAGGGGTTTACTATGCTCGTCTCATGGCAGGCGAAATCCAAAAAACGGCCAAAATGGTTTTGAAGCGTTAGGAAGTATTAACAATACAATCTACAATTTGGGCACTCATCTGTCGTTTTTAGCCCAAAACCATTTTTTATCACAAATTATGAAACGATTCGTATTGACAGCCGTTTTGCTTGCTTCAAGCTTTTTTACATTTGCCCAAACTGCTAACACCGTGGAAAAAGATCCTATCAAAAAAATAGAAGTAACGGGCACCGCCGAGCTCGAAATTGTCCCCGACGAACTTTATTTTACCATTTCCTTGAAAGAATATTTCAAGGACGAGAAAAACCAGAAAGACAAAACTGCCCTCGAAACCCTTGAGAAAAACAAGCTTATTGATGCGGTAAAAAGTACAGGCACTTTGAAAAACCTCTCGGTAAGCGGCGTAACAGGCTACCGCGAATGGACAGGTAAGAAAAAGCCACAGCATTTTTTAGCAGGAAAGCAATTTCAATTGAAACTTTCCAACGCCAACAACATCAACGACTTGATGGCCAAAGTAGATGACCGCGGTGTTGAATACGTCAACATGAGTCGCGTAGAACACTCCAAAAAAGAAGAATTTCGTCGTCAAGTAAAAATCAATGCCCTCAAGGCCGCCAAAGAAAAAGCGGGTTATTTACTGGAATCCATTGGTGAAAAATTGGGTGAAGTACTCGAAATCCACGAAATAGAAGAAGGCAACGTATATCCTATGTATAAACAAGCGCAGTACAATGTACGCCTCATGGCTGCCGATGCGGCTCCCGAAGGGGACGGAGGACTGGAATACCAAAAAATCAAGTACAGCTACCGCATGAACGCCACCTTTCGGATAAAATAAGGTTAAGACTTGGAAAGTTTGTGAACTTTCCAAGTCTTAACCTTGCTTCCATTCCACTCGCAATACCCGTGCTTTCACGCCCAAATCAGCCATAAAGTGCATCCAATGCAACTGCTGTGCTGAAAGATGGTCGGTAGGAGATTTGACTTCGACAAGTTCTAAACCCTCTTTGCCCCAAACCATCAAATCGGGAAAGCCGCGGGTATTTTCGCGTAAATTAACGGCCATTTCCAGCAAAATAGCTCGTAATTGAAGTGGTGTTAAGCTTTTGGCAATGAGTTGTACCAACTCTAATAACACCTCATTCCAGTCAACCAGCACATTGGCTATCCCAAATTTTTCGATGAAAGTTGTTGTTAACGCCTGCTCAAATTGCTCAGATGTTTCCAGTTCGACCAATCTTTGGCGAATTTGAGGGGCGCGTTTTCGGTAAAAATCAGGCTGATGAAAATCGGAGGGCATTCGTTGAAGTGGGTGGTGAATGGCCTGGACATTGGTATCGTAAATAATGTCCCAAAAAATAAGTCCAAACAAACCACGCCAGGGGTAGTTTTCGGCATGAACAGCCCCGTAGCCGTTTTCTGTGAAATAATCGGCAACTCCCTGCTCTACTCGATAGCGATAGCTAACCGCAATCTGCACGCTATCAGCACTTTGCAAAAAGCGAGTTACACTTTTCTTTACGCGTTTTTTTGAATTGGCGAGCTTGTCCTGAAAATCTATGGCAAAAAATCGTTCATCCGCATTTTGGGGTTCTTGGGCAATGGCTTCGCACAAAGCAATGGCTTCTTCCACAAAACTCATGCGATACAACAACCTTACCCGCCGTTCCCTCGACGGAATCTGATCGGTCAGTTGATACACTGTCAGAGCTTGTTCTGGGAGTTTTTGGCGTTCCAAATAAGCTCCCACCCGATTGATTAGGCGGACATAGCCTGATTGAGCCACTTCACTCAAAGGTTGAAGAGAAGCCTGCCAATTCATAAACCAATCAAAAATCTCTTCGGGTGGTGTGGCTGATTCCTGCATTTCATAAAATTGCTCTGCTGTAAGCGATATCATCAACTTATCTTCTGCCTCTTGGCGCGTCGCAAAACGAGCCGTATAGGCATCGTCGCGGTAGCGTTCAAAATTCACCTTGCCCAAATCCCGAATCACAAACTCGGTCATGTCGGCGTAGCGATTGCCGAAAAACAGAAATTTCAGCATCATTACTTCTACTTCGTAACCTACTTTGATGACGGGTTCACCCAGTGCGTCGGTCGGTTTTGAACCGACTGACGCATTAGGTTCGAAACTGACCGACGCATTTATCTGAGACACCAAAAGCTCAAACGTAAATGTATGACTCAAATACCGAATCAAATCGGGCTTTTTGAGCGGCTTGAGCGAAAGTTCGGTAGGGGGCGCCAGTTTCAACCACTCTTCTTTGGTAAAGAGATTAAGAATTTCTTCAGAATAAGGCTCGTGTTTAACGCTCAATTCTTCAATAAACCCTTTTTCCTCCAGTTCATACAAAGCAGCAGGGATATCTTCTATTTCGTTGTATTTTAATTTGGTAGTTCTAAAAAATAAACCCCGCCGATTGCTAAACCGCACAAAAAGACATTGCCCATCTTCGGATAGGTTTCTAAAATCGGCAATGAATTTCTTTTCGGTTTCGTTAAGAATTTCACCGTAGAGATTTTCAACAAACGCTATCAAAAACAAAAAATAATCCAAATAATACTTCGGGGGAAGTTCGATAGGAAGGGTAGGCTCCCGTGCAGGAATAGACTCCATACGTGGATTTAGGTACGTTTTTGTAAAGATTCTTTCAAACTAATAAAATCAGATAAAATGAAAATAACGGTTAAAAAAGCCAATACGATTTCGGTCAAAACCGTGATTTTAGCGGGGATGGTAGCGGGAGTAATATCACCATACCCAAAAAACGAAAAATTAAGAACACTAAAATACCCAAACTCAAACATTAGTTCATAGTGCGTCAAAGCAGGGTCTATGCCCGAAAAACTATGCTCATTGGCCCGATAAAGACAATAAAAATCAATAGCATACGAAAGCGCAATTTGACTCATGTTGATGACCATAATGGTCAAAAAACGGTGATAAGGTAGATTTTGAGCCGTAGCTCGAATGAGTTGTTGCGAGTTTTCAAAGATAAACCAAACAGTTTTGCCCAAAGACAGCCCAATCACCAACACCACAAACCAATTTCCTGATAGCCAACCTTGCACCCAAACCCAACGGGCAAAAAAACCGAGTAGCAAAATGCCCAAGTATTCAAGTACATTGTTTCGGATATTCGACATAGTTAGCGTAAGTTTGCTCTCAAAAGGATTTTAAATATCAATTTTAGTAACAATTTCGTTAAAATGGTATGAAATTCGCTCTTTAGCGTAAATATATGCCTCTAACTTCCATTTGTAATGAAGTCAATTTTTTTTGTTTTTGCTGGTTTCGTTTTTTCTTCTGCCTTTGTTGTTGCTCAGCCTAAAGTCGAAAACTTGGGAAATGCCGTCAATTCTGAATACAATGAAATCAATCCCGTTATTTCTCCCGATGGGAAAACCTTGTTTTTTGGACGAGTAAGCCACCCTCAGAACGCCCATGGTCAAGAAGGAAGTCAGGATATTTGGTATTCTGAGTTGACCAACAACCAATGGGGACTGGCAAAACGCATGGCGCAGCCTCTTAACAAAGAAGAGTACAACTGTGCTTATAGTGTTACACCCGACGGCAATACGCTACTCATTATGGGAGCCTATGATAAAGGTGCTTATGAGACCCGTGGATTTTCGTTTAGCAAACGTACCGCCAATGGCTGGTCTGCTCCCCAAAAACTCAATATCCCCAGTTTAGAAAGTATGAGCAAGGGAGAATATATGTGCGGGTTTTTGTCGAACGATGGTAAAACGCTACTCATGGCTTTCAGCGAGAAAAAACGTAGTACCAAAGATGACCTTTACGTGAGCTTTCTTCAAAAAAACGGCACTTGGACAAAACCTCAAAGCCTTGGCGTAGAGGTAAATACCGATGATTTTACCGAGACAACTCCTTTTTTAGCCTCCGATGGCGCAACCATCTACTTTTCGAGCGACCGTACAGGAGGACTCGGGAGTAATGATATTTATTATACCAAACGCATTGACAAAACGTGGAAACGCTGGTCGAAACCCGTCAACCTTGGACCTGCTATCAATACCGATGGCTATGATGCCTACTACACCATTGCTGCTGCGGGCGATTATGCCTACATGGTTTCTAAAAAAAATACCTTGGGTAAAGGTGATATTGTTCGGATAAAGGTTAAGTCTGATTCTGACGAACCTACTGCTCCCTCTATTGTCCCCGCACCCGACCCCGTGGTATTATTGAGTGGAAAAGTGCTTGATACAAAAACAGGAAAACCCATTGATGCTCGCATCATTTACGAAAACTTAGCCGACGGAACAGAAGTAGGAACAGCACAAACAGACCCTCGTACGGGTGAGTACAAAATCGTACTTCCTAAAGGGATAAAATATGGTGTTAGGGCAGTAGCCAAAGATTTTATTGCCGAAGCCCAAAACATTGATTTGACGGATACCAAAGGAGGGTACAAAGAAATGACAGGAACTAATCTTACATTAGTACCCATAGAAATAAATGCCGTAGGAGTTTTAAATAACCTATTTTTTGATACAGGCAAAGCCGAAATTCGCCCTGAATCAAATGCGGAACTCGACCGTATGGTACTGACTTTCAACGAAAATCCAGGATTAGTACTCGAAATCGGTGGACATACCGATAACGTAGGAACTGACGCAGCTAACTTAAAACTCTCTCAAGACCGTGCCGACTCCGTAAGGGAATATTTTATTGGCAAAGGTATCGAACCCGACCGCGTACAAAGTAAAGGATACGGGGAAGCCAAACCCAAAGCAACCAATGATACCGAAGAAGGAAAGCAAATCAACCGTCGGGTAGAGTTTAAAGTGTTAAAGAAATAAGGTTTTAATGGTCAGTCGGTTGAAACCGACCGACCATTACTTTTTCACCACTTCTCTATATCAATATGACGACGGAAATTACGTTTTGAGTGATTATAGGGGAGATTGATATTTAACTCCCTTGTGTCTTCGTCGTAGCGTGCAACAATTTCCTCTACGTTGACATCATTTGGTAAGAATAAATTACCGATTGTACGAAGGGATTTCAAATTATCCATTCCTTCAGGACGCTCAGTGAAAAGCGTCACCAAATGATAGACCCACAGGCGATTATCCAATATGTCTATCTGGAAACTATCAGCACTTAAGCCTGGTACTTTTATTCGAACTTCATATCCTTCTTTTCCTTGGTTGACGAGGATAACTGGTTCGCTCATCCCTCCGTTGGTCGTGTTGGCATAGTCAATAGCACTCAAAATATCTTGCGGAATTTGAATTTTTGCTTTCATGGCGGCGGTTGTTAATTACTACCTATTAATATTCAAACAACGTACCAATTCATTTTTAATGACAAAATGACTTGTCTCAAAAAGTTTATTTGCCAAAATGGCGCAAAAAATCAGCAATTTTATCCATATCGTAAGGCTGTTCGCCATCTATTTCCATCAAATTAGGTAATTCGGCGGGCGGTTGGCCGTATTTCAGAAAACTATCCCAAATATGCCCTACGTACCACGCAGGTTCTTCTCCCCAACGCGTATCGGCCGATTTGCGAACCCAAAAAGTTTCTTCTGAAATTATGGTAAAGAAGCAGAAGTCATACATCGCATTGAGACCTGAATCAGCAAAGGCCAAAATTCCCTCAATGACAATCACGTCAAAATCTTTTTTAAGTGTAAGAACCACTTTTTTAAGTAGCTCAAAATCAATGGATTCTGGCGTTTCCCAATCGGTATGGTCGTGAATCAGGGGAATATCATGAAGGCGTTTTACGAAATCGTCTTGATGCAGCGCAATGGCTCGTTTGTTCTGAGATCGTTCCTGCCAAACCAAGGTCTCGGCAAGTGTCGTTTTTCCTGACCTACTCCGTCCGCCAATGCCAATAATCATTGTATTTGTGAAGGTTAAGTCACAAACATAGAATCAAAGTACCTCAAAAACAACAAATCCCGACAAATGTCGGGACTGTTGCTGCGGTTTTCAGTTGTTGATTTAAAAGCTTTTAGAGTATTAACTCTTTTTCGGTAGTAATTGTTAACACTTCTGTATCTTTCAGTCGGACGGCTAAACCAAGTGTTTTGGATACTTCGTAGTGAAAGAAAAATTTCATGGTATGCAGTTTGCTTTCATAAAAAGCCAACTCATCGTCTTGTGGATTTTGAGTAAGTAAAGCGTTCTTGGCAACTACTCCTTGTTTGAGCCACTGCCAAGCCACAGTGATAATACCAAACATTTCCATATAAAGCGTAGCATCCATCAAGAACCGTTCAATATCCCCCTGCATGGCATACGGCATCAACGACATCGTAACTTCCTGCAAACGACCTAATTCTGCCTTCAATGCTTTAGCATAGGGCTTTAGTTCGTCGTGGGTTTCGGCCTCGGCAATGGTTTTGGTAACTTCTCCAAAAAGCAATTGTGCGGGCTTGCCCCCTTTCATGGTCATCTTGCGACCCAATAAATCTTGGGACTGAATCCCCGTTGTTCCTTCGTAAATGGGCGTAATCCGAATATCACGGTAAAGTTGCTCCAATGGAAAATCTTCGGTAAATCCGTAACCACCAAGCACTTGCAAGCCATTACTCACTGCTACCAGTCCCATTTCGGTTGGGTAGGTTTTGGCAATGGGGGTCAGCAATTCGAGCATCAAATGGTATTTTTCCTTTTCTTCGGGGTCTTCGCTTGCGTGCGCAATGTCGGCACAGCGAGCGGCTTCCATCAACAGCGACAGCGAACCTTCCACTATTGCTTTTTGTAATAGCAACATTCTTTTGACATCTGGATGCTGAATGATGGGTACTTGCGGGCTATCCAAGGCCGATTTTTCATTCAAGCGACGGCTCTGCGGACGCTCTTTGGCATACTGTAACGAAGCTCCATAGGCTGCCGAGGCAATGGCTACCCCCGTCATTCCTACTCCGATGCGGGCTTCGTTCATCATCTGAAACATATAAGAAAGCCCTTTGTGTGGTTCGCCCACCAACCAACCGTGACAATCGTCACGATCACCCATCGTAAGGTGCATGGCAGGTACACCCCTTTGACCGAGCTTATGATAAATTCCCGTTGAAGTTACATCGTTGTCCGCGCCATCGAGGCGGTATTTGGGTACAACAAAAAGCGAAATACCTTTTGTACCTTTGGGCGCACCATCAATACGCGCCAACATCAAATGGATGATGTTTTCGCACTGGTCGTGGTCGCCTGCGGAAATAAATACTTTTTGGCCTTTGATGCGATAAGTACCATCGGGTTGGGGTGAGGCCGAAGTAGTAATATCCGACAAAGAGCTACCTGCTTGAGGCTCGGTAAGGGCCATTGTTCCCTGCCATTTGCCCGCAAGCATATTTCCAACGTAAGTTTGTTTCAATTCATCCGAACCAAACGAGTTGATTAAACCCGCCGCACCCGATGTTAAGCCCGTGTACATCATGCCATTGTTGGCAGCCATGAGGATAAACCCTAAACAAGAACTTACCAACTCAGGCAACTGCTGTCCTCCGTTTTCAAATGAAAAACCCGTTCCTATCAAACCTGCTTCTCCCATGGCTTTGAGGTATTCACCTACTTTGGGATGAACCGTTACTTTTCCATTATGGAGTTCGGGCTGATTTCTATCCACGTCGCGTAAGTAGGGAAACATGAGATTGTCCGCGATTTGGGTCACGGCATCAATCGTCATGTCAAAAGTTTCGCGGTCGTGGGCGCTGTAATACGGGTACTTGGTAAGGTCGGTGGCGTTGAATACCTCGTGAAGTAAAAAATTAAGATTACGACGGCTATAGTACTGGGCCATTGGTAGTTAAGTGTTTTAGGTATTATGCAAGCATACTGTTTTGCAAATATAGGGGATTCGACGCAAAACACAAAGAACGAACAGATTATGAGATTTTTGCAATTAATGCATTTAGCGTGTAAACCAACTAACAAAAAGCGTCACATAATTTTTGTGGACTTTATTTGTCCATGAACTATTTATTTTTATTTTTGGACAAAAATTGCCCAACTAATGGTAATAAAAAAAATAGAATCATTCGGAGAGCATCTCAGAGCATTAAGAGTCGCTACTGGACAGACTCTAAAATCAGTTGCAATACAAATCGGCATAGATACTTCATTACTTGCAAAAATTGAGCGTAACGAAAGGCAACCGACAAAACAAATCATAAAACAAGTTGCTCAATTTTTTCAAGTTGACGAAAAAGACTTACAAAACACTTTTCTAAGTGACCAAATCGCTTACAAAATACTAAGTGAAGAAGCTGATTTAAGTATTTTAAAAATTGCGGAAGAAAAAGTAAAATATCTTAAAAATGTACATAATGGAAGAAAATAAAATAAAAGTCGTTGAGTTATTTGCAGGGGTTGGCGGATTTAGACTTGGACTTGAAGGTTGGAATGGAAAATCCTCATTATCAGGATATAAAGAAAATTTAGAATCCCCCTATGAAATTATCTGGAGCAATCAATGGGAACCATCAACAAAAACGCAACACGCCTCATTAGTTTATGAAAACCGTTTTGGAAAAGAGGGACACTGCAACGAAGATATTTCAGCAGTTGAGGTTTCAACTATTCCCGATCATGATATGTTAGTTGGGGGGTTTCCTTGCCAAGACTACTCTGTAGCAACAACCCTAAAAAATTCTAAAGGACTTATTGGAAAAAAAGGTGTTCTGTGGTGGTCGATTCATAAAATATTAACAGAGAAAGAAAACAAGCCAAAATACTTATTCCTTGAAAATGTTGACAGGCTTCTTATCTCTCCATCAGGACAACGAGGGCGAGATTTTGCCATTATTTTAAAAAGCCTAAATGACTTAGGATATGCTGTTGAATGGCGAGTAATCAATGCAGCAGACTTTGGAATGCCACAAAGAAGAAGGCGTATTTTTATTCTTGCTTATCTTAAAGGAACATCTATTTATGATAACATAAACAATCTTTCAGCAAAAGAATGGATTTTAGAAGATGGGACTTTATCACAAGCTTTTCCTGTAATAGCCGAAAATGTTATGTTCCCAATGGAATTTAAACTTAGTGGTGATATAGTTTCAATATCAGAAAATTTTAATAAAAATGGATTAAGCGGATTATTTGAAAATAGTGGATTAATGATTAATGGTTTGGTAACAACTATAAAAACTCAACCAAATTATGAGGGTAACTTTACGATTTTAAAAGACTTAATTCAAAACGGAGAAGTAACCGAAGAGTTTTATATAAATGATGAAGATCTTGACAAATGGATATATTTAAAAGGCCCTAAAAAAGAAATACGAACCAACGCACAAGGCTTTGAATATAATTATACTGAGGGTGGAATGATTTTTCCAGACCCTTTAGATAAACCATCAAGAACAATAATTACAGGGGAAGGTGGAAAATCGCCATCAAGATTTAAACACGTTATAAAAACATCAAAAGGATATAGAAGATTATCACCCGTAGAGCTTGAAAGGTTAAATATGTTCCCAGATAATCATACAAAACTTGAAGGTGTTTCTGATACAAAAAGAGCTTTTTTTATGGGAAATGCTTTGGTTGTCGGAGTGATTGAAAAGATTGGGATTGCTCTAAAACAAAAAATTGAGAGTACTATTCAGGAAGCTCTAACATAACAACTTTTCCAATTTTCTTTCTGGGCGCAAATTGATATTCTACAATCTTGAATGTAGCTGGAGCTTTTAATCCAATAATAAAAAGTGGAACAGTTAGTATATTATTCAGAGGTG
>JBGAUP010000196.1:0-12405 GCA_044228585.1 Runella sp. | reverse complement strand
CTATCGAAAATCCAGAAGCGTATCGTGATGCGCAACACGAGTTTTGCGTTAAAAATAACCTACTCGGACGCATTATCGTTGCTCCCGAAGGATTAAACGGTACAGTATCGGGTTTGACTGCCGATTGTGAAGCGTACATGAAGTGGGTGAAAGAAGACCCGCGTTTTGCCACGATTGATTTTAAGGAAGAAAAACACGAAGCGCACGCATTTCAGAAATTGCACGTACGCTTAAAAGAAGAAATTGTTAATTCTGACCTCCCCGTTGACCCGCTCAAACAAACGGGTACGCATTTAGAGCCTGCGGCATTTAAGCAAATGCTCCAAGAAGACCCCGATTTGGTGGTAATTGACATGCGCTCCAACTACGAACACAGCGTGGGAAAATTCAAAGGAGCGATTACGTTCGACATGGAAAACCTCCGCGAACTACCCGAACACATCAAGGAAATTGAACACCTCAAAGGGCAAGGCAAAAAAATAGTAACTTACTGCACAGGGGGTATTAAATGCGAAAAAGCCAGTGCATACCTGCTCGACCAAGGCTTCGACAACGTGTATCAACTCCACGGCGGTATCATCAAATACGGTCTGGAAGCAGGGGGCGAAGATTTTGAAGGCAAATGCTACGTGTTTGACAATCGTCTCACAGTGGACGTAAATCAAGTCAATCCCAAGGTAATTTCAACTTGCTACGTTTGCGGCACGGCCTCTGACCGCATGGTCAACTGCGCCAACAACGACTGCAATATCCACGTACCAATGTGCGAAGAATGTGGCTGGAAAATGGAAGGGGCTTGCTCAGAGGAATGTAAATGCAGCCCTAACAAACGAGTCTATAATGGCACTGGCTACTATCCCAAAAAGAGTGATCATTACACGCCCTTGCAGGGTTTGAAAAGCTTCCGAAAGTCAATGAAGAAGGAGGAAGCATAAATCGAAATAAACAAGAACCAAAGGGCAAGCGGCAAATAGGCAACTTGCCCTTTGGTTTCTAAGAAATTAACGAGAACTCCATTTCCTCCAATGCCTGCCAACACTGGTACAACGCCCGTGGGACGTGGTAACAACCTTTCCATTTGCCACCTTTGAGTGGTAACAAAACCTCCCCTCGGCGATCTAAATAGCCGTACCATTCACCGTAAATTGGGTCAGGAAAATGCGACCAAGTGTAATGGTGAACACGCTCGAACCATTCCCAACAAGCAGAGTTTTGGGTGTGTTGATAGCCTTTCAGGAGCGCAATGAGCGTTTCGACGTGTACCCACCATAATTTCTGGTTCCATTCCAGTTGTTGCGGTGGTATCCCTTTAAGGTCAAGAAAATAATAAATGCCGCCAAATTCTTGATCCCAGCTGTATTCAAGGGTGTCTAACGTAATTTTGACAGCTTTCTCAAGCAAGGTCTTGTCATTAAGTCGCACGGCCAAATCCATGATAAACCACATGGCTTCAATGGCGTGTCCAGGGTTGAGCAAACGCCCCTCAAAACTATCCGAAAAGTTGCCATCAGGAGTAACATTTTCTAAAATGAGGCCCAATTTTGGCTCATAAAATACCTCCATCACTTCGTGAATACATTCGTGGATGGTTTGGTCAACCAAGGATTTGTCCAATAAATGCTCAATTTCCAACGATAAATTGCAAAGAATCATTGGCAAGGCAAAGTTCTTGAGGGGTCGAGTTTCTGCCACCGCTTTACTCCATTTTCCTTTCGGATTATGCCGACGGGTTAGAATTTGGTTAAAGGTAGTAATCGCAATATCAGCATATTGTTGATTTTGAGTGGCTTGTGACAATTGTCCCAAGGCCATAGTCGCAAAACAATCCGAGAAAATATTGTAAGGCTGAATCAATGGCTTGCCTTCGCGGGTGGTGGAAAAATACCAGCTTCCATCGGCGGCACGACCGTATTTTAAAAGAAAATCAGCTCCGTGTAGAGCCACATCGAGCCATTCCTGGCGTGGTTCGACACGGTTGTAGAGCATCGAAAAAGTCCAAACTTGCCGGCCTTGCAACCATATAAATTTGTCGGTGTCATACACTTGCCCTTTTGGGTCGAGACAAGTGAAAAAGCCTCCGTTTTCGCGGTCGAGTGAATGATTTATCCAAAATGGAATCACATCGTTTAGGAGGTTATCGCGATATTGCTTGGCGTATTTTTCAAACATAGTTGTATAAAAATGCAAAGGTCCAACGGTCTGACGGGACGTCTGACCTGCATGGTCGCTTAATTTGTTTGCTTTGCGTGTCAGACCTACGGTCAGACTTTAACTTGCTCTCAAATCCCCTCTTTCTTCAAAATCTCTCCCGCTTCGTCGTCGTCGTATTGAAGAATGAGTTTTTTTAAGTCCGCAATCAGTTGTTTTTGAATGGCCTTGTAGGCCGGATTGCCGTACTGATTTGTCAGCTCTTCGGGGTCTTTTTTGAGGTCGTAGAGTTCCCAGTACTCGCCGTCATTGTAGAAACGAATCAGCTTGTAACGGTCGGTGCGGATGCCGAAATGAGTTTGGACACTGTGCTCAGCAGGATATTCGTAATAGTGGTAATAGGTTGATTTTCTGGGTGTTTTACTAAAAAACGATTGCCCTTGCATATCGGTAGGTGCTTTTATGCCCGCTTCTGCCAAAATCGTCGGGGCAAAATCGGTATTGTTGTGGATGGCACGATCTATTGTCCCAGGTTTAATGCGTTTGGGATAGCGAATGAGCATCGGCATGTGGTGCGATTCTTCGTACATAAAGCGTTTGTCAAACCAACCATGTTCACCCAGATAAAACCCTTGGTCGGAAGAATAAATCACAATGGTATTTTCGGTCAAACCCGTTTTGTCTAAATAATCCAACACACGACCTACGTTGCGGTCGAGCGATAGGAGCGTTCCCAAGTAATCCTGCATGTAGCGTTGGTATTTCCATTCGTCGAGGGCGCGGCCTGTGGGATTTTGTTTTTTAAAATCCGCTGTCACTTGGTCATAATACGCCAACCAAGCCTTGCGTTGGGCGGGGTTCATGCGTTTGACAAAAGGGTCATTCCCTGCATCTACTTTCAAATCTTCTTTCAAACGCATGGTTTTGGTCACGGTCATGTCCTGACGTTTGGCCGCAAGGCGACCTTCGTACGTATCGTAAAATGTTTTGGGTAAGGGAAACTTCACATTGTCGAAAGCGCGTAAATCGGTGGTGTCAGGTTGCCAATTGCGGTGTGGGCATTTTTGACCAATCACCAAACAAAAAGGCTTAGAGGCATTTCGGTCGCTGTTCAACCACTTCAACGCTTTATCAGTGATGATATCAGTCGCGTAGCCTTCTACTCGGGCAGTTTTACCGTTCATTTCTATAAAATCAGGATTGTAATAAGCCCCTTGCCCTGGCAATACCGACCAATAATCAAAGTACTGCGGCGTGGCCTCCAAGTGCCACTTGCCAATCCAGCCCGTTTGATAACCTGCGGTTTGTAGGTATTTGGGGTACATATCTTGTCCCGCATTAAACTTTGTCATGTTGTCTTTGTGACCATTTTTGTGACTGTATTTTCCCGTTAGCAAGGTAGCCCGACTGGGGGCGCAAAGCGAGTTGGTACAAAACATATTTTGGTACAAAGCTCCTTCTTTGGCCAACCGATCAATGTTAGGCGTTTTGATGTACGGACTACCGTAGGCACTGATGGCTTGCAAGGCGTGATCGTCGGAGAAAATAATGAGGATATTGGGACGTTTGTCGTGGGGTTTGAACGACCAAAAGCCCATTGCCAACATCAAGAAAAAAATGGAAATAGAAATGAACGCCTTTTTCATAGTAGTCAGAAAATTAACCGTGCAGGAGAATAACGTTTAATGGATAAGCCAATCGTAACTAAAGAAGGCATAAACGATTTGAGTATAATTATCTTTTTCGTACAAAACCCCAATGTTTTTGTCTTTTTGCACCACTAAGTCCGAATAAGCCGCCGAATCTCCGTAAATTTCTTTTCCTACCGACCAACTTTTACCGTCGTCGTAGCTTACCCGAATGGTCAGTTTTTCGCGTTTGGTTTGACTGTTAAGGTTGGAAAATACCAGTACTTTTTCCCCTTTTTTGGGTTGAAAATCAATCATACTTCCTTGACAAACGGGATCGGGAAGGTCGTTCATCACTTTTACTTCTTCCCAGCTTTCTCCCGCATTTTTGGTAAATGCTTGAATCCGATACTTGGCATCGCCCGATTGGTTGCGACAGTTGAATAAAAGGCTTCCGTCCGATGTTTCGGCAGCGATGGCTTCGTTACTGCCCGCATAGGCTACATTGGGCGAAAGTTTAAAGGTTTTACCGTGGTCATCGCTGTAAAATCCGTGTGCTATGTAATCTCTCGACTGTGCCTTTGGTGAGCCTTCGGAGTGGTTGGCTGCGATGAAAATCCGTCCTTTGTATTTCCCATTTTGGATTTGCAAGCCATGTCCAGGCGTATTGGCATAACTGCGCCAATCTTCTTTGAAATTGTAGTTTGGATTTACGTTAGGCTTGTTGGGTTTAGAAACCTGAGTTGTGATATTGACAGGTTCTGCCCACGTTTGGCCGCCGTCGGTGCTGGTTTTGTACCAAACTTCCCGAATGGCTTTTCCTTCACGGACTTCCTGTTCGTGGGCGATGCCTGTATTGTAAAACAAAAAAAGGCGTCCTTTGGGAAAACGCTTGTCGGTCAGGTCAAAAACGGGGGCTTGGTTTCCTGCTTGGTCGTTGCCGTTGTCGGCGGCAATTTGCAGTTTTCCCCAAGAGACTCCGTTGTCTTTGCTGCGTTTCATAACGATTTCGACATCGCCAAAATCCCCGCAGTTGTTGCGGCGGGCTTCGGCAAAGGCCAGCAAATCACCGTTGGGAGCTTTGACGATGGCTGGGATGCGGTAGCATTGGTAACCGTCTTGGCCGTTTTGGAAAACGACGGTTTCGGTGATATTACTGTTTTTATCAGAGTTGCTTGGCAACCCAAATAGTAAAAATATAAAATTAAGTATATGTGTCATGGCAAAGATTTTAAATTTTGCTTCGGATTGACTTGGCTATTGTTACCGTTAGTTTTAGAAATACCATCGCTGTTAAGCACCGCTATAATTATTACGGTGCGCTGCACCTTTGTTGCATTTTCTGGATTTTATTTCTACAAATATTACGGTGCGCTGCACCTATTTTTCCTTCAAAAAATCCGCTGAAAATGGTTTTCAAAGTGATTACGCATGGCGTTGCGGAAAGTTTCGGGTGTGCCGTGCTGAATCACATCTACCAGTCCACGGTGCGATACAAAACGCTTGTGAACCACTTGCTTGCGTAGAATTCCACTTTTGTGGACGTATTCAAAAACGGGTAACAGCATTTGCTGAAAACGTTTGAGCGTTTCGTTTCCTGTGATTTCGTACAACTTGCCATGAAATTTCACTTCTTGGTCAATATCAAAAATCATTTCTTCGGTATTGCTCGGCTCGAACTCAACGATTTTCTACAGCTCGTCAATGTCGCGTTGCGTCACTCGCTCAAAAATCAAATCCCCTATACCAATTTCGAGTACCATTCGTAGTTCAAAAATGTCACGCAGGGTTTTGTCGTCCAAGATACCTGGGTAGAGATTTTTTTCGAGCAATGATAGCAAATCGGGGTTCGTAATAATCGTTCCGCGTTTTTTGCGGGTATCCAAAAGCCCGCGCATTTTCAAGCGCGATACGGCCTCCCGTACCACCGTTCTGCTTACGCCCAAATTGGCAATAATTCCATTTCTTTCAAGGATAACATCTCACGCTTTGTATTGCTGTTCATTAAAAAATTCGAGAATACTCGTTTCAGCTTCATCCTGAGTCGGTGTCGTAACTGCAAATCATTCTGAATGTCTGAATAATCCAGCCACAATTATCGATTTAAGTAATATTTAATATTCAAATCATTGCCGCTAAATTAGGGGCTAAACTCGTCTAAAACAAGAAAATTGACAAATTTATAAAAAAATATTCAAAATTTTCTTGCTAATATGTATTATTTATTACCTTTGTGAAGTCATACATAATAAATCTTTTTTCATTCTTATGCTTAACTTGTATAGAATTTCGATGAAAACCAGACGATATGTCATACTTATTGTTTGCTGGTTGGGGTTCACAAACGCTGATTTACGGGCGCAAACCATTCAATTGACAGGGGTTGTGCAAGATGCCCGCAATCAACCTTTGCCCGGTGTGAATATCTTGGTACGCGGTACGACGCGCGGTGCCAATAGCAATGCGGAAGGAAAATTTACGATTGAAGCCACCAAAGGCAATGTATTGGTATTTTCGATGATTGGCTACCAAAGCAAGGAAGTCACCTTAGACAATCAAACCTCAATAGAGGTCTTATTGAATGATGACACCAAGTCATTGGACGAAGTAGTAGTCATTGGCTACGGTCAGCAGAGTCGTAAAACGCTCACGGGGTCTATCTCCAGCATTGACCAAAAGCTATTACAGTCGGTCCCTCGAACCAATGCCGCTACTGCTTTGCAGGGGGCTGCGCCAGGGATTCGGGTACAGCAAAATACGGGTCAGCCGGGAGCCACGCCCACTATTGTACTACGAGGTGGCACCAATTTTGGCGGGAGCGGTACGCCGCTGTTTGTGGTGGATGGGGTGATTGTTCCGAGTTTGTTTGGAATCAATGCTGCCGATATTGAGACAATAGACGTACTGAAAGATGCGGCCTCGTTGGCTATCTACGGGGCAAGGGCGGGGAATGGGGTGGTGCTGGTCACTACTAAAAAGGGGAAACAGGGCAAAACGCAAGTTTCTTACACTTTCCGTCATGCCATTAACAACGTTCGACGCAATCAACTGGAATATCTCAGTGCCGAAGATTACATCAAATGGAACCGAATAGGATTGGCCAACCGTTACGCTTTGGCGCAAGCCGACAACAATACCAGCGAGATGAATAGTACCCGCAACCAGTTGACTGGCTCGTGGGGATTTGCCACCAACTCAGGTTTTACCGCACCCAATGGCCTGTATTCCACCCAATTGGTTTCCAACAGCAACCGTCAGTTGTTGAACGACCCGCAATGGAAACTGCTAATAGACAAGAATCCTTTCAATGCCGCGCAGATGGACAGTATCCTGTACCGTTCTACTACGCAACGCGAACTGGAAGATTTGATTCTACAACAAAGTAGCTTGCAAGAACATTATCTAAATTTCTCTGGCGCCAATGAGCAGGGCAATTTTGCGTTGGGGATTGGAACGGTGAAAGACGTGGGGATTATCGTGGGTTCTGATTTGAAACGCCTCAACATGAACTTCAACGGAGGACTGAATGTAAGCAAAGACTTAAAATTGACTACAAATATTTCGGCTTATACCTACACTGGAAATCCAACTTATTTGGCAGGAGACGACGGAATCATCCAACGTTTTGCGGGGATAGCCCCTACAGTACGACTCACCCACGACGTCACGGGGGCGATGTTGCCGGGCGTGGACGGCAGTAGTTTGGGAAATCCACTTTACTTGAAAGATAAGTTTGTTCGTCGAAACCAAGAACAACGTTTCTCGGGAAGCCTTAACTTGGAATATAACATTTGGAAAGGATTGAAATTCTTGGCTTCGGGTGCGGGTTTTATGCGGTTTACCAACAATGATAACTTTAATAAACTGTTTCAGGCAGGAACGTTTGGGGCAGTCAATGCCGCAAGGTCGTCGTCATTTAGCAGTATTCGTACCCATCAGTATTCGTACAACGGATTTTTGCAATATACCACTGGCATCAACAAACACTCTTTGGATCTATTGGCGGGCGGAGAGTTTTTCAACTTCAAATCCTACAACCAATCGGGTTCGGGGATTGGCAGTGCCTCTGACAACCTGCCTTATCTCGATAACTCCATTTTTACCGAAACACGCGCGGGTTCTTCGGTAGGTTCATGGAATCGTTTCGCCTCCGCCATCGGGAGGGCCAATTACGCCTACGATGGTCGCTATTTGTTTAATCTTAACCTCCGTTACGACGGAACTTCGCAGTTGACCAATCCTGATGCGCGTTATACGTTGTTTCCGGGTCTGTCATTTGGTTGGAATGCCCACAACGAAGATTTTTTCCACCAATCTAAGTTGAGCGATGTGGTTACTACCCTCAAACCCCGTGTCAGTTGGGGACAAAACGGAACACTTGCCTCGGGCGATTTCGGGACAGTTCAGCAGTATTTCAATTTAGGACTCTACAATGGCGTAGGAGGCTATGGGCAAACCAATTTTGTGAATCCTGATTTACGTTGGGAACGAACCACCACGCTCAACGTGGGAGTGGACGTGGGTTTACTAAAAAATCGGGTTACTTTAATTGCTGATTATTTTATAAAAGATGTCTTTGACAAGCTTCAAAGCATTGCCATCCCAGGCTGGACAGGTTTCAGTGCTTATTCTACCAATCTTGCCACGCTCCAAAACAAAGGAATCGAATTGGAAGTGAAGGCCAACGTGATTCGTCCCCAAAAAGCCGACGGATTTAGCTTGGACATAAGTGCTAATTTTTACCACGTAAAAAGTTACACCAAAAAGCTGTTGCCCAATGGGTTAGAAAGAAATCGTCAGGGAGCTATTCGGGTTTGGGATGCGGCCAAAGGCTCATACGAGTGGGTTTCAGGTTTGCAGGAAGGCTACCGCGTCGGACTCGATGAAGTGTGGGCACCTGTTTTTGACGGTGTGTATAAAACCCAAGGCGAATTGGACGAAAAAGCTAAATTGGCCAATCTATTCTTACCCACCAACAACAAAAGAGTAAAACTGCTCGGCGATGCTCGCTGGAGAGACATAGACAACAATGACACCTTAGACACCCGTGACTTCGTATTTGTGGGTCGTACAATTCCAAAAATACAGGGTGGGTTCTCTGCCGCCGCGAGTTGGAAAGGCTTTAGTCTTTTTACCCAGTTTGACTATTCGTTAGGATTTGTGATTTTGAATCAGATTCGGATGCGGGGACTAAGCCAAGTACAAGGTTCACAAAATGGCCCTGTTGAGGTAAAAAATACGTGGACACCCGAAAATCCTACTTCAGATTTGCCCCGCTACTACTGGGCCAACTACGGACGAAACTACCAAACAGCAGGAGGGGCAGGAACAGACCCCGCCAATTTCTGGGAAAAAGGAGACTATCTGGCTCTGCGAGAAGCAACATTGAACTACGAAGTCCCCAGCAAAATGCTGACTACTTACCTAAAAAATCGGGTTCGCGGACTAAAGATTTACGTAGCGGGTTCCAACTTGGTTTACTTTACCAAATACACGGGTACTTTTCCCGAAGTAGGCGGACTCGACAACGGAAAGTTTCCGCTGCCACGCGTCGTTACGTTTGGTTTGAATGTTACGCTGTAATCCATCAAAATAAAGATTTATCATGAACTCAAGAAAATACATCATCGCTTTTGCAGCCTTCATTCTGCTTTTAGGAACGGCGGGTTGTGAAAAGCAACTCAAAGAAGTGGGTCCAGAAACCTCACTTGATCCCAATGCGATTTTAGCGGATGCTTCTTCGGCTTACGCACTCTACAACGGTGTTTATAATACTTTCAGAGGATATCAGGGAACATTCTTCACTTTGGGCGAAATGCGTTCCGAAATATGGGCAAACGGTTTGTTTACCGAAACCGAAGAGCCTACTTTCCGCCAATACTGGGCACAGGATTTTAGTCAGGCCAATGCACCAGCGAGCAATTGGGCAGGGTTTTATAGTTTGCTCAACCGAGTCAATACGGTCATTAAGCTTTTTCCCAAAGCTCCGTTGGATGCGGCAAGCAAAAACCGCTACCGGGCCGAAATGTTTGGCATCAGGGCTTATACCTATTATACCATGCTCAAAACTTGGGGTGCCGTACCGATGACGACCGAGCCACTCGAACAAATCGGAGAGTTGGCTACTTTGTACAAAGAACGTTCGAGTACGGAGCTGGTCATGAAGCAAATCAAAGCCGATATTGATTCTTCTTTGGCACTGATTGGTCCGACGGTTACGTATGCTACCCCTGCCAACCCCAGTAACAATAAACGAGTGTATTGGAACCGCGCTGCGACGCTTACCCTCAAAGGCGACGTATATATTTGGTCGGCTACGAATATGGGCGGGGGCAGTGCTGATTTGACAACGGCAAAGACGGCCTTAGAAGAAGTGAAAAACAACACTGCCTTGTTTGGGTTGCAAGCCAACTACGCCGATGTGTTTGACCCGCTCAAAAAGAACGGTAACAAGGAAATTATTTTTTCGGTAAGCTTTGAAAAAGACCAAGCAGGTTTGGGAAGCTACAGCAATTTTTTGGTGAATACCACCCAAAGAGCCACGTTGATTTTTGACCCATCAGCCCCCGTTACCATTGTGTCGGCTTATCCTTACGTAGGCGGTGCCAATCGCGTAGGGTTATCGGCGGCAATGATAAACCGTCTAACGACCACCACTCCCGTAGATACCCGAATGAAGGCAACATTTAGAACGATGCACAACAACGCTGCCCCCTATGCGCTCAGAGGGATTATGTTGACCAAGTTTATCGGTCGGGCAGACCCTATTAGTTCTTCCCAAATTTATGACAACGATTTCCCCATTTATCGTTATGCCGATGTGTTATTGTTGTTGGCCGAAGCCAAAACTAAGCTCAACGAAAGTCCCAAAGCCGAAATTGATGCCATTCGTCAGCGGGCTTATGGGGTAGGTTTTGTTCCTTTCGTGAGTGGTACACAAACGGATAATATGAATGCCATCATTGAAGAAGATTTGAGAGAATTTATCGGTGAAGGCCGGCATTGGTGGACGTTGCGAAGAGCGGGTGACGCCTACGTGTATGCCAATATCAATCCCACATTTCTGAGCGCGGCGCAGTCTCATAAGTTGTTGTTGCCAATTACCGTAGCGATGCTCAATGGCGACCCCAAATTGAAACAAACGCCCGGATATTAAAAACAAATTCATAGGTTAAGTGAATAAAAAAGAAAGGGGGTGTATTTTACGCCTTCCTTTCTTCAAATCGTAAAAAAATGACAACAAGAACCTTACTTCTTCTGCTACTGGGAATGGCTTATTTGAAAGGTCAAACACAAAAACCAGAGATGCAAATTATTTGGAGCAAAGCGGGGGAATTACCTTCCATCACTCCCAAATCTGCACATTTGGGAGTAGCGGGGGCCTTCGTAGGCATACACAACAATGTACTACTCGTGGCAGGAGGAGCTAATTTTCCCAATAAAATGCCTTGGGAAGGCGGAAGTAAGGTGTTTCATAATAATATACTCGTGTTTGGCCAATCCCAAGGAAATTTAAAGGCCATCACTTCTTCCACACGACTACCACGGGCTTTGGCTTACGGTGCAAGCGTTTCGACGCCGAGAGGCATTGTTTGTGTGGGCGGAGAAGACGCAAAAGGGTCGCAATCCAACGCTTTTTTGTTAAAATGGAATGTCCAAAAGCGTCAGGTCGAACTTCAAGCATTACCTATTTTACCGCTTCCTTTGAGCAATGGGTTGATAGCAACCAAAAATGACAAAATCTACGTGGCTGGCGGTGAATCGGCAGGTAAAACCGTTGCTGTTTTTTTGAGTTTAGATTTGAACCATCTCGAAAAAGGTTGGCAACATTTGCCTGACGTGCCCCTATTGGTTTCTCATGCCGCAGGCGGAATACAGTCGAACGGCAAGGGCGATTCGTTCTTTTTATTGGGGGGGAGGCGCAAAAATCCCGGTGGTATCAGCACTTTTTACAGCGATTGCCTTGCGTTTGATTTAACGAAAAATAAGTGGAAAAGACTGAGTCCGATTAAAGCAAACGGACAGATAGTGGGTCTCTCGGCGGCAACAGGGGTGGCCGTGGGTACTACTTATTTGTTGGTGATAAGTGGTGACAACGGGCAGACATTCAGTCGGGTAGAAAGATTGAATAAGATGATTGATGAAGCAAAAAGCGAAAGAGAGAAACAAACACTCCAAGCCCAAAAAGCCACACTATTGAGCAATCACCCTGGCTTTGTAAAAGATGTTTTGTTGTACAACACCCTTACCGACCAATGGCATGTACTGGATAAAATTCCGTCGGCAGGACAGGTGACGACCACGGCAGTAAAGTGGGGAAACGAGGTTTATATTCCGAGCGGTGAAATCAAGGCGGGAGTGCGTACGCCTGACATTTGGAAAGGTACGATTCGCTCACTTTGAAAGTAAGGAGATATTAGTCTGTCACTTTCTCCACCAACCAAACATAAAAAATCAAATAATTGTAGTAAGAAAACTTAAATAGAAACGAGCCTGTTTAAACTTTTGATTTTTTATTGATTTTACGTAAGAAAATGACTGAGAATGCCATAAAATGCAATGACATCCAATTTTTAACTGAAAATTCAAACCTCACTAAAAGTGCTTTAAACCCATCAATCCAAGCATT
>JBGAUP010000195.1:0-11919 GCA_044228585.1 Runella sp. | reverse complement strand
CTATCCCGAAATGCTCCGTTGGGGAGTAGCCTGTGGTTCGGCAGCCACCATGAACGAAGGGACGCAGCTTTTCCTTCGCGCCGATGTCGAAAGACTGTTGGATTGGTTGAAACGGTTTGGGAAGAATTGAAAAGAGTCATTTTTAGAGTCTTTGTAAGAAGGCATTGATGCCTATATTTGTGTGCTAATATCTTTGACATTGAAAACCTATTTCCAACATATCAACGAAGGGATTCATACTACTTTGAGTGGTATGAAACTTACCCTGAAACACTTATGGGATGCCCACCGCCGCCGTAGCAATAACAACATAGCGGGTAGCGGTTATTTCAACGAGCAAAATGGCATGGTCACGTTGCAATACCCGTTTGAGACCATGCCTATTCCCGACAATGGTCGTTATCGTTTGCACAATGAAATGGACGATTGTATTGTGTGTGACAAGTGTGCCAAGGTTTGTCCCGTTGATTGCATTGATATAGAGCCAATTAAGGCCACGGGCGAGGTCGGGAAGGCATCAGATGGCTCACCTATTCGTTTATACGCTGCCAAATTTGACATTGATATGGCCAAGTGTTGCTATTGCGGGCTTTGTACCACGGTATGCCCCACGGAGTGTTTGACCATGACCAAGACCTTCGATTACAGCGAGTTTGACGTGCGCGACATGAACTACCACTATGCCAATCTCACGCCTGAGCAAGCTGAAGAGAAAAAAGTACTTTATGAGCAGTTTATCAAAGAAAAAGAGGAGTTGAAGAGACAGTCAGCGGTGAGTAGTCAGCAGCCGGCAGCGGGTAGTGTTCCTCTTGGAGATGAACAATTAGTAACGAAGACGCCAACTCCTAAACCTGCGTTTAGACCTACGGTAAAACCTTCCATTCCAAAACCAGAAGAGGCGCAACCTTCGCCCCAAGCCCCCCCCATTGAAGGAATGGAGGCTAAGGCTAAGCCAGTCTTTGCACCAAAGAAACCTGTGACTGTACAGTCAACCGAGGCGCAATCTCCCGTTCAAGAAACCCCCATTGGGGGCGAGGGGGCTAAAGCTAAGCCAGTCTTTGCACCAAAGAAACCTGTGACTGTACAGTCAACCGAGGCGCAATCTCCCGTTCAAGAAATCCCTATTGGGGGAGCGGAGGCTAAAGCTAAGCCAGTGTTTGTACCCAAAAAACCTGTGACTGCACAGTCAACCGAGGCGCAATCGCCCGTTCAAGATACCCCTATTGGGGGAACGGAGGCTAAACCTAAGCCAGTCTTTGCACCCAAAAAACCTGTGACTGCACAGTCAACTGAGACGCAATCTCCCGTTCAAGAAACCCCCATTGGGGGCGAAGAGGCCAAACCTAAGCCAGTGTTTGTTCCTAAAAAATCTGTTTCCACACAGCCAGTGATTAGTGACGAACTGCCAGGGGAGGACAAAACTGACAAAAAAGAAGCCCCCATTGGGGGAATGGGGACTAAACCTAAGCCAGTGTTTAAGCCCACAATGAAACCTAAAAAAGAGGAGTAGCTATACCTCTGGATTAGGTTCGCTGGTGGTAGATGCCTCAGGAGCAGGTGCTTTCCTTACGTATTTTCTTTTCGCTGGTGGCGCGGGAGCAGCTTTTTTGGTAGGGGTTTTTGATTTAGACGCAGCAGGCTTCGGTTTTTCAACAGAGACCTCTACGGGTGTTGGTTCTGGCAAAGAGGCCGCTTTAGCTTCACTCTTGTCTTTTTTATGACCTTTGTCTTTTTTCTTTGCGCTATCTTCTGCTTTTTTCTTCGCCTTTTTCTTGGCTTTTTCGGCCTCTTTTACAGCTTTTTCAGCGGCTTTTTTGGCTTTCTTTAAAGCGTCTTTTGCTTCTTGTTCTTTCGCTTCGGCTTCTTTCTTTTTGATTTTATCTAATTTTTTAGCCAGTTTTTCGGCAGCTTTTGCAATGGCTTTTGCTATTTTTTTAGAGACGGTTTCTCCTACGACGACAGCCGAAATTTTTTTGGCGATTTCGCTCGCGGCTTTTTTTTTGTCTGATTTCATTTGAATAAGGACAGATTGTGAGTATGAATAAAAAAATTTGCAAATAGATAGCTATATTTTCGTGAAAACAAAAATTTGGAGTTATTTTTATGTTAAGTTTTTCAGGGTCTTAGATACATAGTCCCACGCTACAATACCAGCACTCACGGCTACGTTCAATGAATGTTTTGTACCAAATTGTGGGATTTCAAGGCAAATATCCGATTGAGCAATTGCGTCTTCATTGACGCCAAATACCTCGTTGCCGAGGATAAAAGCATACTTCTGGTTAGATTCGGGTAAAAATTCGTGAAGTTTAAGGCTGTTTTCTGCTTGTTCGAGGGCAATGATTGTATAATGCTCTGATTTGAGCCGCTCAATGAGCACCAATATATCGGGGGTATGTTCCCATGCTACCGACTCATCAGCTCCAAGGGCTGTTTTAGTAATATCGCGGTGGGGAGGCGTGCCAGTAAGGCCACAGAGATAAATTTTGGTAGCCCTGAAAGCGTCGGCAGTACGAAATACTGAACCTACGTTGTTAAGACTCCTAATATCATCCAAAACAAACACAAAAGAATGTTTGGGAACGTCACGAAACTCGTCCACTGTAAGGCGGTTGAGTTCGTCCATAGAAAGTTTACGAGTAAGCATTTTTGCGTTTAATTGGATTGTCTGATTGTGGACAGAGGTCAGACGATAGTCAGACCGTACATATTTTTATATTCTGACCACAACTTAATTAGTTTGGTTGGTATTGGGTAACAAAGGTACATATAGAATCAGAGTATTAAGAAACCCTCATCCGCCAAAAATGGTTACCTTTGCATTAGTGATAACAACAAGAATGGAAGAATATCAATTACACACCATGCCTAATGGCATTCGTGTTGTACATAAACAAGTACCTCATACTCAAATTGCCCACTGGGGGATTATGCTCGACATCGGAAGCCGCGACGAGCTGCCTCATCAGCAAGGTCTCGCTCATTTTTGGGAACACATGGCCTTCAAAGGAACGCAAAAACGTAAATCATACCACATCATCAATCGGCTCGAAACCGTCGGAGGGGAACTAAACGCTTATACTACCAAAGAGAAAATATGCTTTCACGCGTCTCTTTTGGCTTCTCATAGCGATAAAGCCATTGAATTGTTGTCGGATATTACTTTTCATTCCATTTTTCCCGAAAAGCAAATCGAGCGCGAACGTGGGGTGATTTTGGAGGAAATGGCCATGTATCACGATTCGCCCGAAGACGCAATTCAAGATGACTTTGACGAATTGGTCTTTCAAAATCATCAGCTGGGACGTAATATTCTCGGAACTCCTGATTGTATTCGTTCGTTTAAGAGAACTGATTTACAGTCGTTTATTGCTGATAATCTCGACACCGAACGCATTGTGGTGTCATTGGTGAGCAATTTGCCTTTTCACAAAGCCATAAGGCAAGCGGAGAAATATCTGTATGATCTGCCCCATTGTACTACTCAGCGCGTGCGTACCGTCCCAGAAGTTTACGTACCCAAAAATATCCAAGTACCCCGTGGTATGACCCAAACGCAGGTGGCCATGGGAAGACCTGCCTACGCACTTATGGATGATAAACGGTTGCCGTTTTTTATGCTCGTAAACTTGCTCGGTGGGCCTGGTATGAATTCTCGTTTCAACATGACGTTGCGCGAAAAGTACGGTTTGGTGTATTCCATTGAAGCCAATTATGCCCCCTTTTTAGATACGGGCTTTTTAGGGGTATTTTTTGGAACTGAATCTAAAAACTTAGACCGTGCTATTCAGTTGGTACATCGGGAACTGCGCCTGCTCCGCGAAAAACCACTCACGACGATTCAGCTTCGTAATTTGAAAGAGCAATTGATGGGGCAATTGGCCATGTCGGAAGAGGGCAATCAGAGCTTTATGTTGATGATGGCGAAGAGTATTTTAGATACGGGAAAAGTGGACTCGTTGCAGGAAATTTTTGCCGAAATCAATGCCGTAACTGCGCCTCAATTACAAGACATTGCCCAAGAAATGCTTGACGAAAGCCAATGGAGTACACTTTCTTTTGTACCAGAAGAAGATGGTAAATCCTAAATAAAAATGAACAAAACTTGACAAAAACGGCCATAAAATACGTTTTTGGTCGTTTTTTCGTTTATATTTGTTGAAACAAAACACAATTAATGGATTTTCTTCCTGCTGCAATAGAAGCCTACGCGCTGACCCATACGTCAGCCGAAAGCCCTCTTTTGGCACAGCTCAACCGTGAAACACACGCTAAAGTTCTTCAATCAAGAATGCTTTCGGGGCAAATGCAAGGACGGCTTTTGTCGCTGTTTTCGACGATGATGCGTCCCCGTAGAATTCTGGAAATCGGCACTTATACTGGCTATTCGGCACTTTGTTTGGCAGAGGGTTTGGCCGATGACGGGTTGTTGATTACGGTGGATGTCAATGAAGAACTCGAAAGTTTTACGCGCTCGTTTTTTGAGAAATCACCGCTCGCCCACAAGATTGATTTTCGGATAGGAAACGCCGCTGAACTCATCCCTACGTTGACCGATACGTTTGACATGGTGTTTATTGATGCCGACAAGCTCAACTACGGCTTGTACTACGATTTGGTGTTTGACAAAGTTCGTTCGGGGGGGGTTATTATTGCCGATAATGTGCTTTGGAGTGGTAAAATAGTGCAGACGAATAAAAAGATAGATAAGGATACCCAAGCCCTTTTAGATTTTAATCAAAAAGTTCACAATGATGCGCGTGTCAACCACCTACTTCTCCCCGTGAGAGATGGACTGATGATTGCGTGGAAACATTAATATTTAGCGAATCAAAAAGCAATGAAACGTATTTTAACCCTAACCACATTTATTTCGTTCTTTATCTTTTCTTTAGGTTGGGCACAAGCTCCAGCTGTTCCTAATGTTCCGCGTAGTGTGGGATTTGCGGGAATGAATGTACAACTCGATGAAGATGCCCGAGCTATCGTCCAGACTGATGTAAAGGCGTTGCTTGCCAATAAAAAATTTTGGGAAGCCAAATTAGACCGTTGCCTGTTGTTTTTTCCGATTGTTGAAGGAATTTTGATAGACGAAGATGTTCCCGTTGATTTTAAGTACTTAGCGGTTCAAGAAAGCAATCTCCAACCCGATGCGGTGTCGGCTTCCAATGCTGTAGGTTTTTGGCAATTTAAAAAAGAAACAGCAGTAGATTACGGTTTGCGGGTGGATGACCAAGTGGATGAACGCAAAAATATTACGTCTTCGACCCGCGCTGCGGCTAAATACCTCAAAAAAAGTAACACCCAATTTAATAACTGGATTGCGTCTTTGTATTCGTATTATCTTGGGGCAGGGGGCATTAGCAAATCTATTCCTGCCGAGTGGGGGTATGCTCGTGAGATTAAATTAGATGGGAAATCTGACCGTTATATTCTACGCTTTCTTGCGCATAAAATTGCGATTGAGTCGGCTATTGAGCGATATCAATCACTCAACCGGATGGCTCTTTTGGAGTATCCACAAGCCAGCGGGCGTACATTAGACGGAATTGCCAAAGAATTTGGAATTGACGAAGTGGCCTTGCGTACCCAAAACCGTTGGATTACGGGCAATGATATTCCTTCCGATAAAGAATACTCGCTCATTCTGCCTGTCAACAACGACCAATATGAGACTGTTCGGAATCGCCTTGCGGTGTTTAAGAAACCCAATCAGCGCGATAATTTTACGCAAAAAGACATCGGTTTTCCTGTGTTGGTTCGGGCAGAAGGCTACAAGAGCGATTTGTTATTGTACGAAATAAACGGTTTGCCAGGAATTATGGCGGGCGGGAACGACAATGTAGAATCCTTGGCAAAGAAATCACGCGTGAGTTTTAGCAGTTTTTTGCGTTATAACGAAATGTCGGAACGTGACCCAGTTACGCCAGGGGAAGTGTATTATTTGGCTAAGAAAAACAAACGGGCTGTTGTTCCTTTCCATACCGTGCGCGAAGGAGAATCACTCTGGAAGGTAGCTCAGATATACGGTATTAGACTCAAGTTTTTGGTTAAGTACAACCGTATAGACAACCGTAATCAGCGGTTACAAACAGGGCGAGTACTTTGGCTGACCAAAAAACGCCCCAGAAATAAGCCCGTGGAGGTGATAGAGGTTCCGCAAGACGAGTGGGTGCCTGGATCGGGGAAATCGCAACCGCGTCCTGCGGTTCAAGAAACCGTTCGCAATGAGTCTGCTCCAGCTACTAATAATACGATTCCCCAAAAGCCCTCGGATCGTAAAGTCTATACCCCTAAAATGGCCGATGCCCCTGCTACGGATGCTAAGACGTCGGAAGGGGTAGAAATAACAGAAGGAAGGACCGCTGCACCCACAGAAAAAGGAAAGCAAACCCCTACTACCTCCACACAAACGACCAAACCCAATAAACGCGCTCCTTCATTCAATCCCGTAGATGATGACCGTGTTGTAATCATTAACGATGAAGAAACGGCAAAACCAAAAACAACCAATAATAGCAAACAGACTGCGACAAACAACAAGAAAGCGAATGTTGAATCTAAGCCGCCAGTAAAGAATGTACAAACTGCTGAGAGCGACCAACAAGGTGGAGTAGAGGTGAAACCTACTCCTCAAAACCCTCCAGTAAAAACGCCCCCAACAACAACGACTCCCCCCCAACCTACGAATAATAAACCCGTTATCCACGTAGTAGAGGCAGGTCAGACGTTTTATAGCATTTCAAAAATGTACGATGTTACAGTCAATGACATTTTATACTGGAATAATCTCCCTCAAGATGCTAAGTTGTTGAGCGGACAGAAATTAACCATTCGCCCCGTAGGCAACACCATTTCGCAACAGCCCAAAGCGGAGGAGTTTATTAGTCATACTGTGGCGCAAGGAGAAACGATGTTTAGTATTTCACAAAAATACGGGGTAAAAGTTGACCAAATTAAAGAATGGAATGAACTGCCTGATACAGGGGTAAAAATTGGCCAACAACTCAAGATTAAGAAGCAATGATAGTAATTGACAATGCCGTTATCAGTGATGACATCGCCGACCAGTATTTTGTGTGTGAGTTGACCAAATGCAAAGGGGCCTGTTGTGTAGAAGGAGATTTAGGAGCTCCTCTCGAAAAAGATGAGTTGGCTATTTTGGAAGATATTTATCCAAAAGTAAAGCCTTATTTGAACAAAAAAGGTATCGAAGCCATTGAGAAAACGGGTTGCTACGAACAAGACCACGACGGAGATTATGTCACTCCAACCATCAATGGCAGAGAGTGTGCTTACGCACTTTATGACCAAAAAGGAATCTTAAAATGCGGAATTGAGCAGGCTTTTTTGGACGGAAAAATCACTTTTCGGAAACCTATTTCGTGCTATTTGTACCCGATTCGGATTACCAAATACGACCACTACGAAGCCCTCAACTACGACCGTTGGCACATTTGCAAACCCGCCTGCAACCATGGAAGGGAGTTAGGCGTACCACTTTACAAGTTTCTCAAAGACCCGCTTATTACCAAATATGGAGAAGCATGGTACAATACATTGGTCGAAAGAATCGAAACAAAGCAATAAGCCAAGCTGTCTCATGGAATCTAAAAGTTTCTTCGACGATGTCTATGATGTGGTTCGTCAAATTCCCACGGGAAGAGCAACATCTTACGGAGCAATTGCCTTGTTTTTAGGTTCTAAACTCAGTGCTCGTATGGTGGGTTGGGCGATGAATGCGTGCCACGGTATGCCTGACATACCCGCTCACCGAGTCGTCAATCGTGACGGAATGCTCACGGGAAAACACTTTTTTGGAACCCCAACAGCCATGCAAGAGCTTTTGGAAGCCGAAGGCATCGTTGTTGAAAACGATAAAATCATTGGATTTAAAACAGTCTTTTGGAATCCAAGTGAAGAATTGTTGTAATTGGCACGAAATGTGTGCAGACAGGTTAAAAGCCTGTAAACATGCGTTTTTTCTTATTTTTACTCCTGTTTTTTCTTGGGCAGTTGGCCCAAGCCCAGCAACTCCAATGGGCGACGAAAGTTCTTGAATTCTCTTCGGAATTTACTGGAAGTAATGGGCAACAATACCGCGCTTTACAAATACTTGGAAAACCTAACAAACTCCCACAGGCCGAAAGTGGAGCGTCAGCTTGGCGTTCGGCTACACCCGATGCAGGTGAAGAATGGATGAAGGTGGGTTTTGAAACTCCAATGGAGATTCGACAAGTGGTGATTGCCGAAAATTTTGGGGCAGGTTGTGTCACCAATGTGCTTGCCTACGATACTCAAAACAAGGAATATACGCTCTATAAAAGCAAACCAGAAGCTACAAAGCGTGGCGCGGGGATGCACCGAATTTGGCTTCCTCAACTTACACCCTTTAAAGTATCAGCGATTAAAGTAGTATTGAACACAAAGTTGGTCGCAGGTTGGAATGAAATAGATGCGATTGGTATTTCGTCTTCTGACAAACCTGTCGAGGCGGTTATTAATCTGGCTAAAGATGTTCCGAAAGAACTCAAAAAGGAAAACTTGGTGCCGAATGTCAATTCTAAAGCCAACGAAGTAGCCCCCGTTATTTCTCCCGATGGAAAGACCATTTATTTTACCCGTTTTGATCACCCTGAAAACCTAAAAGCCAAAGAAGACTATGACGTATGGTTTGCCGAAGAAAAAAATGGAGTTTGGCAAAAAGCCAAAAATATGGGACAACCCGTCAATAACCTCCAAGAGAACTCTATTTGCTACATCTCCCCCGACGACCGTACGGCGTTGTTGATGAATATTTATCACCCCGATGGCGGTCTTTCTAAAGGAGTATCTATCAGTCGTAAAAACAGCACGGGTTGGACATTCCCGCAGGAACTACGCCTTCAAAGCTACGTCAATGACCATCCATTTTCTGGATTTTACATCGGACCAAACGGAAAAGTAATGGTGCTATCACTGCAAGATGCTAATACCAAGGGGGGAGCAGATTTATACATTTCGTTTCCGCAAGCCGACGGTACTTGGTCGCCTCCCCAAAATATGGGTATTGACATTAATACCGCCGATGATGAATTTACGCCTTTTCTTGCAACCGACAATCAAACCCTCTACTTTACTTCTAACGGACGGAGTGGCTACGGCGAAATGGATATTTACGTGAGTCGTCGTTTGGATGATACTTGGATGCGCTGGTCTGAACCAGAGAATCTTGGCCCAGCTTTCAATACTGCCGATTATGAAGCTCATTTCACCATTCCTGCTTCGGGGGCGTATGCCTATTTCTGCTCTGCCGAAAATTCATTGGGAGAATTTGATATTTTTCGCATGAAACTTCCCGAGGCCATTAAGCCAGTTCCGACAGTCATGTTGCAAGGAATTGTACTGGATCAAATCACCAAGCAGCCCGTCGCCGCCGAAGTGATTGTGGAAGATTTAGACCAAAAACAAGCCCCTCAACGGCTTGATTACGATCCTGCCGTAGGTGATTTTAAACTGGTATTAGACACCCAAAAACAGTATGGACTCACGGCGCAACGCAAAGGATATCAGTCAGGGGGTATAGTACTAGATTTGACCAAGGAGACTCAATACCGTGAACTACGTCGTGAAGTTCTTCTCTCACCCATTGAAATAGGCCAAAAAATAACGCTCAATACCATTCGATTTGCTCAAAGCAAATACGATTTACTGCCTGCTTCGCTGCCCGAATTAGACCGAATTGCGCAGATGATGACTGAAAATTCGACGATGGAAATCCTCTTGGAGGGCCACACCGACAACGTGGGTGATTTTGATGCCAACGTTCAACTTTCTAAAGACCGTGTAGAGGAAGTAAAACGCTACCTCGCGACTAAAAATATTGCTCCTAATCGCATCCAAACCAAGGGCTATGGCCCCACCCGCCCTATTTCACCCAACACCACGGAAGAAAGTCGCAAGCAAAATCGCAGAGTAGAGTTTACGATTTTGAAGAAATGAAAAACGAAGTAGTAGTCCTGATGGATGTAGAAATCGCTGTAAAATTATTCTTTAAATAGTTATATTTTTATTTTTTGTGGGATAACATAGGATTTCCCCTTAATAAAATATTTTCTGCCGTTTTCTTTGTTGGGAAGATATTTTATTATAAGTTTGTCTAAGTAAACCGTCACAAACTAAATAATCCTGTTCTTTCTTTTGTACATTTTTAGTGGTACTTCTTTAGGCAAATGTCCTAAGTTTTAATAAAGAGCAGTTAGAGATTTTCTACAACAGGGAGTATATTTTTTACTCTATTTTAGCTATTGATTTTTGATAGCATCCGCTTCTAAACTTGCCAATTTTCTTATCCTTAACGTGTGGCAAGTAAAATTCACTTAAATCTTATTGTCATGAATCGTTTTTCAATATTATACCTTTTCAAAGGTCAATACCAACATATTTCTTATCCTACCCGCGCCGAAGCATACAGTGCTTTGGAGGTTTTTTTTGTAAATAAGAAAGAAATCCCAATTGGGGTTTATGATGCCAAAACTGAACTATTCTTTTGGGAACTCCCTCGTTTTGAATACAATCAAATGAGTATTGAGGAACAGGGAAGACGCGGTGAAGAAGTAATTAATGTCATTCAAAATCTTCGCAGTCAGGAAGAAGAATGGCTTCAAAATGCAGAGCAAAGAGAGGGCGATGTGCTGATGCGACCTCTGCCTTTATCTTCCCCTGCAATGGTAACTCCAAATCTTGAAATTCAAGTAGCTATTGAGCCTTTTAAAAAAGAAAAACGGCAGGTAAGAACCCGCCGACCAAAGTCAGTTGCCTGATAGCATGAATGAGTTAAGAGGCTTTTTTATTCTACCTCAATGGTTCCAGTTAGATAGAGTTTCACTTGTCCTGCTATTTCTACGCGGTCACCGAGGAGTTGGGTTTTGAGAATACCACCACGCCGAGAAACTTGTAAAGCATTTAGTTCGGTTTTGCCCAACTTTTCGGCCCAGTAGGGAGTAAGTGTTGTATGTGCCGACCCTGTGACGGGGTCTTCGGCAATACCCGATTGTGGGGCAAAAAAGCGCGAAACAAAATCAACAGAATCACCTTTGGCGGTTACAATAACCCCGCGCACTGGTAGCGTAGAAAGAGCGATTACATCGGGTTGGAGATTCCGAACTTGCTCTTCATTCTCCAATACGGCCATGAAATCGGTTTTTCCTCTTAGTATTTCGAGCGGTGTTATATCTCCCAAAGCCTCCAGTAAAGCAGGAGGCGATACAAGTTGTTTGTGTAAATGATCGGTTGGGAAGTCCAATACAAGCCAGTCGCCTTCTTTACGAACTTTTAGCTCACCACTGCGCGACTCAAAACTTATTTGGTCTTGCGGATAATTTTCTATAAAAAACAGTACGTAGGCTGTGGCCAGTGTGGCATGTCCACACAAGTCCACTTCTACGGCTGGTGTGAACCATCGAATATGGAAACCTGCATCAGTGGGAACGTAAAAAGCAGTTTCGGCTAAATTATTTTCGGCTGCGATGGCCTGCATGGTTTCGTCAGACAACCAAGCCGTGAGCGGTACTACGGCAGCGGGATTACCGCCAAAAATTTTGTTGCTGAATGCGTCCAGCTGATAAATAGGTAATTGCATAAAAAGTCATTAATGCTCCCTTTGGGGCCGTCGTGCGGTTAGGGGGCTTGTACAAAGCTACTGCACCTTGGCAGTATATTTACTGGGGTAGGTCTTTTGCTGAAATTGGTCAAAAGGTTCTTTCTGGTGGTTGTTGTCACCAAAATAAGCCAATACTTGATGGAACATGCGGGGTTCTAAATACCCTGCAATGGGTTGAATTAAATTCATTTTTTCGTCCATGATAACCGTTGTGGGAAAGCCAGTTACTTTACCATTCATCATGTTTTTGAAAGAGACCTTCCCAAGCATGACGTCAG
>JBGAUP010000194.1:0-11969 GCA_044228585.1 Runella sp. | reverse complement strand
ACGAGGTAGCGGCTCGTTACGGCTTTGAGCCTTCCAAATTGCGTTATTGGGAGACGGTTTTCCCTATGTTGCGTCCCGAAAAACGCAGCGGCGACCGTATTTACAATCGCGCCGATATTGAATTGCTGGACGAAATCGTGTATTTGGTCGAACACAAAAAACACAAACTCGCCGCCGCCCGCCAAATCATTGAGTCGGGGCGAAGTCAGCGAAATAAAATAAATCGGGTGATTGAACAGTTAGAAACAGTGAGGCTTTATTTAAAAAATCTGAAGGAAATTCTTACGTGAAAAATATGATAAAAATAGGGATTCTAACGAGTGTGGTCGTAGCAGTGTTTTTTTTCTTGAAACACAACACAATACAACAAAACACTCCCCTTTTGCCCGTCGTATCTTCGTTAAAAGCCCTTCCTCACGCCAAAGCTTCGATTATCTATTTTGAATACGAACCCGACCCTAACCGTTATGAAGACCAACAAATAAAGCTCCGCCTCGAACGCCGCACCGACAACAAACTTTACTTGGTGGATGATGCCAGCCTCGAAGCAGGACGCACCGCTTACTACACCCTCAACGGCAGTGTGAATCGAGTAGATGCTCGTCAGCTCACTCAACAGCCGATTTTACCCAACCGTTGGCTGCACTTGGTAAAATACATCACGGAAGTATCCAACGTTAACAGTGAAAGTTGGCTTTCTTCGGCCTTCAATGTAGCAGCTGGTAAAGCCAAATATGCTGCTGCCTCGGAATTGATATTTTGGGTACGCGATTCATTAGAAAATAATAAACCGCAATTGGCTTATAAACAACCCCTTTGGCCAAACAACAAAGCCGTTGGTGATATTGGCATTTTTAAACAAACCCCCGCTTTTACACTTTTATCTAACAAAAAATATGGCTCAGAATCACGGCCGTTAGACGAACCTATTCAAAATTTACGAAAGGTAGGTTGGCAGGTCAATGAGGACAAATTCCGACTCATGTACGCGGGTGAGGTAGTAGAATTGATGCAACACGTTCGCCCAAAAGGTCGTCAGGGAATTACCAAATTTGACGCTCGCCAACTCGACCAAGCGGCAGATTGGTTAGCCAAACGCCTGCCCTCTAACGTATTTGCGGTAGATTTTGAACCTCATAATCCTGCTAATGAAGGCTGGCAATGGGACATGGCCGACCCTAATTTTCGGAAAACTATGTACAATTTGTCCGAAAAGATTTACCGAAAACACGGCAAGCTCTTTTTCTCGTGGATTGGAGAACCCCTCACGTTCAATTTCCAAGGCAAAAATTTCAAATTGGACGGCTACGCCAACGACAACTGGAGTGCTGACAAGAAAACGATTGACGATTATTTGGCCATTCACCAAAATGCCAAAGCCATTCAAAACGTCCAACTCCCCTCTCCTACGGTATTAATGACGGGTTTTGGTTATACCAGCATGACTGTCAATACCAACGATGCCGTTGACCAGCCCGCCCACGTCTGGAAAGCTCCCGTCAATTGGTACTTACGGACACTGGACATGCTTAATCTCAAATCCATCACCGCGCCGCCTACGGTCAAGTTTCTGAATTTTTTCTGGCCCTACGAAGACAAACCCGCCGACGCTCGTCGCAGTATCATACGTCGGTTTCAAGTGGGACGAGGCACTAAAGGTTACATTCGGCAACTCGACAATCGGGTAATGTACCCCATGAATTTGGTGCGTGACGCGGTGTTTGTCCATCTTTGTAATCCGCGCGTTTTTTACACCAACTACTGGATTTTCGGGCAATCGTACGACCCGTACCAAGCCTTACGTTATTCCAAAATCAACGGAAATTTGTCGTGTGTTTCTCAAAATACGGGCGGCTATTTTGTCTATGAATACCAAGGCCCCGACCAACCACCTTGCCCAACTGTGGGCGAAGATTACATTGGAAAAGACGCCCTTGGCGTAGCGGCGATGGTGCAAGCCCACGAGGTATTTGCCAAGTATCAGTCTATTTTAGATGGAACACAATTACGCGAAAGCTACGCTTTTGACTATCAACGCAGCAACCAAAAACTTGTAGAAGCTACTTGGCAAAACGACACGGGAGAATTTGCAAGGGCGTTCAAATACAATCAACCGTGGCTGCAAGTATGGAAAAACCAAAAAACGGGTAAACGTCTCCTTTTATTTCAAGATACCTTTGCTGAAGCCTTTGAGTCGGTTCAGTTTTCAGTTACCATCAATGGCAAAAACATACAGCGCACTGCCGAGGGCAATGCGCTGTATGTGGAAGAAATCGTCCCGTAACTTACACCGCCACAGGTGCTTTGATAGCTGGCCACGGATTGTAATTTTCGAGGGTAAAATCTTCAAATTTGAAATCAAAAACGCTTTTTACCTCTGGATTGAGTTTCATGGTAGGTAAAGATCTTGGTTCACGACTCAACTGTAATTCTACTTGCTCTAAGTGATTACTGTAAATGTGCGTATCGCCGCCCGTCCAAATAAAATCACCGTATTCAAAGCCACATTCTTGGGCAATCATCATCGTCAACAACGCATAACTGGCGATATTGAAAGGCACTCCCAAAAATACATCGGCACTGCGCTGATACAACTGGCATGAGAGTTTATTATCAGCCACATAAAACTGAAATAACGCATGACATGGACTCAAGGCCATTTTGGACAAATCGGCGGGGTTCCAAGCTGATACAATAATACGACGTGAATCAGGGCTTTTTTTGAGTTGATTTAATACGTCCTGAAATTGATCAATCACTCGCCCGTCGGGTGCTTCCCAACTCCGCCATTGTTTACCATACACTGGGCCAAGGTTTCCTTCGGCATCGGCCCACTCGTCCCAAATACTCACACCGTGGTCTTTGAGGTATTTGATGTTTGTATCACCTTTCAAAAACCACAATAGTTCGTGAATGATGGACTTGGTATGGACTTTTTTGGTCGTCACTAACGGAAAGCCTTGTTGCAAATCGAAACGCATTTGGTAGCCAAACACACTGATGGTTCCTGTGCCTGTACGGTCGGTTTTACGTGTTCCGTTTTCTAAAATATGGCGAAGTAAATCGTGGTATTGCTGCATTGGTTATCATAATAAAGCGTCAAAGTTAGCAAACACCTTAAAAATATTAACCACAAAGAACACAAAGAATCCACAAAGTTCTCTATCCATTTGATTTTGTGCTATTTCTTTAAATTCTTTGTGGCTTATCATTCGGTTTCTACTCAATCCAGCGCGGCAATCTTCGTTTCGTCGCGGTGCTTGGCGAGGTATTCCATAAAGGGCGTGCCTCCTGTTCCTACGGAATTGCTATTGTTAGCCTGTAACGACTGCTTGTGAATGTACGAGGCGGCATACTCTAAATGTTTGGCACGGAAACGGAACAGTTCATCCACGCAAACATTGTATAGTTCGGTTAATGCCGCGTTTTCGGAATGTTCTAATACGCGTCGTCGTACAAGCGACTCTGTTTCAACACGTTCAATAAACTCTTTGTGTTCTGGCACCATGTACGTACGCATTTCCAGTAAATACTCTTTCAACGGGTCATTTTTGTGAGTTACCCCCAGTAGTCCATCCAAAGCGGGCACAATACTACTTTGTGCCCCCGTTTCTCCTCGATAAAACTGGGGCTTTCCTTCAAAACAATCGCCATAAATGAGGCCGTTGGGCAAAGCAGGATTGTTCTTTGTCCCAAAAATATACGGACGAACACGGGTATAATAAATGTACGGGTCGCATCCTTCGGGCATCCGATTCATCGTCACATTTATCCGTTGTAAGGCTTCTTTTACTTCCTCCAAACCACGTTTCATGGCTTCGGCGTCGTTGAGATAGGCACTAAAAAGCAAGTCGGGAATGGCTCGAATGGCTTGTGCTGCCCGCGCTTCAATGTCCACATGAATCAGAATAAACCAGTCTTCATCCGAACCCCCAAGGAAGTTTTGGGCGATTTCGATATTGCCCAAATACGCTGGTTTTGAGGCATCTACTAATCGGAAGTTGTATAAGCAATACGAAGGGTATGACAAAATCGGCGGGCGGCCTACTTGGCGTGCTACCCACACCCACGCACGAGCGAGTTTGTTGGGAAGTCGCTGAGGTACTTCTTTGTCGCCCCACAAATACGCATGGCCCAAATAAGAAAGCGTGCGCATCGAGTGTTCAAACGGGGTCTCAACATCCTCTACAAATTCAGGAAGTGCTTCAACCATTGCTTTCAACATTCCCGTCGCCAGCGCTTTGGGGAGATTGGCCGCTAACTGATGCCAAGCATGGTTGTGAACAGGAATGGAAGAAACGGGACATTCGGGTAAAAAGCCAGTTTTTGAGCTGATACCATAATCAGCCAACTGAAGGGTCATGGGTGTCATGATGAAGTAATTTTGGGAATTGAAATGATAGATACTCTTGCCCACGGATGACACGGATTCGACAGGTTTCCACTGATTTTTTAATCCGCGATTGCCTGCCGCAACTGTTGCATCAGTGTGCTACTGATAAAAAGTAAGATTGCCGAGAAAAAGAGAAAGTAACTACGACCCGCAAATGCAGACCCGCATACTTAGATAAACGTGAAGATAAAAGCGAAGTGTGTTCATCTGACCGAAGCGATTAGCTTCGGCAAATGTAGAAAAAAGTTGTCAATGCAATGATTTATTTGAAGAAAAAATTTAACTATTAAAAGATTCAACTGCTTTAATACACCTTAAACAGTTCTTTTAAAGTCAAGCCATTATAAAACGAATTTGTCTTGGGGGGAAGTGAAATTGCGATAGACCATTCTTTGTAAGAAAGTTTCTTTCCACTCAAAGTACCTTCTTTAAGCACATAGGATTGCGGTCCTGAAAAACTATTTGTCATTCCCGTAATACTGTTTGCTGTCATCAATTGTGCGCTGGTTGAGTATTCAAAACTGACCAATGACGGGTCTATTTCAAAAGCGATATAAGGAGAACCATTGTCGCAACAAATCCTATCTATTCCAGGCTCTTTCGTAAAAATGACTACGGCCTTATTCGTACCTTTTTCAACCCAATAAGACTTATAACCGTTGGCGTATTCGGTTTCTTTAATGTAGTGATTTAACAGAATTTGGTATTCTGTTCCAAAAGGATCTTTGGGGCTTAAAGGTGGTATGCCTGTTGTTTCTTTATCTTTACAACTCAGAACGATACAAAGCAGGAATAAGCATAAGGCCGTTTTCATAAGTAGTAGAGAGATTTTAGTCTTTTGTTTGCATTTAAGGCGAACGTTTGAAAAGTGCCTTTAAAACGCACTGCCTCTTACTCTCCCATCAATTCCCCCAAAATCTTTTGTGCCGCCACCGAAATAATCGTTCCAGGACCAAATACGCCTTTCACACCTGCTTTATATAAGAAATCATAGTCTTGAGGGGGAATAACCCCACCTGCAATGACCATAATGTCTTCGCGACCCAGTTTTTTTAGTTCATCTATCAACTGTGGAATCAATGTTTTATGTCCCGCTGCTAAACTCGATGCCCCTACTATATGAACATCGTTTTCTACGGCTTGGCGAGCCGTTTCTTCAGGGGTTTGGAAGAGTGGCCCCATGTCCACGTCAAACCCTAAATCAGCAAAACTTGTCGCAATCACTTTGGCACCACGGTCATGACCATCTTGCCCCATCTTAGCGACCATAATGCGCGGGCGGCGGCCTTCTAATTCAGCAAAACGGTCGGCCATCTCACGGGCTACGCGGAAGTTTTCATCGTCCGAAACTTCGGCACTATATACTCCTGAAATTGAACGTATCATAGCTTTATATCTTCCAAAAACTTTTTCCATTGCGTCCGAAATCTCCCCTAATGTAGCGCGTACCCGCGCCGCTTCAATTGCCAACGCCAAAAGATTAGTCCCCAACCCCAATTGGGAGTTTACATTTACCCCCTTTGGGGGCCAGGGGGCTTGACAAGCCTCTGTGATAGCCTCCAATGCTTTTGTTACCTCTTCGTTATTCCGTTCAGCCTTTATCCGTTCTAAACGCGCTATTTGTGCTTCTCGCACCGCCTGATTATCTACCTCTAAAATGTCAAGAGGCTTCTCAGAATCTGGTTTAAATTTATTGACCCCCACGATCACATCTTTGCCACTGTCAATACGCGCTTGTTTACGGGCAGCCGCTTCTTCTATGCGCATTTTAGGAAGTCCTGCCTCAATGGCTTTGGTCATTCCCCCCATCTGCTCCACTTCTTCAATCAACGCCCACGCTTTTTCGGCCAGTTCTTGGGTCAAGTATTCCACATAATAACTTCCCCCCCAAGGATCTACTACCCGACAAATATCCGTTTCATGCTGCAAATACAATTGGGTATTTCGAGCAATCCGCGCCGAAAAATCGGTAGGTAGGGCAATCGCTTCGTCCAATGAATTGGTATGCAAACTTTGGGTATGCCCCAAAGCCGCTGCCATTGCCTCAACGGTCGTACGCGCTACGTTGTTGAACGGGTCTTGTTCCGTCAAAGACCAACCCGACGTTTGGCAGTGCGTTCGTAAGGCCAATGATTTTTTGTTTTTAGGAGAAAACTTGTTGACAATCTTCGCCCACAATAATCGCCCCGCACGCATCTTAGCAATTTCCATGAAATGATTCATGCCAATTCCCCAAAAAAACGACAAACGGGGGGCAAAAGCATCAATGTCCATGCCTGCTGCCAAGCCCGTACGGATGTACTCAAGGCCGTCGGCAAGCGTATAAGCCAGCTCAATATGCGCTGGTGCACCTGCCTCGTGCATGTGATAGCCACTGATACTGATGCTGTTAAATTTAGGCATAAAACGGCTTGTGTAGGCAAAAATATCGCCAATAATCCGCATACTTGGGGCAGGTGGATAGATATACGTATTCCGCACCATGAACTCTTTCAAAATATCGTTCTGAATCGTTCCTGCCAACTGTTCAGGCTTAACATCTTGTTCTTCTGCTGCCACAATGTAAAACGCCATAATGGGAATCACAGCACCGTTCATGGTCATCGAAACCGACATCTGGTCGAGCGGAATTTGGTCAAACAGAACCTTCATGTCTTCCACGGTGTCAATCGCAACTCCCGCTTTGCCCACATCACCCACCACACGCGGATGGTCAGAATCATAGCCACGGTGAGTAGCCAAATCAAATGCGATGGAAAGCCCTTTTTGTCCACCTGCCAGATTGCGGCGATAGAAAGCATTAGATTCTTCAGCCGTCGAAAAACCTGCATATTGTCGTATTGTCCAAGGTTGCATGACATACATGGTGCTGTACGGCCCACGCAAAAAGGGGGGTATGCCTGCGGCAAAGCCCAAATGTTCGGCCTCCGCTACGTCGGCTTTGGTAAACGTAGGCTTTACTTTGATGCCTTCTGCGGTGATGAAGGGTTTTTGAGCAGCCATTGATTTGTCATGCTGACGCGAGGAAGCATCTGATTTCTTGTCTATGTTGATGAAGTTGGGTTTCATATCAATAGTTATTTTCTCACAGATTTTTACAGATTCTTATAGCAGATTTTCACAGAGTTAGTAAAAGTTGCCAATGCGAACAATTGAAATTTTGTCTTCAAGCTTACTCACGTTAAAATTTATCAGGAGCCCTAATTTTCGTTCCGTAAGCTTCAAATAAGTTAGCAGTTGTTTATGATGCACGTCTGCGAGTGACTCCACAGATTTAATTTCAACGATTACTTTTTGTTCTACAAGAATATCCAACCGAAACCCCACTTCAAAGCGAACTTCATCATACCTCATGGGTACAGGAACTTGATTTTCAACGAATAGCCCTTCTTTGACAAGTTCATAGGAAAGTGCTTTTTCATAAACAGACTCCAATAACCCTGGTCCTAATTTAGAATGGACTTTAAAAATACAGCCTCGAATTTTGTAAGAAATCTCATTTTCTGTCATCATTCTGTGCTTATTTGTGGGTATTCATTCTGTAAAATCTGTGAGAAGCCTCACTTCTCAGGCCCCAGAAAAGTTGCCAATGGCTTCCATTTTTCCACATTGTCGGCAATCACTTTCAAAATGGCCACAAAAGGTAAAAAAAGCACCATACCCGATACCCCCCAAATTACGCCTCCAATGAATAAAGCTACCAGTGACGCCAAGGTGTTGACTTTGAGCTGCACACCCACCACCCACGGAAAAATCACATTGGCTTCCAAGTACTGTACTGTACCAAAAACAGCCACCACGCCCAAAGGATACCAAATCGAATCGTGCATCATCCACGCTACCGAAATAGGCAACAAGGCTCCGATTGCAATACCAACGTAGGGAATAATAGTCAGGATAGAAGCAATAAAACCAAACAAAATAGCTTGTTTAAGGCCAATAACAGCCAAACCTACGCTGTTTAAGATACCCACAATCAAATAGACCAACAATAATCCTTTGATGTAGTTGTGATATGTTTCGACGGTTTGCGTAGCTACTACCCGCACTCCCTCCCGATTTTGAGGGCCGAAGGTTTGATAGACGCCTCTCATCAACAATCCTCGGTATTGCAAAAACAAAGCCGTAAAAAGCGGAATAATGACCAAATTAAACATTAAAGCCGCCGTGGCATTGACCGTTCCGACCAAGACCGTTCCTAAGCGATTACTCAGATTATTGGTAGTTTGACGTAGCCAATTTATCTGCATATCAAGCGTAATTCCTAACCTTGAAGTGAGCCATTGCTGAAATTGTAACAAAACTTGATCTCCTTTTGCAGCAAGATGAGGGATTTCTTGGCGTAATTCGGCCACTTGCCATACCATAACTCCCAATAAAGCCAGTCCAATCAAAAGCACGACCGACAAACAAGCCGCAATAGCCCAGCTACGCGGCCATCGGTGATTTTCGAGCCACTGACAAAAGGGGTAAAGAACAATCGCAACCAACAAACCGAAGGTCATAGGAATTGTAATGACTCTGGTCAAATACATGACTATTGATACAATGAGTATAATTTGGAGATAACGGCTGATGCGTTCGATAGATGACATACCCTCAAAGAAATTTTATACTTAATCAACTCCCTGTACATTCTAAAAATTGTCTTCAAATTTCACTTCGGTCAAGATTGGGCGTAAGTCAGGTTTGAGATGTTTACTGTGGGCTTCATTCTTCAAAAGTTTTGGATATACGTTTGTTTTCTAACAGTTTGAAAGATTCAACTTTGTCAAAATTTTGAACTTTGACAAAGTTAGGTTTTACTTCTTCCTCAATCCGAAACTTATTCACCCCTATCATTACCCGCTGGTTGGTTTGAAGCGCAGAAAGGACTGACTTAAAATTATCTTCAATAGAATCTTGAATAAAATTTTCTTTAAAAGCTTCCATCAAGCCCCCCTTTTTCTCCACCTCCAAAAACAACGCCCATGCCGCATCGGCCAATTGAAGCGTGAGTTTGTCGAGATAATAGCTTCCCGCGGCTGGATCCGCTATTTTATCCAGATGAGCCTCCTCTTTGAGCAAAATAGAAATGTTTCGGGCTATTCGTTCCGAAAAATCGTCAGGCGTTTTCAACGTAGCATCATAAGCACGCACCGTCAAAGTATCACATCCACCCATGACCGCGCTCATGGCTTCAGTCGTAGTCCTGAGCATATTTGCATCAGGAGTAATGGCGGAGCTATAAAACGAAGAGGTTTGGGCGTGGATGAATGCGTTTATTGTTTGCGGTTTCCAGTTTGCAGTTTCCGGTTCTAATTCTAAACCCTCAAGTGGAGCACCACCCGCTCTAAACTGTGAACTCACTTTCCCCCACAGATACCTCAATGCTCTCAGCTTGGCAATTTCCATAAAGTAATTTGTCCCTACCGAAACTGAAAAATAAAGTTTAGCAATCACTTCCTTCGCTGTCAAGCCCTCATCGGTCAGTCTATCTACATAAGTCACTGCCGAGGCAAGGGTAAAGGCTAATTCTTGCACGATATTGGCACCCGCATTATGGAAAGCATGACTACTCACGCACACCGTACGAAATTGGGGGGAGTTTTGGGTATTTTTAGTTATTTCCGATAACATCCCAAAATAATCTTCGGACAATTGCCCCGTAGTCATCCATCTTGCCAAACCGTCGTCGGCAAAGCCCCCTTTTATTTGATAGGCGACAAATCTCCGTAAAGCAGTCAAAACCGACGTTTCCTGACCATTTGTTTGAAAATATACGGGCGTATCGCTCAATTTTAAGCCGTTGAACAATTTTAGGAAATCAACTTCTTCGACTTTTGCCTTGTCCAAATCCAACAATATCGCATCTGCCCCTTTTTGCGAAATAGCCCGCATTGCGGCATTGGTAGTCTTCTCGTCTTCATAGACCACCAATGGCTGATTGAGCCATCCTACTGGTTTTTGCTGCGCCATTTGTATTAATGACACTCGCTCATCCGTCAAATCTTCTGCGGCATAGTAAGGTTCTATCACCAATCCTTCGGCAGTATTCCACAAAAGATTGGCCTCGAAGTCCTTGCCTTTCAAATCTTTCATCACCTGTTGTTTCCACGCTTCTTTATTGACGGGCGAAAACTCAGAGAAAAGCGGTAAGTTCATACAAGAGTGTACTTTATTAAAATGATAATCCCCAAAAAGGGTAGGGTAAAATTAGGGTTAATATATTTCCATTTCAAGATAAAAGCAGTATTTGCTGCTATATAAGTATAGATTACAGCCTTTAGTGTATTTTTTGTAAAAACTTGTCGAAGTTTGATTAAAATCAGTGCATTTTAGTTGTTGTTTATGCGTAAGTTTTCCCTAATTTTGCAGCCCTTTGTCCAAAAAATAGTTCTTGGTGAATCATCATTTACAACGCGATGTCGAGGAAGTGTGGGATAAGTGCCTTCAGGTAATCAAGGCAAATGTCCCTGAACAAAGTTTTAAAACTTGGTTCGAGCCGATTGTTCCTTTTCGGCTTGATGGGAAAACTTTGACTATCCAAGTACCAAGCCAGTTTTTTTATGAATGGCTCGAGGAGAACTACATCCACGTACTAAGACGAGCCTTAGACTACGCTATCGGACGCGACGGACAACTGGAATATTCGATTATTGTTGATACTGGCACTGACCGCCAGCCGCCCATCAAAGTCCACGTTCCTACTACTAATTCGCCCGAAGCCGCCGAAGCCCGTCAAAAAGCGGCTGCAGAACCCAAAAAGGTTAACCAGCCCACTTCTAAAGGACCAGATTCGGCAGAGTTGGACTTGTATCTAAATTCCAATTATAGTTTTGATAATTACATCGAAGGCGACTGTAACCGCTTAGCTCGCTCGGCAGGTATGGCAGTAGCCCAACGACCAGGTATAACGTCCTTCAATCCGCTGTTGATTTATGGAGGGGTCGGATTAGGAAAAACCCATTTGGTACAAGCCATCGGAAATTATATCAAGGGACACTACCGCGACAAATCGGTATTGTATGTATCCTCCGAAAAGTTTACTAATCAGTTTATCAACGCCATCAAAAGCAATACACTCCAAGATTTTACCGACTTCTACATGAGAGTGGATACGCTGATTTTGGACGATGTGCAATTTTTGTCGGGTAAAGAAAAAACACAAGATACGTTTTTTCACATTTTTAATCATTTACACCAATCAGGGCGGCAAATCATCATGACCTCCGATCGCCGCCCGAGCGAATTACAAGGGCTACAAGACCGGCTTTTATCAAGATTTAAGTGGGGACTCACGGCTGACCTTCAACAGCCTGACCTTGAGACCCGCATTGCGATTATTTAGCGTAAACTTCAAGCTGAAGGGATTTATATTGACGCAAGTGTGATTGAATACGTGGCACACAGCGTCAATACCAATGTCCGCGAACTCGAAGGGGTAATCATTTCTCTGATGGCGCAAGCCTCTTTGGTACGTCGAGACATTGATTTAGAATTGGCCAAGAGTGTTTTAAAAAATATCGTAACAGCCGAGGAGAAAGAAGTAAATATTGATACAATTCAAGATTTAGTGGCTGATTATTACGATGTT
>JBGAUP010000193.1:0-12011 GCA_044228585.1 Runella sp. | reverse complement strand
TAACGCTTACGGGGGAAACCTCAAACGCGCCGCCATCGAACTGGCCAAAGATTGGCGAACTGATCGCTTTCTTCGCCGATTAGAAGCGATGATGATTGTGGCAGGGAAAGGTGAGATGCTCGTTATTTCTGGTACGGGCGATGTTCTCGAACCCGATCATCAAGTTGCGGCCATTGGTTCTGGCTCCATGTTTGCTCAGTCGGCGGCCTTAGCTCTCAAAAAACACGCCCAACACCTTTCTGCTGAAGAAATGGTACGTGAAAGCCTCCACATTGCCGCAGATATCTGTATTTATACCAACCATAATTTGGTGGTAGAAAAGGTAAAAGAGTAGCATAAATCAACCTCAATCAATGAAATATCTTATCGTTGGCCTTGGTAACATCGGGCCAGAATACGCTCTCACTCGACATAACGTTGGTTTTATGGTATTAGACCGCTTGGCGGCACAGCATGATTTTAAATTTACCCTGCAAAAACTCGCTTACACGGCAGAACTCAAGTACAAAGGACGCCAAATTTATTTCATCAAACCCACCACTTACATGAATCTCAGCGGTAAGGCCCTTCGTTATTACATGGACGCCTTCAAAGTACCCATAGAGAATGTATTGGTCATTACCGACGAAATTCAACTCCCCCAGGGAAAAATTAGAATTAAACCCAAAGGCTCCCACGGAGGACACAACGGATTGAGAAATATTGAAGAACTTTTAGGGACGCAGGAATTTATCAGAATGAGGTTTGGCGTAGGTAGTGATTTTCCGCATGGACAGCAAGTTAAGTATGTTTTAAGCAATTTTCCCGAAGATAGTTTTGAAGAATTACTCATTGATTTAGACCGAGCGGGTGATGCTGTACTCAGTTTTTGTACTTTAGGCATACAAAGTACGATGAATAATTTCAATCAATGATTGTATTTTTTAAAGAATTTTACTTTTTAAAAGAGGAAAATTTTATCAACATAATATTTTTTTAATCAAAATAAAATTTTGGATAAAATCAAAAAATAGCATTTTAAAAGCGTTAAATACTTTATTTTTAGAACTTTAACCAAAACAATATTCTGATTTTTAAAAAATAGAAATTTGGATATATAAAATTTATCCCGACCTTTGTATCGTTCAATGAGCAAAAGCAAATTGAACTTTATTATGAAATCCAAAGTTAAGTTAAGTATATTTGCAATTGTATTCGGAGTCGTATTAGGAAATACCGAATTGAAAGCAAAAGAAAATAACAAAACCAGTAACAATTCTAACACAATTGCGCTGGTAAACGCTCAAGAAAAAGCATTTGAAACGTATATCAACGAGCATTATACGCCTTTTGTTGAGCAAGAAGAATGGAAAGTTTTTGTAGAAATTGTGACTTATTACAACAACTCTCCGTCTAAGTTTTTGAATGTCAATGCTGAAAAGCAACAACAATTCAAAAATGCAGTCAAACTTCTGAGTCATTCGATGAATAATAGCAATGACGAAAACGCAAAAGTTTGGCTCGACAGTTTAAAGAAGACATCGCACAACATCAATTTTCTCTGGAATTTAGACTGGGACAGTCTGACACCAAAAGAAGAAACCGAGAATTCAGGGGAACCAATCAGTTTATTGAATGGTTTTTAAAAGAAAATTGAGAGATAAAGAAAATTAGTTTTTTCATGTAGAAAAGGTTAAGGGTTTAGGAATAGTCAGCATAAAGCCTCGCTCACGATAGCGGGGCTTTATCTTTTTTAGGCAATAACGTTCTTGATTACTTTGCCCGAAACATCCGTCAATCGGAAGTTGCGCCCTTGAAATTCGTAAATAAGCTTTTCGTGATCAAAACCCAGCTGATGCAAAATTGTCGCTTGTAAATCGTGAATGTGCGTGCGGTCTTTCACCCCAAAATACCCCAACTCATCACTCTCTCCCATGCTAAAACCTCGCTTTACCCCTCCGCCCGCCATCCAGCAGGTAAAAGCGTCCGTATGATGATCGCGGCCTTTGAAGGGCATTTTCTTGCCATTACGGTTTTCCTGCATCGGCGTTCGTCCAAATTCGGTTCCCCACACCACCAAAGTCTCTTCCAACATCCCGCGCTGTTTTAAATCCAACAACAGAGCTGTCATGGCTTGATCTATTTGCTTTACTTTGTCTCTCAAACCAAACTCCAAAGAAGTTCCTTTACCATCTCCGTGTGTATCCCAACCCCAGTCGTAAAGTTGTACAAACCTTACCCCTTGCTCAACCAACTTTCTGGCTAACAAACAGTTATTGGCAAAAGATGACTTCCCAGGCTCCGTGCCATAGAGTTGATGAATATACGTAGGTTCTTTGCTGATGTCCATCACTTCGGGTACAGATACCTGCATTTTAAAGGCCATTTCATACTGTGCAATACGAGCCAGCGTTTCGGGGTCTTTGAACTCTTCATACTGTTGGCGATTTACTTCTGATAGGGCATCAATGGCTTTTTTACGCAAATCCCTATCCAAACCACCTGGGTCACTTAAAAATAGTACAGGGTCACCCTCCGAACGACATTGAACACCCTGATAAACCGAAGGTAAAAAGCCACTTCCCCAAACCGACTTACCCGCATCGGGGGCTTTTCCGCCCGATGTCAGAACCACAAAGCCTGGCAAATTTGCGTTTTCAGAACCCAGTCCGTACGTCACCCACGAACCCATTGAAGGGCGTCCCAACCGTGCGCTACCTGTGTGCATAAACAACTGCGCGGGTGCATGATTGAACTGGTCGGTGTACATGGCTTTTAGGAACGAAATCTCGTCGGCTACTTGAGGCAAATAGTTGAAATAGTCAGAAATCCACGCCCCCGACTGTCCGTGCTGTTTAAACTGTCCTACCGACCCCAGCATATCTGGCACACCCCGAATAAAGGCAAACTTTTTCCCTTCCAAAAACGACGGCGGACAAGGCTGACCGTCTAACTTGGAGAGCTCGGGTTTGTAGTCCCACAACTCCAACTGCGACGGAGAACCACACATATGCAAGAAAATCACCGACTTCGCTTTGGCGGCAAATTGAGAAATTTTCGGGTCTAATGGATTCGTTATAATAGGCCCACTCGCTTTTTTTTCTGACCCGCATCCCCCAAACATCGTACCCAATGCCATCATACCTAAGCCCGACGTGCATTGTTTTAGAAAATGACGTCGTGTTTCAAGCAATGCCGATTCAAGCTGGAGTTCGTCTTGGAGTTTCATGTTTATTGCTTCGTTATAAATTCATCCATGTTGAGCATTGTATTAGCCACTACGGCCAACGCCGCCGTTTCGGGCGTTGTATTACACATCCAATCTTCCTGTTTTTTGGGGTCTTTTTTGAATCTAATCAGGGCGTCTTGGTACAACTTCTCAAAAACAAGTTGTTTAGACTTCGGCAAATTTCGCCCTGTCATCCACCAGTAGCCCTTTTGGATTTGGGCAGAAACCGTTTTTCCTCCTTCGTAAGCCATGCGTCGGGCAAAATGTTGGGATATATCCACAAAAGCCGAGTCATTGAGCGTCACCAATGCTTGCAAAGGCGTATTTGTTCTAATTCTTCTGGCCAAACATACGTCACGCGAAAGTCAGCATACTTGGATAGGGACTCGAACGACGAATATAGGTATAAATTGCCCGGCGATAGGCGTCTTCGCCCGAACTCAATTGCCATTTGGCACTGCTATATACCGCTTGCCAAACCCCTTGCGGTTGATACGGCATAACGGGCTTCCCGTACATTTTACGGCTCAATAAATTACTCACTACCAGTGCTTGGTCGCGTACTTGTTCGCCCGTTAGGCGTACGCGTGGGCCACGGGCCAAATAACGGTTGGATGGATCTTTTCCCCGCAATGCTTCCGTAGCGTGGGAGTCTTGGCGGTAAGTAGCCGAAAGCACAATTTCTCTCAGCAAAGGTTTTAATTGCCATTTAAAATCGTACATAAAACGATACGACAGAAAATCCAACAACTCTTGATGCGTAGGCGAAAATCCTTGAGACCCCATGTCTTCGAGGGTTTCGACCAAGCCCGTTCCAAAAAGTTGTTCCCATACCCGATTAACCATAGTACGGGCTGTAAGTGGATTCTCTTTAGAGGTAATCCATTGTGCCAAACCCAGCCGATTGCGCGGGGCATTTTTGGGAAACGGATGTAACGAACGAGGCACATCGGGCTCCACCGCTTTGGTGGGCGAAAACATACTTCCGCGCTCAAAAATTCGCGTAGTACGCTTCAATTCAGTGGGATTCTCCAGCAGAATAGGCACATTTTCGGTTCTGGCCAGCAATAAATCATTGAAGTTTTGTAATTGTTTTTCATAACCCATTTTGCCTTTCCCTGCCAAATCTTCCTCCAAAAACATCACCCAATTTACCAAACACACATCTTGACTTTCGGACGCGAGCGTAGGGTTTCGAAAAACAAAATGCAAATCTTTTCGGGTAGTGAATGCGGGCAAGTTTACCCATTTGAGGAGCGTCAAGCCATTCCAAAAATTACGTCCGCGGGCGGTATCTAATTTCACTACTGCCAACGTAGAGCCGTTCAAACTGTCGGTTTTTATCTCGATACTTCCTCCTTTTTGGGCGGTGGCATAGGAAATCAACATGCGTGTTTTGCCCACGGTAGGCGCATTCTTGAGACGGCAAGTACCCCCATTTTGCATCCCCATGTAGGAACTGGGCTCGGAAGTTCCTTTCTGAAAATTATCGAAATTGTGGGCGTAAATCCTTGGCTCAACCGTCCTCAAAAATTGAACAACTCTCTGCGATTTCTTTTCGGAAACATTGATTTTCAACCATTCCGCCAATTCGTCTAATTTCTTTTGGTCGTTTTCGTCAAAAAACCGTAAGTGTGCCGACTCATCCATCACGTCTTCGTCACGGGTATTGTTGAAAAAGGCCATGTATCTGTAAAACTCTTCCTGTTTGAAAGGGTCGTAGGGGTGGCTGTGGCATTGCGTACAAGCAAAAGTAGTACCGTTGAAAGCCACCCAATTAGTACTTACACGGTCAAAAACTGCCGAAATGCGAAATTCCTCATCATCGGTCCCTCCCTCATCGTTGTTCATGGTGTTGCGGTGAAAAGCCGTCGCAATCAACTGGTTTTCGGAAGGATTTTGCAGCAAATCTCCCGCTAATTGCTCCGTGATGAATTGATCGTAAGGCATATCATGGTTGAATGCTTTAATGACCCAATCCCGGTACCGCCAAATGTTCCGAATATCGTCTTTTTCGTAGCCTTTAGAATCAGCATAACGCGCCAAATCAAGCCACATCGCCGCCCATTTTTCACCAAAAGCAGAAGACTTCAACAACGAATCCACCGCCGTTTCATAAGCCTTGGGAGATTTGTCGTTGAGAAACGTTTGGTATTGTTTCTCGGTGGGCGTCAATCCCGTCAAATCCAAAGTCACACGGCGGAGCAAGGTAGCTTTATCGGCTTCTTTGGCGTGGGTAAGTGCTTGCTCTTCCGATTTTTCTTCCACAAATCGGTCAATGTCGGTAGCAGCCCAGGGTTTATCCCAAAATTTCCACCAAGATTGCGAAGGCACTTCTGGCTTTTCAACTTTCTGATACGCCCAATGTTTGCCCCACTCGGCTCCTTGATTCACCCAATCGGTCAGAATTTCAATTTCTTCTTCGGTCAAAGGGTCTCCTTTTTTGGGCATTAATTTTTCGGGGTCGGAATGGGTGAGGCGCGTAATAAACTCCGAGTTGTCGGCATCCCCAGGAATGATCGCGGGCTTCCCCGACTTGGTTTTACCAAAAGCTTCTTCCTCAAACAACAGACTAAAGCCACCCGCTTTTTTTACCCCTCCGTGGCAGGCCATGCACTTTTTGTTCAAAATGGGCTTGACTTGCGTGTTGAAATCTACCTTTTGTTGGAAAAAACTATGATAGCCGTATCCCAAAATAAGCAAGGAGATTGTGACGAGTAATGTTTTATTGAAGGCAGTCATAAGTTTCGGATTCTATTGTGTCCTTTGCGCCTACTCATTGCGTCCATTGCGACGGTCCGCTGCGGTTAAAATTTTTTTTAACCGCAACGGCGGAGCTTCGCAATAGAATTTCGCAATGGGCGCAACGGATGTTACACATTCACCAGTATTCCCAGCTTACGTTCTTCTTTCCAACGTCCACGCGTAAAGTCAGGGAATTTGACGGGCGCATTACCGCCTTGAATCGAAAGGGCCGAAAGCGGTGTCACCGCCGACCAAGAAGCGGCATCATACACGTCCATATCTAAGGCCGTTCCCCGATTAAAACAGTCAATCAAACGGTAAATCAAGACAAAATCCATACCTCCATGGCCGCCATTGCGCTCGATTTCCTCCTTCATTTTAGCCCAAATCGGGTGTTTGTATTGTTCACGCAGGGCTTTGTATTCTTCGTCTTTCAAGAATCCGTGCCCTTTCCCTTTTTTAGCAAAACGACTCGGATAGCCCGTATGGAAGGCTTTCGTTCCTGCCAGCATGTTGATACGACTGTACGGACGGGCGGTCACGACGTCGTGCTGTACCAAAATAGTACGACCTAAATGGGTCTTAATGAGCGTATTATTCATGTCGCCGTGCTTAAAGCCCTTACGATTATGAAACTCATTGGTCGGGTCAGTCATTGTTCCTGAATCTTCGCTGAGGCTGGCTTCAAGGCTACTCATCGAAACCAAGTGATTGAAGCGGTCACCGCGGTCAATGTTCATATACTGCGAAACGGGGCCAAGGCCGTGCATGGGGTACAGGTTTCCGTCGCGGGTGAGGTTGTGACGAATCCGCCACATGTTGTAGTATTCGGTTTTTGAGAAAAGCAGCTCGCGCAAGTCGTGAATGTATCCACATTCAGCGTACGTAATTGTCCCAAAAACGCCCTGTTCGGCCATGTTCAGCACCCAAAGTTCTTCGTCGCCGTAGCAAACGTTTTCGAGCATCATACAATTGCGCTGAGTTTGCTCGGCAGTGTTGACCAATTTCCAACAATCCTCTAAAGTATAAGCGGCGGGTACTTCGGTGGCAGCATGTTTGCCTTGCTGCATGGCATACACGCACATGGGCACGTGGTCTTCCCACGGCGTGGCGATAATGACGAGGTCAATGTCGTCGCGGCGGCACATTTCTTTCCAAGCGTCCACTTTGGTGTGATAATAGGCTACGTCGTTTACGCCTTTTGATTCGAGCCACTGTTTGGTACGGTTGGTATAGCGTTCTTGAATATCACAAGCGGCCACAATTTTGGCCTTAGCTCCGCAAGCATGAACCAGTTTGACGTGACCCGAACCGCGATTGCCAACGCCAATAAAGGCAACGCGAACTTGAGGTATAGGAGCTGATTTTAAACCAATTACTGATTTCCCAACGGCTTTAGGGATAACGTTACTACGCTCAATTTGCGCTTCAATTGAGTTATTGTTGGCTTTAGAAATGAAAGGTAATCCCAAAGCAGAACCGATAGCAGCCGTAGCTTTTAGAAACGAACGACGTTCCAAGAAATTTTTCATGGAGTGGGGAGGGGTTTGAAGGTTTAAAAATTGTCGATTGCGGACTTACGATTGCCGATTCGGGATAACTATCTGATACGACAATCGCTATTCGCAAATAGGCAAGCAAGTTAATAAAATAATTTAGGAAATAGAAAAGGGAAAATACGTTTGGAATTGTCATCGAAGTATTACTCCAAATATGTCAGTATTTTACCAACCTACTTATCTTTTAAGTTATTCATACAGCTTTTTTGAAAACAAATGACGACACATCTCACTTCACGCATCCCGCTCGTTGACGGGCTTCGGGGCTTTGCCCTACTCGGAATCATTTTGGCACACTATGGTGGCTGGCACAGCGGCTGGTCGCTACCGCAAGAAGTCAGTGCTAAGTATCAATCTGATACCCTTAGCCAAATTATTTGGACCTTCGACGGCATTTTTGTGACGGGCAAATTCTTCGCCTTTTTCTCGTTTTTGTTTGGGGTCAGTTTTGGATTAATGCTCCTCAGAACCGCTGAAACCAAAGGGACGTTTTTACTGCGTTTTGCTTGGAGGCTTGCCATTTTGGGCGTTATTGGATTACTGCATCATTTGCATTGGCGAGGCGACATTCTGGGTATTTATGCCATTGCTGGTTTTGGGCTTTTACTTTTTACAAATGTTTCCAATCACGTGATACTCATTGTGGGCATTTTACTGGTATTAAATATCCCCGCTCGCTTCCAAGATACCTACATGGCGCTTAATCAAATAGATACTGGAGCTCTCTGGGGCAATATCTTCGATGAAATAGGCAATAAGCGTTATTTACAACTTATCCGCGAAGGGCATTATTTACCTTTCGTCGCCGATAATTTAGCAGCGTTTTCCAAAAAAATGCAGTTCCAATTATTGAGCGGACGCATTTACATCACTTTTGGATTCTTTCTGTTGGGCTTTTGGTTTGCCAAAAAACAACTGCTCCAAAACTTCGAAAAGCACCGTCCCTTTTTCAAAAAACTCTTAATCTATACCCTCTCAATCGTTGTTGTATTGGTAGTAGTAGCCGTAGGACTTCAACTAAGCGGTGCTTTCAACAACAATACTCCTCCCCCACTTTGGCTCAATTTCCTGTTTTCAACCCTATACGATTTACTCAATGCCAGCATGGTACTGTTTTACGTAGCAGGGATGAGTTTTTTGTTATCAAAGAAAAGTTGGCACAATGTATTAGAATCCATGGCCGTCATCGGAAAAATGGCTTTGACGAGTTACCTCACACAAACCCTTTTGGCTTGGTTTATCTTTTTTGGATTTGGGTTCGATTTATTGGGACGGGTATCACCCGCAGTTGGTTATCTCATTGGAATCGGCGTATTTTCAGCCCAAATCGTTTTTAGTAAATTTTGGTTAAAGCGTTTCTATTATGGTCCCGTAGAATGGGCGTGGCGCTCACTCACGTACCTAAAAGCACAGCCTTTCTTGAAAAAACAACCCACGATTATCTCTCTTGATTGAATCTTTACTAATTCTTACCCTCATGCAACTTACTCTTAAAACCATCGTAGCACTGTCTTTTGGGGCAATTTTGGTCGCTTGTCAATCTGAAAAATATGAGACAACCCGCACTTCCTTTTTCGATGTATCGGGGATGGATACCACCGCCAAACCCACCGATGATTTTTTTCAATACGCCAACGGCAATTGGATGAAAAATACCCAAATTCCTGCCGACCAGACGGGTTGGGGGTCGTTCTACACGCTTTATGAAGACAATCTGGCCAAACTCCACGCTATCTTGGAAGAAACGGCCAAAGGCTCGCACACCAAAGGAAGTTTGGAGCAAAAAATCGGCGATTACTACGCCTCAGGCATGGATACCGCCACGATTGAAAAGAAAGGCTACGAACCCATCAAAGCCGATTTGGCGAAAATAGACGCCCTCAAATCCAAACAAGAAATTTTGGACTATGCAGCCCGTTTACGCTCCGACCCAGGTAGCGTTTGGTTTGGAATATATGTAGGCAGCGACGAGAAAAACCCAGGCTACAATGCCCTGCAATTTAGCCAAGCGGGTTTGTCGCTACCCGAAAAAGACTACTATTTCCGTACTGATGCCGAAACACAAAAAGTACGCAATACTTTCAAAAAATACGTAGCAAAGCTTTTTGCGCTGAGTGGAACAGATACGGTCTCGGCCCAAAAGAAAGCCGAAAGTATTCTGAAATTGGAAACAGAGATAGCCAAATCGCACCGTAGCCCCGTAGAGCTGCGCAATCCTGAAAAAAACTACAACAAGTTTGCTACCAAAGACCTAAGAAAGCTTACCGCGGGTATTGATTGGGTAAGTATGGTGCAAAAGATGGGATTAAAAACGGATACCGTTATCATTGGTCAACCCGATTATTATAAAGCTTTGGACAGAATTTTGGGGGAACAACCCCTTGAAACTCTCAAAGACAAAATGCGGTTTTATATCATCTCTGGTGCAGCATCCTCCCTAAACAAAGCCTTTCGTGACGCTCAGTTTGACTTTTATGGCAAAACCCTCAACGGTCAGCAGGTGCAAGAAGCGCGGTGGAAGCAAATTACCAACGCCGTAGATGGCGGTTTGGGCGATCTGTTGGGCCAATTGTTCGTCAAAAAGCATTTTCCACCAACAGCCAAAACGCGCATGGACGAGCTGGTCAATAATCTACAAACTGTTTACGCCGAGCGTATCAAAAGGTTAGATTGGATGAGTGACTCTACCAAAGCAGAAGCCATCAAAAAACTAAATCTTTACCTCAAAAAAATCGGTTATCCCGACAAGTGGAAAGACTACGCCGACGTAGAAATTGTGCGAGATAATTATTATGCTAACAAACAGTCTATCAAAGCTTCAGCTTTAAAACGTGATTTTGATAAAGTAGGAAAACCTGTGGATAAAACCGAATGGGGAATGACTGCTCCCACCGTCAATGCCTATTACAATCCGACATTCAACGAAATCGTTTTTCCAGCGGGCATTTTACAGTTTCCTTTCTTTGATAACGCTGCCGACGATGCCATCAACTACGGAGCGATTGGCGCGGTAATTGGTCACGAAATGACGCACGGTTTCGACGACCAAGGAAGCCAATATAATTACATGGGAATGCTCAAAAACTGGTGGACTCCCACTGACGCCGACCGCTTCAAACGCAAAGCTCTACTGGTAGTGAAGCAGTACAACAATTACACTGTATTGGACAATATGCACGTAAACGGTGAACTTACTTTGGGCGAAAATATTGCGGACATTGGCGGACTTTCGATTGCGTATGAGGCTTTCAAACGTACCAAACAAGGTCAAAACAACGAGAAAATTGATGGTTTTACGCCCGAACAACGCTTTTTCTTGGGATTTGCACAAGTGTGGCGCATCAAAAGCCGCGACGAAACCATGCGGATGCGTATTTCGGTGGATCCGCACTCGCCCGAACGCTTCCGCGTAAATGGCCCACTCTCCAATATGCCTGAGTTTTATCAAGCATTTGGCGTAAAAACCGCTGATAAGATGTACCGACCTGATAGTTTACGAGCAAGTATCTGGTAAATTTTTTAGCGTATTTTACCCGACCTCCTCGTTATCATTGATGATAGTTAAAGGTAGTGAGGAGGTCGTTTTTCGATACTTTTTAGTAGTATTGCATGAGATTTTACCACAATTAATCTTATTGAAACAATGCTATTTTTTGTTTATCAAACGATTAACGGATAACAGATAACAATTAACAAATAATTTATATAGTCCGTGAACTTAAACCTCCGCGAAAAAGTCATCATCGTTACGGGTGGTGCCAAAGGTATCGGCGAAGCCATTGCTCGTACTTTAGCCATCGAAGAAGCCATTCCCGTCATTATTGGACGTAGTTCTACCGACAATCAAATCGTTGTTGAAAAAATAGAAGCCCTTGGTGGCATGGCCTACGGCATTGAAGCCGAACTCACCGACCCTGCTGAATGTGAAAAAGCCGTACGTCTCACGGTTGAGCGTTTTGGTCGGATTGATGGGCTGGTCAACAACGCGGGCGTCAACGACGGCGTAGGACTCGAAAAGGGTAGCTATGAAGCCTTTATGGCATCTTTACACAAAAACGTAGTGCATTATTATTTACTGGCTCATCACGCCCTTCCTTATCTCATCAAAACCAAAGGGCCAATTGTGAATGTGAGTTCCAAAGTGGCCGAAACAGGCCAAGGTAATACTTCAGCCTACGCGGCCTCCAACGGTGCCCGCAATGCCCTCACGCGTGAGTGGGCGGTAGAATTACTCAAGTACGGTATTCGAGTAAATGCGGTTATTGTGGCCGAATCTTGGACGCCCTTGTACGAAAAGTGGATTAAAACCCTCCCCAATCCCGAAGAAACCCTCAATGAAATCAATAGCCGCATTCCGCTGGAAAATCGAATGACCAGCCCCGATGAAATTGCCAACATGGTAACGTTTTTGCTTTCGAGTAAATCGAGCCACACCACTGGTCAGCTTATTCACGTGGACGGAGGCTATGTGCATTTAGATAGGTCAATTATCAAGCACT
>JBGAUP010000192.1:0-12020 GCA_044228585.1 Runella sp. | reverse complement strand
AGTAGGCGTAATTGAAGGTACTGACCCTGTCCTCAAAAACGAATATGTGGTCGTAACAGCGCACTTCGACCACGTCGGAATGGGCAAAAAAGGAGGGAATACTTATACCGCTGCCGATAGTATTTTCAACGGTGCGCGCGATAACGCCTTCGGAACGGTGGCTATGCTTACGGCGGCCAAAACTCTCTCGCTCAAGCCTACCAAACGTTCTATTTTGTTGATTGCCTACACGGGCGAAGAAGTAGGTTTGTTGGGAAGTAAATACTACGCTGATCATCCACTTGTTCCACTCAATCAATGCGTTTTCAACCTCAACAGCGACGGTGCGGGCTACGCCGACAAAACGCTTGTATCCGTCATTGGGCTTGACCGCACCAACTGCAAAGCCGAAATCGAAGCAGGTTGTAAGGCATTTGGATTAGGTGTTTTTGGAGACCCATCACCCGAGCAAGGGCTATTTGACCGCTCAGACAACGTTAGTTTAGCGGCTAAAGGTATTCCTGCTCCTGATTTTGCCCCTGGTTTTAAGAGCTTCGACGGCGAAATTGCCAAGTATTACCACCAAGCCGCTGACAACCCCGACTCGGTGGATTTTGATTATTTGCTCAAATTCTGCCAATCGTTTGCCTATACGGCACGTCTCATTGGCAACAAATCAGAAAAACCGTACTGGATTTCAGGCGACAAATACGAACCTGCCGCAAAAGCGTTGTATGGGAAATAAGTAGTTGTTTTTAGTAATTTTGTTAAAAAAACTATATTCATTTATGAAAACAGTTGACCAATTGCCACTTAATGAAGTTCAACTTAGCTTACTTAGAATGTTTGCACGCCCCATGTCAGAGGCGCAAATTCTAAAGATAAAGCGAGCACTTGTTCAGTTTTTATCTGATGAATTAGATGACGAAATTGAGAAAGTCGTCAAACAAAAAAATATAACAGACAACGACTTTGAGAAGCTTCGTAACCAACACCAACGTACTCCCAAGAAATGAGAGTTGTTATTGATACGAACGTATTACGCACCACCATTAAAAAAGGCAATTTTGAACGATTTATTTATGATGCTTTCAAAGCCGAAGTTTTTGAGTGGGTAGTAAGCACTGAGATTTTAAATGAATATCACGAAAAATTAACTGAGTTTTACTCATCTGAAACCGCAGATTTGATTCTAAATATCCTAATGGCAGCACCCAATGTTATCCTTACCGAGCCTGCCTTTCGTTGGAATCTTATTACCGACGACCCTGATGATAATAAATTTTCTGACTTAGCGATTTCCACAAATGCGTTCTGCTTAGTTAGTTTCGACCGTCATTTCAATATTTTCAAAGGGCTCACTTTCCCAAAACTTAAAGTTGTTAAACCAAAAGAATTTAAAAAAATAATTAATTGGCCTTAGTGCTCTCCTTGCCACAATGATTCGTAAAGCCGTTATACCCGCCGCAGGTTTAGGTACTCGATTTTTACCTGCAACTAAGTCTCAACCCAAGGAAATGCTTCCTATCATCGATACCCCTACGATTCAATACGTAGTACAAGAAGCGGTGGATTCGGGAATTGAGGATATTCTTATTATTACTGGCCGTGGAAAACGCGCCATCGAAGACCATTTCGACCGTAATGTGGAATTGGAAGCAAAACTCGAAGAAAAACAAGACGAATTGCTTTGGAACGAAATGCGCCGTCTTTCGGACATGGCCAATATCCACTACGTTCGCCAACGGGAAACCAATGGATTGGGTGATGCCATCTATTACGCCAAACAACACGTAGGAAACGAGCCTTTTGCCGTACTTCTGGGCGATACCATCATGGATTCGGTGATTCCTGTAACGCAACAACTCATCGACACTTACGAGCAATACCAAAGCACAGTGATTGCCGTCGAAACGGTTCCGCGTGAGAAAGTCAACCGTTATGGCATTGTGGGTGGAGAAGCTTTGAGCGAAACCATCATGAAACTTGATAGCCTCATCGAAAAACCTTCGATTGAGTCTGCACCTTCTAATCTTGCGATTGCGGGTCGTTATATCCTTTCACCCGAAATTTTTACGGCGATTGAGCAAACAGGTAAAGGAAAAGGGGGAGAAATTCAGTTGACGGATTCGTTCCAAATCTTACTTCGTCGGGAAAATATCTACGCGCACCGCATTGAAGGCGAACGCCACGATATTGGCAATAAACTTGATTTCTTAAAAACCACCGTCAAATTTGCGCTCAAACGTAAGGAGTTTTCAGCTCCTTTCTTGAAGTTTTTGCGCGAAACGCTGGCGGAATATGAAGGTAAATAAGGCATTTGTCAAGCCGTTGGCATCTAAAAGCATATTTAATGTAACCACAAATAGACGCTTACAGCGTGACAAAAACCCATGCCCAACTTACTCCTTATCGACGACGAAATTAAACTCCGTGGCTTGCTCAAGCGCATTTTGGAGTTGGAAGGATACCACGTAAGCGAGGCGGGCGATGCTAAATCGGCCATACAACTACTTGAAAAACAAGATATTCAAGTAGTTGTATGCGACGTCAAACTTCCTGATGCGCACGGCGTAGAGCTCACCAAACAGTTAAAAGCAGCGTTCCCATTGGTCGAGTTTATTCTCCTGACGGCTTACGGCACGATTGCTGACGGGGTACAAGCCGTCAAAAATGGAGCGTTTGACTACCTTACCAAAGGCGATGACAACGACCGTATCGTCCCCTTGGTAGCTCGGGCCGTCGAAAAAGCCGAACTTCAGCAAAAAGTAAAGCGCCTTGAAGAGAAGGTGCGCCAAAAAGTAGGTTTTGAACGCATTATCGGAACGTCGGCGGTACTACAACAAGCCATTTTACTCGCTCAAAAAGTAGCTCAAACCGACACAACGGTTCTACTTTTGGGAGAGACAGGTACGGGCAAAGAAGTATTTGCCCAAGCCATTCACCACGAAAGTCCTCGACGAGACAAACCTTTTGTGGCACTCAATTGCAGCGCATTTAGTCGCGAAATTTTAGAAAGTGAGCTTTTTGGTCACCGTGCTGGTGCCTTTACGGGTGCTTTGAAAGACAAAAAAGGACTGCTAGAAGAAGCCCACGGAGGGACGCTATTTCTGGATGAAATCGGCGAAATGAGCCTCGACTTACAAGCCAAGCTTTTACGCCTACTCGAAACGAACTCGTTTTATAAAGTGGGCGATACGAAACCCACGCACGTCAATGTACGTTTCGTGGCCGCTACCAACCGTAATTTACGCCAAGAAGCCGAGCAGCAGCATTTCCGCCTCGATTTGTACTTTCGGTTATCGGTATTCGAAATTACGCTACCCGCTCTTCGCGAGCGTCCGAGCGATATTCCACTTTTGGTGGCTCATTTTGTGCAGTTGTATGCAAAAAAAATGAACCGTTCGGTCCCTTCTATTTCCTCTGAATTTCTTCAAAAACTGGCTCAACATTCGTGGAAAGGCAACATCCGTGAATTGAAAAACGTCGTTGAACGCGCCATCATCTTATTACCTCCTCAGGCCGAGTTGACTCCACAAGAGCTACCCTACGACATACAAGGGCTCCATGAGTCGTCGGTTCTGGGAATTGTTCCCCTTGCTGAACTCGAAAAACAGCACATTCGCCGCGTTCTCCAGCATACCCAACAACAAAAACCCGAAGCCGCCCGCTTGTTAGGTATCGGCCTTACCACGCTTTATCGAAAGATTGAGGAGTATAAATTGTGAAAATGCTACCCGAAATCATCCCCAGCCTAAAGGCATGGGGTTAAAAGAGGGCGACATGACTCTTCCATAAGCTTGGCTTCACAGAGAAGCCCCCTTTTTCAAAATGAAAAACGACTTTTTCATTTTGAAAAGAAAGTACTTCGTTTCGCCCAGCCCCCAAAAAACCAATCTTCTCATTTTCAGTTACTTAACCAATCACTCAACGCTGTGGCACAGCTTTGGCAAGTATTGCTTTGTCTGTACCAGAGACAGATAATCATAAAACAGTAAACACATGTTCTCTCTACTATTCATTCTCGCATTGGCTGTCTTTGGCTACCTCGTGTACGTCCTTCTCAAGCCCGAAAAATTTTAATCTTACTCCTATGTTGTACGAAATCCTAGGTATCATCCTCATTTTTAGTTTGAGCGTCCTTTTAGCCCTTCCATTGGGTCGCTATATCGCCAAAGTTTATCTTGGCCAACCTACGTGGCTCGATTTTTTGGCCCCTCTCGAAGACCGCATTTACAAGCTTTGTCGCATCAACCCCAAAAAAGAGATGACATGGCAAGAGCACCTCATCGCGCTACTGACCATCAACTCCCTCTGGTTTTTCTGGATGATGTTTATTCTGATGAATCAAGGTTGGCTTCCACTCAATCCCGACGGGAATCCTTCCATGAGCCCACATTTAGCCTTTAACACTGCGGTTTCGTTTTTGGTCAACTGTAATTTACAGCACTATTCAGGCGAAACGGGTGTCACTTATCTTTCGCAACTTGCAGGGTTGATGTTTATGCAATTTGTCACTGCTGGTACAGGAATGGCCGCAGGAGCGATTGTGTTTAAAGCGATGAAACCCCACCCTCAATCCCTCCCCAGTAGGGAGGGAAGTAACAAATACGCTGCTACTGACTCCTATTCAAAAACTCCCTCCCTTCAGGGGAGGGCTGGGGAGGGGTTAGGCAACTTTTACGTCTATTTCCTCAAATCTTGCACCCGTATCCTACTCCCCTTATCGTTGGTCTCGGCGTTATTACTTGTATTCAACGGTGTTCCAATGAACTGGGAAGGCAAAGCCTCAATTGTCACCATGCAAGGCGATTCGGTCCAGGTATCGCGCGGGCCTGCTGCGGCAATGATTGCCATTAAGCAAGTTGGCACCAACGGCGGCGGCTGGTTTGGCGTAAACTCAGCACACCCTTTGGAAAACCCCAACTACTTAACCAATGCCGTCGAAAACATTCTTATCCTACTCATTCCCATTGCATTTGTGTTTGCGTTAGGCTTCTACCTCAACCGCAAAAAATTGGCTTGGATGATTTTTGGCGTAATGACTTTTGGCTTTCTACTAATGGCGGGCGCATCCATTTACGCCGAAATGCAAGGAAACCCTGCGCTGTCGCGGTTAGGGATTGACCAATCACTTGGAAGCATGGAAGGCAAAGAAGTTCGATTTGGAGCGGCCGCTTCGGCGTTTTGGGGAATGGCCACCACGGCTACCTCTAACGGGTCGGTCAATGCCATGCACGACAGTATGACGCCCTTGTCGGGAGCGTTACAAATGCTTGATATGATGATCAATGCCCTCTACGGAGGCGTGGGAGTAGGTTTCCTCAACTTTTACATTTTCATCATCATTGCCGTTTTCATTTCTGGCTTGATGGTGGGGCGTACGCCTGAGTTTTTGGGCAAAAAAATAGAAGCAAAGGAAATGAAGATAGCCACGTTGGTGGCCTTGCTCCATACGTTTTTGATTTTGGCATTCACGGCTTTATCCAGCTTTGTTTTTGTTCAAGACCCCAACATAGGCTGGCTCAATAACCCTACTTTTCACGGGTTTTCCGAAATGCTGTATGAATACACGTCGTCATCGGCCAACAATGGTTCAGGATTTGAAGGACTTGCCGACAATAACCCTTTTTGGAACATCACTTGCGGCATTGTCTTACTCTTGAGTCGTTATTTACCAATTATTGGTCCAGTAGCCATTGCAGGGATTTTGGCCAACAAAAAGTACATTCCCGAATCCTCAGGAACGCTCCAAACCGACACTGCCACTTTTGGTTTTATGGTGTTGGCCGTCATTTTCATCGTGGCCGCTCTTTCGTTTTTCCCTGCCCTAGCCCTTGGGCCTTTGGCGGAATATTTCACTTTACGTTGATCTGTAACATAATGTAAGTCAATACTTTTTCCAGTGTCATTGGCTCCGAAGGTTGAACGTTGGTTTCAGTACCATCGGGTAGCGCCATCAGTCTTCTAACGTTTTTAGTTTGTTTTCAACCAATGTAATTGCTTTTAAACACGCTTTCCATTCGATTTCGTCATCTTCTTTCTCAAATAAGTCAACCTGAGTTACTGAATCAAACTTTTCTAAAAATGACGCAAAATTCATTCCGTACTTGTGTTCAAACTCCGTCACTTCACGCTGATAGATTGCCATTTCGGCGCGCAAGGCTTCTTTGGCTTTTTCCAGAGCAAATATTTCTACGGAATCATACCCCAATTCATTTACTGCGGCTACCAATGCTTCGGTCTGCTGAATAGACATGGTTTAACGATTTTTTATTCAAAATTACAAAAAATATGAAACGTTCTCAATCCGCCTATCTCTTTCAAGGGGAACTGCTCAAAACAGCTCTAATTCAATCTTTTGTCAAACTTAATCCCCGCATTCTCTTCCGTAATCCCGTCATGTTTACGGTTGAGTTAGGCACGTTGGTTATGTTCGTCGTTTGCCTTCAAATAGGTTTCGGAGGTGACGTCACTCAGGGTAGTTTGGCGTATAATGTCCTTGTATTCATCGTCTTATTATCCACCTTACTTTTTGCCAATTTTGCCGAAGCAATAGCCGAAGCCCGTGGCAAAGCCCAAGCCAATAGCCTCCGCAAAACCCGCGAAGAGACACCCGCCAAAGTCATCAGAACCCTTGGTATATTGACCTTGAATGAACTTCAAATCATCCCTTCTTCTCAACTCCAAAAGGGCGATATATTTATATGCGAAGCAGGCGATACCATCCCGACCGACGGTGAAATCATTGAGGGTTTGGCCACCATAGACGAGTCCGCCATTACGGGCGAGTCGGCACCTGTTATTCGGGAAGCAGGCGGGGATAAATCATCGGTTACGGGAGGAACTAAAGTTCTTTCCGACCAAATTAAGGTCAAAGTAACCACCCAACCTGGGGAAAGTTTTTTGGATAAAATGATTGCGTTGGTGGAAGGGGCTTCCCGCCAAAAAACCCCCAACGAAATTGCACTTACCATTCTTTTGGCAGGTTTTACGCTCATCTTCGTAATTGTTTGTGTCACTCTCAAACCTTTTGCTGACTACGCCAATACCCCCATTCCTATTTCGGCCTTCATTTCGTTGTTTGTCTGCCTGATTCCAACCACCATTGGAGGACTACTTTCTGCCATTGGGATTGCAGGCATGGACCGCGCCCTTCGTGCCAATGTCATTACCAAATCAGGGAAAGCAGTAGAAACGGCTGGCGACGTGGACACGCTCTTATTGGACAAAACGGGAACCATCACCATCGGAAACCGTAGAGCTACCCACTTTTGGCCGACTACGGGCGTTAAAAAAGAACAATTTATCACTGCCGCTCTTTATTCCTCTCAGTCCGACGATACCCCCGAAGGTAAGTCCATTGTTGAGTTGGCTAGCCCGCGCGGCGTACCGTTTCTAACCCCCAATGGAGGGACAAATATTCCCCCATTGGGGGTTAGGGGGCTATTTATCCCCTTTACGGCGGAAACGCGTTGTTCTGGTGTCAATTTACCAAATGGGCTTCGTATTCGAAAAGGAGCGCAGGATGCTATTCGTCGATTGGTCGAACAGGCTGGTAATAGTTTTCCTGAAGATACGGCAGCCAAAGTACGTGAAATAGCATCTAACGGAGGGACTCCTTTGGTAGTAGCTGAAAATGAGCGGGTATTGGGCGTCATTGAGCTGCAAGATGTCATCAAACCTGGCATTCAAGAGCGTTTTGAACGATTGCGTAAAATGGGAGTAAAAACGGTGATGGTAACGGGCGATAATCCACTTACGGCCAAATACATCGCAACCGTCGCGGGGGTGGATGATTTTATTGCCGAGGCAAAGCCCGAAGATAAGATGAACTATATTCGTGCCGAACAAGCCAATGGGAAATTGGTAGCCATGATGGGCGATGGTACCAACGATGCGCCTGCCCTTGCTCAAGCCGACGTAGGCGTAGCCATGAACAGCGGAACCCAAGCGGCCAAGGAAGCGGGGAATATGGTGGATTTGGACAATGACCCAACGAAACTTATTGAAATTGTGGAGATTGGCAAACAACTCTTGATGACGCGCGGCACGCTCACTACTTTTTCCATCGCCAACGACGTAGCCAAGTATTTTGCCATTGTCCCTGCCTTGTTTATGACCTCGATTCCTGCCTTACAATCACTTAATATCATGCAACTTACCAGTCCTCAAAGTGCCATTTTATCAGCCGTCATTTTCAATGCAATCATTATTCCGATGCTCATTCCTTTGGCATTAAAAGGGGTAGCGTACAAACCCATCGGAGCGAGTGCCCTACTCCGTCGCAACCTTCTGGTGTATGGCGTGGGCGGCCTCATCATTCCTTTTATTGGCATCAAACTCATTGATTTATTCGTGGGAAGCCTTGTTTAAACATTAATTTTTCCAAAAAATGAAAACACACTTTTTTTCTGCCGTCACCATGACGCTTGCCACTTTTGTGCTTCTTGTAGTCATATACCCCCTACTCGTTTGGGGAGCTGCGTTGGTAGCTCCCGCCCAAGGCCGCGGTGAAACGGTCGAATTTAACGGCCGCGTGGTGGGCTTTGCCCAAGTTGGACAAAAATTTGCCAACGATGCCTATTTCTGGTCGCGCCCCTCAGCGATTGATTATAACGCAGCGGGGTCGGGCGGCTCCAATAAAGGCCCTTCCAACGCTGAATACCTTGCCCAAGTTCAGGCGCGGATTGATACTTTTTTGGTACATAACCCCTCCGTCAAAAAAGCAGATATACCCGTCGAGGTTGTCACGGCTTCAGGTAGTGGACTCGACCCCGACTTATCGCCAAAAGCAGCGTATGTACAGGTAGCTCGTATCGCCAACCTAAGACATCTTTCTGAGAATCAAATCAAAACACTCATCCAACAGCATACCGATGCGCCCCTCTTCGGATTGTTCGGCCCTAAAAAAGTTAATATTTTGGCGCTCAATATCGCATTGGATAAAATGAAGTAAGCAAAATTGAATAATAATACAGCCTATATAGGTTCAGTTTTAACCCTACGCCTTCAGGCTAGGGTCAGAATATAACACTTATTCTATCCATTAATTTTACGTAAGTAATAGTGAAAATTAAATTGACAGTATTCTTTTACCACGGAGTTTCTCAGAGTTGAAAAAATCACAGAGTTTCACCGAGTTTTTTCTTTGTGTAACTCCGTGGTGTACTCCGTGTACCTTTGTGGTAAAAGATTGTCTATTAAATAGTTCTTTATACTTACTCAGGCAATTTTCCAAAAATTAAGATGAAAACGCTTTTGATCACTTTATTGTCAGGACTACCTTTATGCCTTCTTTTTGCCCAACAAACCGACTCTACGGCAAAAATCAGCGTAAGTGGTTACGTAGAAGCCTATTACAGCTATGATTTCAATCAGCCTCCTCACAACGACCGACCTTCGTTTATATACAGTCACAACCGCCACAATGAAGTCAATATCAATTTAGGTTTTATAAAGGCTGCATATACTTCCCAACAACTACGGGCAAACCTATCACTCATGGCAGGTACTTACTCAAACGCTAATTTAGCAGCCGAACCCGCCACTTTACGCAACATTTATGAAGCGAATGTTGGGGTTAAACTTTCCAAAAACCGACAGCTTTGGCTCGACGCAGGCGTATTTTCATCGCATATCGGTTTTGAAAGTGCCGTATCTAAAGACTGCTGGGCGCTTACCCGTAGCCTCATGGCCGACAATACTCCTTACTACGAAACTGGGGCAAAAATTGGCTACGTTTCTGCCAACGAAAAATGGTATCTGACTGGTCTTGTACTCAATGGTTGGCAGCAAATTCGTCGCTCCAACGGCAATACGCGGTTGGCAGTCGGTACTCAAATGACGTATAAACCTACGCCCAAACTGACCTTCAATTCAAGTACCTTTTTAGGCAGTCGCCCCGACAGCTCCAATCGTCATCGTTTCTTTCACAACTTTTACGGGATTTTTCAGCTGACCCACAAATGGGGCCTGATTGCCGATGTTGACTATGGTATTGAACAACGCCAAACAGGGTCGTCTCTCTACGATTCTTGGGTAAGTTGGGCGGTTATACTCCGTTATCAATTAGCACCGCATTTTGCATTGGCGGGGAGACTCGAAAAATATACGGATAAACGAGGCGTCGTCATTGCTACTACGACTCCTAACGGCTTTGTTACCCACGGTTTTTCGTGCAATCTGGACTATACCCCCTTATCGAACATTGCTTGGCGTATTGAAGCCCGTAAGCTCAGCAGTAAAGATGCTATTTTTGAGAAGCAAAGCACTGCTGTATCACAAACTTTTGCCCTTACCACTTCACTCGCGATTTCATTCTAATACTAAAGTATGCCTCAGCCCACTGCCGAACCCAACGCCGAATATTTCCTTGAACTGATTCGTAAGTCAAAACGAGGGAAGTTTAAAGTCTATATTGGCATGAGTGCTGGCGTAGGAAAAACTTTCCGGATGCTGCAAGAAGTGCATACCCTTCTTCGCCACGGGGTTAATATTAAAATCGGATTTATCGAGACCCACCGCCGCCCCGAAACTCATGCCCTACTGGAAGGACTACCGATGGTACCCCATCGCACCGTTTTTTACCGAGGGAAAGAGTTGGAAGAGATGGACCTTCAGGCCATTCTGAACCTCCATCCTGAGGTGGTGATTGTGGACGAACTCGCACATACAAATATCCACGGCTCTAAAAATGAGAAACGCTGGCAAGATGTCCTCGATATTCTTGACGCAGGTATCAATGTCATCTCTGCCGTCAATATTCAGCATTTGGAAAGTCTCAACGAAGAAGTGTTTAAAATTACGGGCATTGAGGTAAAAGAAACCGTTCCCGACAGCCTTCTGCAACAAGCCAATGAAGTAGTAAATATTGACCTTACTGCCGACGAGCTTGTCACTCGTCTCAAAGAAGGAAAAATTTACGACCAATCGAAAGTTGAGACTGCCCTTGCCAACTTCTTTCAAGCCGAAAAAATATTGCAACTGCGGGAGTTAGCCCTCAAAGAAGTAGCCTCGCAAGTAGAACGGAAAGTAGAAACCGAAGTGACCCAAAAAGCGGGTACTCGCTCCGAACGTTTTCTGGCCTGCATCAGTTCTAACCACGAAATTGCCCGCAAAATCTTGCGTAAAACGGCTCGATTAGCCAGTTATTATCAAGGGAAATGGTGCGTTCTTTACGTACAGACCACCAAAGAAGAGGCCGACAAAATCGGATTGGCCGCCCAACGCCACCTCATCAATAATTTTAAGTTGGCGACCGAGCTTGGCGGAGAAGTCATACGGGTAAAAAACAACGACGTCGTTCAGAGTATTTTTGAAACAGCACAAAAACAGAACAGTACGACCATTTGCATCGGGAAGCCTCACGAGAGCTTTTGGAAAAACATAACGGGTTCATCCCTCTTTACTAAATTACTCCAAAAAGTCTCCGACAAAGACATTGACTTAATCGTTATTAGCTAATTAGCGGCTCGCTTTTACCCATGAAACTGAAAACAAAACTACGCCTTGCCCTTGGCTTTTTGTTCGCTGTGATTCTCCTCCTCGGCGGCCTTGGGGCTTGGTATTTGCAAAAACTTTCTCAAGAAGCCCAAGGAGTACTAAAAGACAACTACATTTCGCTCGAATATGCTGGTGTTATGCGTACTATCAGCGATGAAAATAGCTGGAAAGAAGAAGATTTTCGACTATTTGAGCGGTCATTATCTCAACAAGAACGTAACATTACAGAGCCAGGCGAAGCCGAAGCAGTTCAACAAGTTCGCAGTCATTTTAATGCGTTTCGCAAAACAGGCGACAAAAGCCGAATTGTACTCATTAACAAACAGCTGAATACCATCATTCAGCTCAACATGGAATCCATTTTACGTAAAAATGAAAAGGTTAAAAAAACAGCTGATGAAATCTATTCGTACCTCGTTTTTATTGCAACGTTCTGCGCCTTGGTCGCTTTTTCATTCATCGTCAACTTCCCTAAATACATCGCCGACCCTATCCAGCAACTTACCGAAGGATTGCGAGAAATCAGCCGAAAAAAC
>JBGAUP010000002.1:35265-69026 GCA_044228585.1 Runella sp. | reverse complement strand
ATTGGCCCGCCAAAAGAACGAATACGTGCGTTCGGAAGTGAGCAAAGCCGATGCGATTACTTATTTTACCGAAAAAGCCGACGAGTACAAACTCGAACTCATAGATGGCTTGGAAGATGGCCAAATTACTTTTTATCAGCAAGGTAACTTCACGGATTTGTGCCGTGGACCTCATATTCCCAACACAGGTTTTATCAAAGCCGCCAAACTGATGAACGTGGCGGGGGCGTACTGGCGTGGCGATGAAAAACGCCCCATGTTGACGCGTGTCTATGCAGTGACGTTCCCAAAACAAAAAGAATTGGACGATTATCTTCACGTATTGGAAGAAGCCAAAAAACGCGACCACCGCAAGCTGGGCAAAGAATTAGAGCTGTTTACCTTCTCCGAAAAAGTGGGACAAGGTTTGCCGTTGTGGTTGCCCAAAGGGGCGTTGCTTCGCGAACGTCTCGAAAGTTTCTTGCGTCGGGCGCAGGTGCGTGCGGGTTATTCGCCCGTGGTGACGCCCCATATTGGCGGGAAACAACTCTATATCACTTCGGGACACTGGGAAAAATACGGAAAAGACTCGTTTCAGCCCATTCACACGCCCGAAGAAGGGGAGGAGTTTATGCTCAAACCCATGAACTGCCCTCATCACTGCGAAATATACAAATCGCGTCCGCGTTCTTACCGCGAGTTGCCATTGCGATTGGCAGAGTTTGGAACGGTATATCGCTACGAACAAAGTGGTGAATTACACGGGCTTACACGGGTACGAGGCTTTACTCAAGACGACGCCCACATTTTCTGCCGCGCCGACCAAGTGAAAGAGGAGTTTAAGCGGGTGATAGATTTAGTGCAATATGTATTTCGCTCATTAGGCTTTGAAAATTACAGTGCCCAAATCTCCTTGCGTGACCCTGAAAAACCCGAAAAATACTTCGGAAGCGACGATGATTGGAGCAAGGCCGAAAGTGCCATTATCGAAGCCGCTGAAGAAAAAGGGTTGAATACAGTAACAGAATTGGGTGAAGCGGCTTTCTATGGCCCTAAACTGGACTTTATGGTACGCGATGCGTTGGGTCGTAAGTGGCAGTTGGGAACGATTCAGGTGGATTACCAGTTGCCGCAGCGTTTTGACCTCGAATACATGGGTTCTGATGGCGCCAAACATCGCCCCGTGATGATTCACCGTGCACCATTTGGTTCGTTGGAACGCTTTATTGCGATTTTGATTGAAAATACCGCAGGTAACTTCCCATTGTGGCTGTCGCCCGACCAAATAGCCGTGTTGCCTATTTCAGAAAAATACCAAGACTATGCCAACGACGTGTTTTTGCAACTCCAAGAAGCCGATGTACGCGGTTATGCCGACCACCGTGACGAGAAAATTGGGCGCAAAATTCGCGATGCCGAAGTAAACAAACTGCCTTACATGTTGATTGTAGGCGAAAAAGAACAGGAAGAAGGCAAAGTATCGGTACGCCGTAAAGGGCAAGGCGATTTGGGACAAATGGCGTTGGAAGATTTCATTGCCCACTTTAAAGCCGAAGTACAAGGTACCATCGCAACGTTTGGAGCGTAGACAAGTGAAAAGCTGGTATGAAAAAGATGCCAACGGCATCAAATGTTTATAGCAAATAGATTAGAAATATTAGGTATGACCCCGACGGGGTCATATTTTTTTACGGATATTGCTGTTCTATAAACATACTACCCCGTTGGGGTAAGGCTGGATGGTATTGTAGTAAAACCTTAAAAATTAAAATAATTACGATGTCCACGTATTCACAAATTTACATTCAAATTGTCTTTGCGGTTAAAAATCGTGATGCTCTTATCCACTCCTCATGGGAAACAGAACTCTACAAATACATTACCGGAATTGTACAGAACAAAGGCCAAAAAGTGTTGGCTATCAATGGGATGCCAGACCATGTGCACATTTTTATTGGACTCAGGCCATCTTGTTGTATTTCGGATTTGGTACGTGAAATCAAAAAATCATCTAATGCCTTTATTAAAGAAAAACGATTTACGCGATTTAACTTCAATTGGCAAGAAGGATTTGGCTGCTTTTCATACGGTCATTCGCAAATGGATGCTATTTGTCAGTATGTTCTAAATCAGAAAGAACACCACCATAAAAAGACTTTTCGGGAGGAATACCTCGAATTTTTAGAGAAATTCGCCGTTGAGTATGACGATAAATATTTGTTTGAATGGTTTGAATAAGTAACAATGGTGCTTAAAAAAGATGCCAACGGCATCAAATATGCATTAGCAATGAACGTTCTATCACAAAAAATCCCGCGTCTTTTGGCGCGGGATTTTTTTGTGATTAAATCGAATTATCGGTTTGTGAATAATTGGATAGTTAAGGCTTGTGTACCTGTGCCACCTACACGGCCTCGTAAGAGAACAGTGTAAAAACGACCTTTTACTGGTGCTAACGTAAAAGATGTAGGGGCAAGGTTAGCCGTGGTTCCATTGAGGCGAACTTGAATTGGGAGTGCAGCACCTCCTGGAGCTACGGGGGTAATTGGCACAAAGTCACTAAACTTTTTGTAGGTAATGTTGGTGGTAGCCGCGGCATAGCTGCCGTTGAATCCCATATCGTAGCCTGTTGTGGCATTGACAATCGTGTTGACCACCCGAATGTAAGCTTTGGAGGTATCGGTGGGGGTCAGTTTATCTTCGACTATCAGCGGCTCCAGATTGGCTGCCGCTGCCGAGCCTATCGCAAATACGGAATAGTATTTGTTTGCCTCCAGCGGAACAGTACCACTNNNNTGATGGTAGTTTGGGCGGTAGTACCAGCGGCAGGTACGATTACTTCTACTTTGGCCGAGCCTGCTTCAATGGTAGCATAGTCGTTAGCTGGATAGAAGTTGCCGTAAGTGATGAGACCTGGAGTAGCAGGTGCAGTCGTAAGTACCCCTGAAAACTGACGATTGTTGACCAAAATGCTTACACCAGGCCCGTCAGCAACCGTATGGTGGAACTTTACCCGCGCTCCCGAGGCAGGCGTTACGATTGTGAGTTGGTCGGAGGACTCGCCTACGCAAGCAAACAGCCCTGCCGTAAACGCACTTGCCAAAAGGATGCTTTTTACTAAGGATTGATATTGTTTCATTGTGTCTTTCTTGGTTAATTAATTGTGCTGAATTGGATTTAATAGATTTTGGGTAGTTGACTACTTTGAATCTAAGAAAACTTATTAAACACAGTATTAAGGTTGCATAAACCATATTTCTTTGGTATGATAATCGGCATTGAGGCCACCGATTTTGTCCAGCGCAGCACGATTCCAAACGTATTCAGAGTTGAATCGAGGACGGAGACGATAGGCTAATTTGCCTCCATTATCAGGAAACAGTGTAGTGCCTGTTGGAGCGGCAAATCCCTTAAAAACATCGGGACTATATTTGTAACGACGCATGTCCACCCACATTTCCATGTGTCCGTGTACAAACATAGAGAGGTATTTTTGCGTCATAATGTCGCTGAGGGTCAAGGCAGCGGAGGTTTGTGCTACGGCGCTACTTTTGAGATAAGCGGTACGCTCAGTATTGAAGTTAGCACGCGCAGCGGCATCGGTTGACGAAATAAGCGAGAATACCCAATCCAAATGCGCATTGATGCCTTTGTTATAGGCATCAAATGCCATGGCTTTGTCGCCTTTGATGAAAGCGGCTTCGGCTTTCACAAATTGCATTTCCCAGTAGGTAACCAGCGGGTGAGGTGTTGCATTGTCAAAAATAGATTTACCCGTGGCAGGGGTAGTGGCGGTGGGTTGGGATTGACCCCAGAAATTAGCCACGCGGTTGGTACGTCCTGCTACGTTGTTGGGATCTCCTGCATTGACATTCACGCCTCTAAAAACCTTGTCATCGCTGGCGGTGAGCATAGCGGCCATGCGTGGGTCTATGGCATTTGGGAAAATGGTGCCATTAAATAAACTGACAAGGTAATTGCTTTGACGATACGCATTCATATTGTTGCGAAGCGGTCCCCAAAAATTAGCATCCGTACTGGTAACACCATTGTGAGGAATGTAGAAATTGTCGGCATTGCTGCTGAAAGATGCATCTACAAACTTGATAACGGCGTCGGGATTATAGGTTTTTTTGTTGCTGATGTGATTGGCGTTGCGTGCCAAAATTGCATTCACAAACTTAATCCATTTGGTACGGTCGCCTTTATAAACAATATCGCCTCGGCCTAATGAAGCTACTGATACACCACCGTCGGTACGAGCCAAATCAGCGAGTGCTTCCGTACCCAGTCGTACTACTTCTTTATAGACCTCTTCTTGCGAGTCGTAGTCGAATATATAGCGGTTGGGTTCCCAAGCTTGTTTCAAAATCATTTCTCCGTTGGCGTCGGTCGTACTTTGCCAGCCCCACGTTCTGATGGCTTTGGCTACGCCTACGTAGTCCCATTGTTGTTTTGCTGTGGCATCTTCAATGACTAAGTCCACGTTTTTTCCGATAGACCAGTAGTGCGAACGCCACATTTCACCACCAGCATCACTACCTGCAGCATACCCGTGGCGATCCCAGACATTTCCTGCGGCAGAAGCCAGCCAGTATTGGCAGTATTGCCCTGTATAGCGTCCATCAAAAGTTTCAGCTCTTGACATTTGCCCAATCATGGGCGGTAGCAAGGCAAAGCCCTGCGATACTTGTGGAAAGCTGGGGTCAAAGTTGACATCTAAGTATTTTTCGCAGCTTGTCAGTCCTACACCAAGTAGGATGGCAAGCGATATATGTTTAATCTTTTTCATTGATTTCAGTTTTTGTTATTTGTGCAATTCTTAGATTATCTGTTAACGGATAATTTTTATCCGTCTGTTCGGTTAAAGAAAAACCGATAACGACGGGGCCGCCCGCGGTAACTGATAACGAACAACACTTCTTGCATTAAAAAGAAAAGTTTAATCCTACCGTCATCGTACGTGGCAATGCCAGCGTTCCGTAGTCAAAACCACGGGCACCAATACCCAATGTTCCAGCACTGGTTCCGTTTACATCAGGGTCAGCGCCTGTGTAGTTGGTAAGTAGGAATAGCTCGTTGCCCGATGCAAATATGCTACCCGAACGAAATACCTTTTGCTTGCTGAGCAATGCTTGCGGGAAAGTGTAGCGAAGCGTAATATCGCGCAGACGTACCCAATTGATGTCTTTTTCTACAAAACTCTCTTCGGTAAAAGCACCGTAGAAATCCGAACGGAATTGGGGCGTTACTTGAATGTTATTAGGGGTAGGAGAGTCGCTATTTTCGCGTCCGTCGCGTAGTACACCTTGGAAAATATACGGGGTGCTACGGTCTAATACACGAGTAGAGAGGCCGTTGCGGAACATATACATCTCATTCCCGTTGAATACGTCTCCACCTCTACGGATATCTAAAAGCACTGACAATGACCAATCTTTGTAGCGAATTGAGTTTTGGAAACCAATTGTGAAATTAGGGTTTCGGTCGCCGATGGGTAAAAAGACTGGGTTAGAGATAGGCAGCCCCGTACTTGGGCTGATAAGAATATCTCCGCGACTGTTTCGTAAATAACCATAACCTGCTAAGGCAGTGGTTTTGCCTTCGCCACGGGTAGTGACGTAGCTTAAATTAGGGTAGAATGAAATTTGGTTGGGAGCCATGGCACTGGCGCGAACGTTACCATATAGCCAGGTGTCGGAGTTGTAGTATTCAGATACTTCGCCTGGCAGACTCACTACTTCGTTTTGCAAACGGGTGAAATTTACGTTCATGTCCCACTGCACATTTTTGGCCTTGATAGGGGTGAGGTTCAATTGCGCCTCTATCCCGCTATTGCGGATTTCTCCGCCGTTGAGCAAACCAAAAATAAAGCCCGTGCCGTAGCTCAAGCGCTGCGTTGTAATTTGCTCAAAATTTCGTTTGTTAAAATACGTGACATCTAAGCCAATGCGATTTTTGAAGAAACGAAGCTCCAAGCCCGTTTCAAAGCTTTGGCCGCGTTCGGGGCGTAGGTTTTCATTGCCACCGTAGAAGTCATACAAAAAGCCGCCTCCTGTGGTGGTTTGGGGTACTAAGCGTGGACGAGTCCGATAGGGTGTAGCGTCGTTACCTACTTCAGCATAAGCAGCGCGTAGTTTTCCATAACTCAGCACTTGTTGGTTGCCAAAAGAAGGAAGTTCGGTAAAGACAAACCCCAAACTGACTGACGGATAGAAAAATGAGTTGTTTTGAACTGGTAGAGTTGACGACCAGTCATTTCGGCCTGTGACGGTCAAATACAACATGTCAGCGTAGCTTAAGTTGAGCGACCCCAGAACACTTACCAAACGCCGTTGAACAAAGGTAGCTTTGTTACGTTGGGTAGTCACAAGGGTATTGTTGATGCTATTGAAATCGGGCAAATACAACTGCTCACCATAAATCGCTGTGGTTTCGTAGCGGCGGTCATCTACTGTACTTCCTACCATCAAAGACGTTTTTAGCTTACCAAAGTCTTTTTTAGCGGTAGCCCGAAAGTTTCCGTTGAGCAATTGGCTATTTTCGGTGGCATTATCCACAAATCCTTTGGGAGTGATACCCGCGTTGGATTCGGGGTGCTGGAAGCGGTTGTAACGTGTAGAGAAAATATCTGCCCCCATAATTCCCGCTAAGGTGAGCCAGGGAGTAACGTTATAGTCCAACTGAATGTTGCCGACTGTACGGTTGGTACGGTTGCTATTGATGTTTTTATAAACATTAAAAAACGGATTGTCCAAGTCGTTGGCATCTTCTCCAAACGTACGGAAACGGCGGCCTTCGGGAGTCAGGTATTGTTGAGCATCCAAATAAAAAGGATAAGCTAACATCCCGATTAAGAAACCTTGTGCGCTACGTAGTGGTTGGAAATTGTTGGTACCTATGTAGTTGAGTGAGGTGGTGGCTTTCAGTTTCGTCGTGATTTGTGCTACCCCCGTCAAACGGATATTGACCTGATCCATTTTATTGGTAGGTACTACTCCTTTGTCTGAAAGGTAAGAGGTAGATAGCCGGTAGGTCGCTTTGTCGCTGCCACCTTCTAAGGTGATATTGTGCGATTGACGCAATCCCTGTTGGAAAAAGTTGCCTACATTGTCATAGACTTTACCGCCACCTTCGCCTATTTCCTTTATATCCGCCCCGAAATAAGAAAAGTTGTTGGGATTGAATACCCCATTGAAACCACGCCCATATTGGGTTTGACCTTCTGGAAAACGATACACGTCGCGCACGCTTAATGAACCATTATAGGTGATTTTTCCACGGCCTACCCCACCTTTTTTGGTTGTAATCACAATCGCCCCGTTGGCGGCTTCGATACCGTATAAGGCGGCGGCTTCGGGGCCTTTCAAGACCGTGACGGTCTCGATGTCGTTGGGATTGATGTCAGCAGCGCGGTTTTGGTAGTCCATGTCGCGATTAGGACGGTCACTAACGAGGGCCCCCTGTCCAAATGTATTATTAGAAATCGGCAAACCATCCACTACGTACAGTGGCTGGTTACTATTCCCGATGGAGCCTGCTCCGCGGAGCTGAATCACTGCCGAGCCTCCCGCCGTACCACTTGTAGGTGTCATTTGAAGACCCGCTACGCGGCCTTGCAAGCCCATCATAAAGTTGTCGCGTTGTGAGTCCAACAAATCTTGGCCTTTGACTTCTTGGACGGCATAACCCAATGCTCGTTTTTCTTGCTTGACCCCCAGTGCCGTCACCACCACCTCGTTGAGGATGTTTTCGTCGTTTGCTAACAAGATGTTGACCACATTGCTGCTACCGAGTTTTACTTCTTGCCGTGAATAGCCAATGTAGCTAAAAATCAGGGTAGCATTAGAAGGGGCTGAGAGTTTAAACTCGCCGTTACTGTCGGTGGTGGTACCTTTGGAAGTACCTTTGACAACGATACTTACGCCAGGGAGTACGCTGTTGTCAGCGGCACTCGTAACTTTACCCGAAATGGTGCGGTCTTGGGCTAAAAGCGAGAGGCTCAGCCCCCAACATACCAGTAAAGTCACACTTCGATGCAGAAGTTTTTTCATAGTTAAGTTGACTTGGTTTTTGTTTGTGATTAAAAGTAATTGTGTAAATATCTCAAAAAAAATGATTGGATTTTTGATTTGCAACCAATATTTGTAAATAAAAATTGCGGAAGTGTGCGGTTTCGGTAAAATATTTGTGCGGAATTGTGCAGGAATATGGCAATTCGTGTTTTAATGGTAAATGTCTTACATTTGGGACTTTAAATTTAATCGTCTTTTATGTCAGTCACTATTGCACCTATTGAGGAAAGTCTTCCAGCTTTTTTAGCTTCTAAATCGTATTCAAAAATTATTTTGCTGGCCGACACGCATACACGGAAACATTGCTATCCATTGGTAAAATCACTATTGCCTAAGCATGAACTTGTGGTAGTGGCAGCGGGCGAGCAATACAAAAATCTGGCTACTTGTGAGCAAATATGGGACGCCATGACCCGTGCCCAACTCGACCGCCACGCGTTGATGCTCAATTTGGGGGGAGGGGTCATTGGAGATATGGGAGGGTTTTGTGCCGCCACCTACAAACGTGGGATAGATTTTGTACAAATTCCTACTACGCTGCTTTCCCAAGTGGATGCGAGTGTAGGAGGGAAGTTGGGAATAGACTTTCAAGGATTTAAAAATCATTTAGGGGTGTTTACACTCCCAAAAAATGTTTTGATTGACGCATCCTTTTTGCAAACGCTTCCGTATGTAGAACTAAGGTCGGGTTTTGCCGAAATTATTAAGCACTGTCTCATTGCGGATGCTGACAAGTGGGAGATAATTCGGAAGAAAGATTTTGAAGAACAGAATTGGCCTGATTTGATAGCTCATTCGGTCGAAATAAAGAAAAAAGTAGTGACAGAAGACCCGACCGAAAAAGGCTTACGTAAAATCTTGAATTTTGGGCATACCATTGGCCACGCGGTAGAAACTTACTTTTTAAGCAAGCCCCCTAAGCAACGACTGTTACACGGTGAGGCAATTGCCGCGGGTATGATTATGGAAACCTATCTGGCCTACCGCAAAAAAATGGTGGATTTGCAAACATTGGAGCAAGTAGAAGAGTTTATATTTTCAGTGTTTGGAAAAGTGCCTTTAGAAATGGCAGATGTACCAAAAATCATTGCTTTGGCGCAGCAAGATAAAAAAAATAGAGGAGGAGAGTTGCGGTTTTCGTTGTTGGATGGAATAGGCACTTGCGCTTATGATGTGAAAGTAACTCCCAATGAAATTCAACAAGCAGTGGCCTATTATGTAGGATAATTTGGAATTTTGTAAGTTTTACCTTAAAAAAACTTGCTTTTGATGAAAATTTTGTATTTTTATTCAAATATTTCTTTATAACACCAAAACCCTATATCTGTCTATGAAGCTTATCAGACTTTTACTGCTTGGATGTGCTGTAGTATGGGCAGCAGGTTGTAATACCAACCGCAAAATTTTTGTCGAACACGATTATAGTTATGAGACCAATTTTAAGACGTACAGCACCTACGCCTTCTTGGAATGTGAGCGTGATACCGGCAACGTCTGTACCGAAGTTTATAACGCTATCCACCGCCAAATGCAGGCCAGGGGGTATCGTCTAACTACCAATAAGCCTACGCTGTTGGTCAATTATGGGATTTTTTACGATAACTTACGGTATCAAGGGTATATGCAGCCTGTTATCAAAAACTGGGTAGATACCGAAGATGATTCGTTTAAATATGAGCCTATTCGTTACTCACTGGACAAAGGGACGATTATTGTCTCATTGATTGATGCTGATACTGACCAAGTGGTATGGAGGGGATACGCCGCGGGTATTTTTAAGAATCCCAATGCGGCCAATAACTACTATCGAAATGTAGTACGCTCTATCTTTGACCAATACCCGCTGTTTGCTTCTGGCTATGACCCACGGGGCGGTGCTACTCAAGATAATGGACGTTGATTAAACGCATTGTTGAAAATCGGGGTAGTATCTCAAAAAGATGCTACCCCGATTTTTATTTTACAATGGCATTGATATTAAAGATTTTTTTGTCAGTAAGCGTTAATTGCTGAAATCCGCTGATTTCATAGGTTTTTAGTAGCCAAACTCCTTCTGGACGCATAGTACAAGTGAGGAGTAGGCGTTTTTGAGAATGGTAAAGTTTGTTTTTTTCTTCTAAAAGAATCTCTACTAAACTGGGTTGTTTGGAGGTCTCGTTTATTACCACCTTCAACGATTTTACGGGCAGTTTCTCTTCACTTTTCAACGAATACAAATGCGTATTAGGTGTTGGATGGGAAATTGTATAGCTGAGTTGATAGGCTTGTTTGTTAAGGTCACCTTGGATAAAAAGCTCTAATTCTTTTGCCCAATCAATTTGGGTAGTCTCTTTGCTGTCTTTATTGTTGTCCATAGTCATTTTTTTATTGACCAGAGGTTTACGTTTATTTAGTTCGATGATTTGCTGTTCGATGAACCCCTTCAAATCGAAATAAGTTTTGGTTTGAACGGTATCGGTGGGATTTTGGCAGCTGCTCAAGATGAAAGCCAATGCAAACAAAACTGAAAGAAATCTCATATTTATAAATTTGTTGAATGATTAACTTCTCAATTTGTTAAAAAGTTCGGGTTTGATTTTAAATGAGAGAATCTTTAATTTGGGCAGAAATTCCCTAAAACAGACAGTATCATGAAAGTGCTTTTTTACCTAAACGTTTTGGTAGTAATTATCACCTTTAAGGCGCAAAGTCAAATTTTTTTTGAACGAGACCTCCAGTGGTCGCAAGTGCTGCAAAAAGCCCAAAAAGAGAAGAAACTTATATTTTTACAACTGGAAGATAGTAAGTGTAGTCAGTGTAATGAAGTAGCTTCGCAAGGGTTTAGTAGTTCGATTATGCGAGAGAAATTTGCAGTCAATTTTGTGTGTCTTCGCATAAATGTGGAAACATCAGAAGGAAAAAGTATAGCTGCCAAATATGAATTGGGAGGGTTTCCAGTTTCTTTATTTTTGGATGCAGAAGGCAATATTTTACACCGCTATAATGGATCAACGAGTGCGGCTATGGTTTATATGGAACATGCCGATAGAGCTTTGAGTAAGCGGGATGAGAAGCCGTTGAGCTTTTACGAAAAAGAGTACAAGGCAGGAAACCGTACTTCAGAGTTTATGGAAGCCTATATTGTGAAACGAAAATCGGCCTCCATGAATGTGCAAGATTTATTGGATGCTTACGTCGGTGGATTACCTGTCGATTCGTTGACTAATTTTAGAATTGCTAAATTTATTTATACGCAGGGACCTGCTATTGATAGCCGTGCTTATAAAGCCGTTCGATCAATAGCTAATTCAAAATTGATTGACAGCATCTATAAATCTATTCCTTATAGTCAAGCAGTGGCGATGAATAATCAGATTATCAATGCTTCGATGCAAAAAGCAATTCTTAAAAAAGATGTAAGGTTAATGTATGAAGTGGCCGAATTTACCCGTAATACCTATAAAAATGACTGGCAGAAGGGCCAAAAAGCTTATTTCCAAAACATGTTGAAGTATTATTATGCAGTAAAAGACACCCTGAATTACATCAATACGGCTTCGCGTTTTTTTGATACAAACTATATGCTCATTTCGGTAGATTCTCTCAAACGGATTGACCAACAAGCGATGAAAGCGCAATTGAAAGGAAGAAATGAAGGAGAAAAGCCTTCTATGGGGTCGCCGAATTTGGTAACTCGGGAAATGGTGTCTTTTTCACCCCCTTCTCAGTTTTATCACATTGAACTCAATCAGGTTGCTTGGTATTTTTGGGAACTTGCAACAAAGCAAAATGATTTGGAAAAAGCCTTGATGTGGTCGAAACGTTCGATGGATTTGTATGAGGAATTAAATAAAGATAGGAATACCCCTTTTACTAAAGGTAATCCTGCGTACATAGACACTTACGCGCACTTACTTTATAAATTGAACCGAAAGGAAGAAGCGATTGAATGGCAAATCAAAGCCGTAGAAGCACAGAAAATTGCAGGTCAATCGTATTCCGTCTTTGGTGAAACGCTCGAAAAAATGAAAATGGGGAAATTGTAGCAAGAAAGGCAAAGGTGGATAGGGAAAATACCCACCTTTGCTGGAAAAGATAGCTTACAACAAACTCTTTCCCGTCATTTCTGAAGGTTGCGGTACGTCCATCAGTGCCAAAATGGTAGGCGCGATGTCGGCCAATTTTCCATTTTTGGGTTGGCCCTTATATTCATTCCCTACGAAAATACAGGGTACTAAATTGGTACTGTGAGCGGTGTTGGGCGTACCGTCATCATTGCGCATGTAGTCAGAATTGCCGTGGTCGGCAATGATGATTGAGGTATAACCGTGTGCCACACCTGCCGTAGCGACAGCTTCGGTACATTGGTCAACAGTTTCACAAGCTTTTACAACGGCTTCAAAAACGCCCGTATGACCTACCATGTCAGGGTTGGCAAAATTAAGACAGATAAAATCGGCAGTTTCGGCTTCAATTTCGGGCACAATAGCGTCGCGAATGTCGAAGGCGGCCATTTCGGGCTTTAAATCGTAGGTTTTTACATCTTTGGGAGAAGGGCATAGCAGTCGTTTTTCCCCATTGAACGGCACTTCACGTCCTCCTGAAAAAAAGAAGGTCACGTGCGGGTATTTTTCGGTTTCGGCAATCCGAATTTGGGTTTTGCCAGCATTAGCCAATACTTCCCCCAATGTGTTTGTGAGATTGTCTTTATCATAAATCACCTTTACACCTACAAACGCATCGTCGTAGTTGGTCATAGTGAGGTAGTATAAATTTAGTTTCTTCGTGCCTTGTTCGGGAAAATCTTGCTGGGTAAGCATTTCGGTAATCTCGCGGCCACGGTCGGTGCGGAAATTGAAACAAAGAACAACATCACCTTCAGCAATGGTTGCCACTGGCGAGCCGTCGTCTTTCACGACTACAATGGGTTCAATAAACTCATCTGTCACACCAGCATCGTATGATTCCTGGACTTTCTCTAAGATACCATGTACTGTGGACTGAGAACTACCTACTCCTTTTACCATCGCATTGTAGGCTTTGGCTACACGTTCCCAGCGTTTGTCTCGATCCATGGCGTAAAAACGCCCCGTTACGCTGGCGATTTGCCCCGTAGTTTGGCTTAATGACGCTTGTAAATCGCCTAAAAATCCTAATCCACTTTTGGGGTCGCAATCACGGCCATCGGTAAAAGCGTGAACGAAAACATCGTTTAAGCCAAAATCGCTCGCAGCTTTACAGAGACCTTTTACATGATTGATGTGGGAGTGTACGCCTCCATCTGATACCAATCCGATAAAGTGAACTTTTTTATTGTGGGTTTTGGCATAGCTAAATGCTTCATTTAGAGCAGGTTCTTGGGCTAATGTGCCTGTTTCTACTGCCAAGTTGATTTTTACCAAATCTTGATACACAATGCGGCCCGCACCGAGGTTGGTGTGTCCAACTTCCGAGTTACCCATTTGGCCATCGGGTAAGCCTACGGCAAGCCCACTTGCTTCGAGTTTACTATGGGGATATTGTTGCAGGATGCGGTCATAAAAAGGGGTATTGGCTGCGATGACAGCCGAACGGTTTTCTTCGCCATTTTTGGCAATTCCCCAGCCGTCCATGATGATTAAGATTACTTTTTGAGCCATTGTAGTGGGTTAATTTTTTATGCTAAGTTATGTTCCTTTATCAAGTAATCCAAAAAACTTTCCCCACAGCGAGTTACGATATGATATACTTCCTCGAAAGCCGACATATCTTCGTAATAGGGGTCAGGAACATTCTGGGAGTCAGCTTGCTGGTCGAAATCACGGTATAAAAATACGCGTCCTTCTTCGGGATAGAAACCTGTGGAACGGTAGCTTTGGGTTTGAATATGCTCCAAATTAGATTCATCCATCGCTACGATATAATCAAAATTGGCAAAATCGTCGCTGGAAAGTTTGCGGGCATTGTGGGTGAGCAGGATACCGTAGTCAGCAGCTACGCGGCGGGAACGGCGGTCAGGAAGAGCACCGACGTGGTAGCCGTGTGTCCCAGCCGAATCGCAGGAAATTTTATCGGATAGTCCTTTTTGAGTAATTAATTCTCTAAAAGCACCTTCGGCGAGTGGGGAGCGGCAAATGTTGCCAAGACAGACGAAGAGAACGTTAATCATATCAAGACAGGAGTGAAAATTCAGAAGTGAGTAGCCAGAAGGATTTTATTCCCACCTCTCACTCCTTACTTCTATTTTTCAAAAGCCTCTCCATTTTTATCTACCAATACAAAAACCTCCTCGCTGTCTTTTTTCATAAAGTACTTTTCGCGAGCATATTTTTCCATGAGTTTGTCGGTACCCAAAGTGGACGCTTGTTCTTTTTTTAGGAGGTCAATTTGCTCCACGTAATACTCTTTCTGTTTGTCTAACTGTTGTAACTTCCACCAATTTTTTATTTGGTCAGGGATACCATTCATTTCAAAAAATAGCAACCACACCAGCAAGCCTACTGAGCTCGCGAGGTAGAAGTTTTTAAGAAAACGAAAGCGACGAAGAAATTGCATTGGCGTTTCAAAGGTCAACGGAGTCGTCCGTGCGATGCAGAATGTCGAGTTAAAGATGCTATTCGACATTCTGCACTTGGTGCACGACACTAATTAAAATTTCTTGCCAGGGAAATACGCGGTTTCACCGAGTTCTTCCTCAATGCGGAGCAATTGGTTGTATTTGGCCATCCGGTCAGAACGAGACGCTGACCCAGTTTTGATTTGGCCTGTATTAAGTGCTACGGCTAAGTCGGCGATGGTGCTATCTTCGGTTTCACCTGAGCGGTGGCTCATGATATTTTTGTAGCTGTTGCGTTTCGCCATACTTACAGTATCAATGGTTTCGGTCAACGAACCAATCTGGTTTACTTTTACCAAAACTGCGTTGGCAACGCCTTGTTCGATACCCATTTCTAAGCGTTTTACATTGGTTACGAAAAGATCGTCACCTACCAATTGGCATTTTTTACCGATGGCCTCGGTATGCAATTTCCAGCCAGCCCAATCGTCTTCAGCCATACCATCTTCGATGGAAATGATAGGATATTTGCTTACCCAGTCGGTCCAAAAATCGGCCATCTGGGCTGAAGTCAGCTCTTCTTTGCTTGATTTTTTGAATACGTAGCGTTGTTTTTCTTCGTTCCAAAGCTCCGATACAGCGGCATCCATGGCGATAAAAATATCTTCTCCTGGCTTGTAACCTGCTTTTTCAATGGCAATCAAGATAGTTTCGAGTGCTTCAACGTTCGATTGGATGTTGGGTGCAAAACCACCTTCGTCACCTACGTTGGTAGAGTATCCTTTTGACTTCAATACACCTTTTAAAGCGTGAAAAACTTCCGTACCCATACGAAGGGCTTGGGAGAAGGTTTCAGCTTTGGTGGGCATGACCATAAATTCTTGGAAATCAATGGCATTGTCGGCGTGAGCACCACCATTCATAATGTTCATCATCGGAACTGGAAGCGTATTGGCATTGACTCCCCCTACGTAGCGGAACAATGACATCCCCGCTTCTTGGGCAGCGGCTTTGGCCACGGCCAATGATACCCCCAAAATAGCGTTTGCACCCAATTTACCTTTATTGGCAGTACCATCGAGTTCAATCATGATTTTGTCAATCAGATTTTGCTCATATACCGAAAGTCCCAAAAGTTCGGGATAAATAATTTCGTTGACATTTTGAACGGCCTTCAATACGCCTTTTCCGAGATATACGCTTTTGTCGTCATCGCGGAGTTCGACAGCTTCGTGAATACCTGTAGAAGCCCCCGAAGGCACAGTGGCGCGGCCCATGAAGCCGTTTTCGGTGCGAACTTCTACTTCAACAGTAGGATTACCGCGTGAGTCAAGGATTTGACGGGCGTGTACCGATTGGATTGTACTCATTTTTGTTAGGTAGGTTTTGTGAATAATAAAACGTCCTTGTGTTTGTTCAGACTTACAAAGTAAATCAAAAAATGCGGGAGGGAAAAAGAAAGCCCTTTTTTTAATCGGTCTCAACGTCACTTTTAGGAGCTTTTTTGATAAATAGTCCCCTAATTCTTAGCGGACTTGCACTTCAATGCTATATTTTAAAAGTACAATTGCATTATTTGCAGAGATTTTTATTTTAAACGAATAATATATGTAAAAAATACCGTATATGTATTGTTTATATCGAAAAATTTTTTAAATTTGAAATAATAGTTGGTTTTGGCTTTATTCTTTATAAGCTTTTTCATAGCTATTCTTTAGAAAATTTTATTTTACACCACACACATTATTAGTTATTATGAAAAAAAATGTACTAAGCCTGGGCTTAGCGTGGATGGTTATGTCTGCGCAAGCCCAACAAAAAGACCTGTGGTCGAAGGGAGAAGTTCTCCTAACCAGCGGTGAAAGCATAAAAGGGCATTTAGTGTATGCCACAGATGCTGAGGTGGTCTCTATCAAAATGGAAAATGGTAGGCAAAAAACATACGGTAGTTCACAAATACAATCTTTTCATTTTTTAGACCTTCGTCAACAACTCCTCCGATATTTTAAGAAAAGTGTTTTGCCCAAGGAAGGCCGAGAGGCAGTAGTAGAAATAGTTTTCGACGGAGACTTGCAAGTACTACGTTGTTTAAAGCCTAAACATCGTCATTATAACCAAAGCGGTTCGGTTTTTAACTTTTTTCCTACGGAGAAATACGATCATGGACGTTTTCAGTATTTTGTACACGATGGCATTAGTTTACGCACATTTGAACACTTCTTGCGGGAAGGTTTTAGCCATAAAACAATGCGTTGGAGCAAACAATTGGATAGGTTTCGCTCTCGAAATCAATTGGACAACGGTATGGAAAGTTGGCTAAAAATGATTTTTTACTACAACGTATTGGAAAATGAACGCAAATCGCGCCAATATTTGCCTAAACCCGTAGATTCGACGCAGTTGATTGTGAGCAATCACCGTTGATTAGTCGTTGAGACGCTCGACAGCTTGCCAAATCCTTTCGGCAGGCATACACAATGATAACCGTATATAACGCTGCCCCTTGGGGCCAAAAATAAACCCTGGGGCGATGAAAATGTGTTTTTGATACAACAATTCATCCACAAGCTGCTCGGCAGAAGCTACTTCGTCGGGCAGCTTAGCCCATAGAAACATGCCTTCTTGGCTTTCGTCATAGGTGCAGTGGAGCGCATTTAAAAATGCTTTGGCGGCGTCTAAGCGACTGTGGTAAATCGCATTTTGGGCTTGGTGCCATTCATCGGCATTTTGTAGGGCGGCTACGGCTGCTTGTTGGATGCCGAGAAACATGCCCGAATCCACGTTGCTTTTAATGGTCAGAACGGCATCAATGTACGGCTTGGCGGCTGCCATCCAGCCCACGCGCCACCCTGCCATATTGTGCGATTTAGACATCGAATTGAGTTCGATAGACACTTCTTTTGCTCCTTCGATAGAGAGTAAACTGATGGGAGGCTTTTGGTTGAGAATCAGGCTATAAGGATTGTCGTGGCAAAGTAGAATCTTATGTTTTTGGGCAAATTTTACGGCATTTTCAAATAGCTCTTGTGTGGCAGGGGCACCCGTAGGCATGTGTGGGTAATTGAGCCACAAAAGTTTGGTTCGAGGGCTTACCAACGATGGCATGGCATCCCAGTCAGGTTGCCAACCTTGATTTTCGAGCAGTGGATATTCGATTACTTTTCCTCCTACCATCTCGCTGACAGCACGGTAAGCAGGGTAACCCAATTCAGGAATTAATACTTCATCTCCTTCGTCCAAAAACGTCATACTGATGTGGGTAATCCCTTCTTTTGAGCCAATCAGAGGGAGAATTTCAGTTTCAGGATTAAGCAAAACGCCATACACGCGACTGTACCATTGGGCAATACCTTGCCGTAAGGCGGGAATACCTTTGTAGGCTTGATAGCCGTGGGTGTTTGCCTGAGAAGCCGAGTTTTTGAGCGCTTCAATCGTAGCTTCAGAAGGGGCTTGGTCAGGATTGCCAATACCCATATTAATCACATCATGGCCTGCGGCTATGAGTTTACGAACTTCGGCCAGCTTGACCGAAAAATAATATTCTTGTGCTTGAGTGGCACGTTTGGCGAGTGAAATAATCATTGAATTCTCCCTTCTCCTAACTGGGGAAAGACAGGATGAGTTACAAAACAATAAACGGTTTTGGACTAAAACAAAGCACAAAGATAAGTAAAGCGAGCCAACCTAATACTTGCCGAGAGCGACTTAGGGGTAAAATATCGTCGGTGGGGGGGTGGTGAACTCCTAAAATTCTTCCCAATAAAAATCCGAAAACGAGAAAGCCTGAGTAACCTTGCCAAGTAGGAAATAATAGCGATATTCCGAATTGAACAGTAACAGATAGAAGTGCTAACATCCAGCTCGTGAGGGGATTGTTTTCGGAAACTCGACTAAAACAAAATTGTAGAAATAAAATATAGAGCGCGAGTGAACCTACTTGTTGCCAAAACATTTCGTCGTTGGCGATGGCGAATTCTTCAGAACGATAAGTGCCTAAGCCTGCGTAGGTAATAAAAATAAAAAACAAGATAGGGGCTACGATTCGATAGTTTTTACCTCCAATCAAACCATATAATACGTGGCCACCATCCAATTGACCAATCGGGATGAGGTTGAGAGAAGTGAAAAACAAAGCCAAATAACCCGCTAAAATCAATGGATAGTGCATGATTTCTTGAGGTGGCGGCAGGCGAGTAGGGTCGGCTACGTAGGTTTTGAAAAACGAAAACAATAAGTTATCGCCTAATAAAATATTGCCACTCATGCCTTGATTAGCATAAACAACGCGGGCAAATCCCAGTCCGTATTTTTGGTATTCGGGGTGGATTTTAAAAATATAATCAAGTGTAGGAAGAGTAGCAAAGCCGTACCAAAGTACACCCACAGCTACTACAAAACCAGCCAGAGGCCCTGCGATGCCGATATCGAAGTATTTTTGTCGTGAACGAATAAATTCTTTGATGCGGATAAAGGCTCCTAATGTTCCGATAGTTTGACCAAAACCCAGCCACAGAGGGATGTAAAAAGGGAGGGTAACTTTTACTTTGTGGTATTTTGCCGCAAAATAATGCCCAAATTCGTGTACGGTTAAGATACCAAGAAAGGGAATTGAAAACTGAAACCCCTGCCAAAAATGTTCCCAACCGAGTGGGTTTTCGATTTTAAAAAAAGGTAAATCAAACGGTCGGCCAAACATCCACTCTGCTCCTGATAGTGAGGTAGTTATCAGCGTGATACTAAAAAGGAGCAGTTGGAAAATATGGGTGCGGGTAGATTTCATAGTACTCGTAATCTGATCTTTACTTGGGTTTGGTGGTGCTCAGCTACCAAAATGAATGGCAATTTGATTTTGAGTGGAGCAGAAAGAATGGCTTTGAAAGTTTGGATGTGGGTATCCGCAGAAGTGTGTCCAGGACGTAAATAAATGATTCCAAGAAAAGGCATTTCATCCCTGAAAACTAATGTGCCAAAATCGCTATCTTGGCTTACTACTATTCTCTTTTCCTTATTTGCTAATTCTAAAATGGACTTATCAGGCAAGCTAAACCACTTGTTTTCTTTAATATCAAGTACGTCAAAGCCCTGTTGTCTTAAATAGTCCACTACTTCGGCGTCAATATTTTCATCAGTCAATAATCTTAAATCATGTATTGTCATGCAGCTATTTCTACTTCAATAACGATTTCGTTTTTCAAAAACCTTGCTGCGTAGCGTATGGCCTCTCTGACCAACTCTGGCGTAAGGAGTGGATGTTTAGTCGCAATGGTCTCGGGAACTCCTCCTGTACCCAACCATTCCATTATCAAATCTACACTGATGCGCGTACCTTTGATAATGGGTTTTCCACCGAGTATGTCAGGATTAGATACGATATTGGGGAAGAGATTCATAGAAGTTGTTTTATTGTCAAATATAGCAAATTACGTTAATAATCGCTTAAATATTCTACAATCGAAGTCGGTTTTTGAACGTGTATGGTTTGGATACCAAGCTCACTGGCGGCACGGATATTGTCGGCATTGTCGTCAAGAAAAAGAGATTCGTTTGCCAACAAACCCGCGTTTGTCAAAACACCGTGATAAATATCATAATGGGGTTTCATGACTCCCATTTCGTAAGACAAAAACAGTTTCTCAAACAAGTCATCGAGGCGTGGGATACCCGTAGTTCGGTCGAGGATTTTATTGACTTCTTCAATGTGAATGGAGCTTGTGTTGCTCAACAAAAATAGCCGATAACCTTTTTTTGCAAGTTCCTGAATTTTCTCAATACGCTGAGGAGGAATTTCTAACAACAATGAATTCCAAGCACTATCTATTATTTCGTCTGTCCAGTCGGGTTTTTGCAATAACTCACGGATATACTCTCTGAAATCAGAGGCAGACAAATGGCCTGTTTCAAATTTTTTAAAGACCTCATTTTGAGTGATAAGCCCCTGAACTTCTTCCAAGGGTTTGTTACTCAATTCGGCAAACGAACGAGCCGCTTGTGGTACATCAATGTCAATAATGACGTCACCAAGATCGAAGATGATGTTTTTAATAGACCTCATTATTTGTCTTTGACTGTGGGGGTGAGTTGCCGCTCAATTTCCTCTAATTTTCTTCTTACGTCATTTACATTCAATTGAATTGCTTGACGGTAGCTTTCTCGTTCTGCCTCAGAACGGTTACTGGCTTCTTCATTAATACGGGCTTTGAAGGCCAATTTTTGCACCTCATCCATGTTATTATACGCCCTAAATTGCTCGTATAACTCTTTTTGTTTTTCGGTTATGTCAAGCGTCTTCATCTTTCAATCGTTCTTGGATTTCGTAAGTTTTTTCTAACAACGTATCAATAGAATCCATTATTTCTGAGCTCGCTCCTTCCATATCCAATCGCCAAACGTAAAAATCCAGTAACTTTTTTAGGCCATCAAGCTCAATCTCCAAGAGCATTCGCTCTAATTGCGACATATTCTATTCGGTAAAAACTCCCATCGAACAAAACTTATCAATGCGTTGATTGATGCGTTCTTCGGGGCTAAGTTGTTGGAGTTCGTGAATATTCGCTAAAATTACTTTTTTGAGGTTTTGGGCCATTGATTTATGGTCCAAGTGAGCACCTCCAAGGGGTTCTTCTACGATACCGTCTATCAAACGCGCTATTTCCATGTCGCCTGCCGTAAGTTTAAGAGCTTCAGCCGCTTGTTCTTTGAAATTCCAACTCCGCCACAAAATAGAAGAACAGGATTCGGGAGAGATTACGGAATACCAAGTATTTTCGAGCATAAGTACTCGGTCACCAATGGCAATACCTAAGGCGCCTCCTGAAGCACCTTCCCCAATGATAATGCAAATCACTGGGACTTTGAGCATAAACATCTCTTTGAGATTACGGGCAATGGCTTCGCCTTGGCCTCTTTCTTCGGCTTCCAAGCCTGGAAAAGCACCGGGAGTGTCAATGAGAGCTACGATGGGTTTATTGAACTTTTCGGCTAATTTCATCAATCTGAGGGCTTTACGATAGCATTCGGGGTTGGCCATGCCAAAGTTTCGCTGCTGACGTTGTTTGGTGTTTCGACCTTTTTGTTGACCGATGATCAGTAGGCTTTGGCCTTCAATATTGCAGAAGCCTCCCACCATCGCAGGGTCGTCTCTGACGGTTCGGTCGCCATGAAGTTCGATAAATTCCTCACACATGAGTTCGATATAATCGAGCGTATAAGGTCGGTCTGGATGGCGGGATAATTGTACCCGTTGCCATCTTGTTAAGTTTTTAGCGGTGTCTTGCCGCAATTGTATAATGCTATCTTCGAGTCTTGCTACGGCTTCCGAAACGTCCACTTGGGTAGTTTCAGCGAGTTTTTTTAGTTCCATGAGCTTTGATTCGAGGTCAGCCACAGGTTTTTCAAAATCTAAATAGGTTGGCATAAAGTAGGTTGCTTACAATTCAAAAGTTTGCCCCTTTTCGGGAATCTCTATATTTTTGTAACCGACTGATTCTAAAGTATTTTTAAAGGACTCCATACTTGGTTTTTCACCGTGAACAAGGAAGATTTGTTTCAACTGTTCAGGGGATTGTTGTCGGACGAATTCTACCAAATCATCTTGGTCTCCGTGGCCGCTAAATACGTCAATTTTTTCGACATTGGCCAATACTTGTTCTTCTTTGCCCCGAATTCTTAGGGTAGATTGACCGTTGAGTAGTCGCCAGCCCAGCGTACCTTCTGCACAATAACCAATCATTAGAATGGTACAGTAAGGATTGCTAATATTCTGAGCGACATGGTATTCTACGCGTCCTCCTTGCACCATTCCCGACGATGAAATGATGATACAGGGTTCGGTGTGGTTGGATACAGCACGGCTGGCGTCGGTACTTTCAAGGTAGATTAAATTTTCAAAATCAAACAAAGATTCGTTGTCTTCGTTGAATTCTCTGGCTTCACGATTCAACATTCGTACATTTCTCTGGTACACTTTAGAACTTTCTAAGGCCAATGGGCTGTCGGCAAATACCTTGATAGGGGGAAGGTTTTGGTCGTTGTAAAGTTTATTTAACGTATAAAGTAAAGCTTGGGTACGGCCTATACTAAAGGAGGGGATAATAAGTCGTCCTGGAATATCAACACAAGTGCGTCGGATGACATCGGCCAAGGCGAGTTCGGGTGTAACGCCTTTCTCGTGAACACGATTACCATAAGTAGTTTCACAAACAAGATAATCTACCTGAGGAAGTGTACCTGGATCTAACAGTAGTGGGTAACCTTTACGGCCGACATCTCCCGAAAATCCAATGGTTTTCTTTTTTCCCTCTTCCCAAACTTCCAGCATGATATGAGCCGCACCCAACAAGTGACCTGCTGGAATGAAAGTTACTATACAGTTGTCAGTTACTCTAAATCGCCGATTGAAGGCTAATGGGACAAAATTTTCGAGCGATTCGCGTACTTGTTTTTCTAAGTATAAGTCTTTTGGTAGTTCTTTCTTTTTTCCCTTTTTTCGTTTTTTTTGTCCCTCCGCGCTATTTATTTCATTCAATCTTTTTTGATTGAGCATGGCCGCATCTTTGAGTAAGATGGCCGTAAGGGCATAAGTGCTATCGGTACACAATACTTGACCTTCGTAGCCATCGCGGTACAAGTTGGGGATGTTGCCAGAATGGTCAATGTGGGCGTGAGTCAAAAGTACTAAATTGATACTTGACGCCTCAAAAGGAAAAAGGGCAGAAGGAAAGGGTGTGTTTTCTTTTTGCGTGCGTTTGCCGCTTTCAAAATCTGAACCGCAGTCTATTAAAATTCGATAATCATCGTCTAATTCGAGGAGGTACATGCTTCCGGTTACCTGCTGCGCGGCTCCCCAAAAAGTTAATTTCATATTCATTCAGTTTCCCCCAATTGCTACGGCGAATCCATTTCAAAGGGGAGTTTTTGTTTTTTTTCAACAGGTGGGATAACCCTATTTGTGTAAGTTTACAATAACGATTTTCGCAAATGTATCAAAAACATGGTTATTTTCACTATTCGGCCAAGGGAACTGAACGATTAATACGTTCTTCTAACGAAATAAAAGTTTCAGTACGCTGAATTCCCATTACCTTTTGGATTTTATCGTGCAGTACTTGCCGTAGGTGTTCAGTATCTCGGCAAACAATTTTAGCAAAAATACTGTAAATGCCCGTAGTGTAATGAATATTAACTACTTCAGGGATTTTTTCAAGCTGGATTGCAACTTCCTCATATAGGGAACTTTTGTCTAAATAAATGCCTAAAAATGCACTAATATCCCACCCCAGTCGGGTTTGGTCTATTAACAAATGAGCACCTTTAACAATTCCTAACTGCTCCAGTTTTTTCATTCTTACGTGTACTGTTCCACCCGAGACATTAACACGCTTGCCAATTTCGGTATATGGGAGGTGAGCATCCTCCAATAAAAGGGAGAGAATTTTAAGGTCGGTATTGTCAATTTTATCAATTTCTAAATTTCGTTCCATGATGAAGTGCTAAAATTGAATTTTATTCAACAAAAATGGTATTTTGTTGAATAAAATCAAAATTTTCAAAATTTTTTATAGAAAATTTGTAATAAATAGGAAACTCTATTAATTTTGCATCGTCAATTTACTCAGTAAATAAATGAGTAAATACTGAAAAAAAGTTCTTTTATACTGTAGGATGATGAAACTTGGCAGCCATGCCCTCCTGTCTCGGGGGTGGTGAGTACAGAATAAACACGATATAATGCCGGCACTCTAGTCGACTGGGGTAGACCACCAAACTTTGTATCGCGGCTAACTGCACCGTGGGCGGTTCGAATCCCCCTCCTACAGCGTTTAAGGTATGCAATTTGAAAGTTGCATCCACCCTATCAAAGGATAGCTTGTTTAAATTGTTATATTTCAACGGGTTATCCTTTTAAAATATCTTCTGAAGTGTCAGAACGACACTACTAAAAAGAAAAACTATTTGGTTTTTAGTTTGTTGATGAAGTGTAATTGCGACACGCAGGCTCAATTTTGAGGCCTGTGTGTTTTTTTTGTACCCTAATAGAATGGGATTCCAAAAGATTAGTTTGTTTTGTAAATCGCTTTGTGGATTTCCAATCATCTAATAGCTCCATGATATTATCAACAGTTTTCTCCTCTGATGCCGTAGTATTAGGGCTTTTATTGACAATTTTAGCGATTGTCTTTTATACTGCCTCCCTCAAACATCCTTTTTGGCAAAAATTCTATGCAGTATTTCCACCTTTGTTGTTGTGCTATTTTGTTCCAGGGATATTCAATTCATTTGGAGTTATTTCGGGAAATGATTCAAAGCTTTATTCGGTTGTTTCACAGTATTTACTGCCTGCTTGTTTGGTTTATTTTACCTTAGGTATGGACTTTAAAGCGGTGATCCGACTTGGCTCAAAAGCACTGATTGTATTTTTAGCAGGTACATTAGGAGTGATGCTTGGAGGACCTTTGGCGGTGTGGATGATGAAAGTAGTAAGCCCCGAAGTGGTAGGAGGAGAAGGGACAGATGCTGTTTGGAGAGGGCTGGCGACCATAGCGGGAAGCTGGATTGGAGGGGGGGCTAATCAAACGGCGCTCAAAGAAGTATTTCAACCAAGTGACCGACTATTCTCGCAGGTGATTGCGGTGGACGTAATCGTCGCCGAAATTTGGATGGCTGTTTTGATTTATGGAACTGGATTTGCTACCAAAATAGATAGATTTTTCAAAGCAGATGCTTCGGCTATTGAGGAATTGAAGGAGAGACTCGATGGAGAGCAAAAAGCTTCTCAGCGAATATCTACCACGTACGATTTGGTTCTTATCGCTGCGGTTGGATTTGGGGCTACTGGATTGGCGCACCTTTTTGCCGACTATATAGCCCCTTGGATAAAAATTAATCACGCTTCTTGGGAAAAGTTCAGCCTTACATCTTCCTTTTTTTGGGTAGTTTCTATCGTTACTTTGATGGGAATTTCAATGTCTTTCACTCGCTTGCGGCAATTAGAATTTGCGGGGGCATCTCGAATTGGAAGTCTTTTTTTGTACATATTAGTAGCGACTATTGGCATGAAAATGGACATATTTGCTGTGGCAGAAAATCCAGGTCTGTTTGCGGTAGGTATCATTTGGATGTGTGTACACGTGGGGATAACCTTGGGGGTTGCAAAACTGGTAAGAGCTCCTTTTTTCTTTACCGCGGTAGGTTCGCAGGCCAATATAGGTGGCGCAGCTTCGGCTCCAGTGGTGGCTGCCGCTTTTCACCCCTCGTTGGCATCAGTAGGCGTTTTATTGGCTATTTTAGGATATGCACTTGGTACCTATTGTGGATATTTGACGGGCTTAATGATGCAATGGGTAGCCGAATAATAGATTGCTTGGCTATATAACTTCTTCACTTATCAGTATTTCATTTGGAATGGAATGATAAAAAAGTCGAGGACAGCAACTGCCATCCTCGACTTCCGCGTGTGCGTTCCTCAAATAAGAAGGCATAAAATGCCCTCAAAGATTGAGTGAAAAATAACTTTCCCTTAATCTCATGCAATATGTACGCTAAAAACCCGCTGAAGGTTGCGTAATTAGTTGAAATTTCTGCAAAAATCCTTTTGTAGATTATTAACAATGAGAAAATTAGTTTTTATATTTGCCACGCTATTGGTAGTTTCTCTGTTTCTCTCGACCGCATTGCTGCGTATTTGTCATCTGTCGGACGGAGTTTAGATCGAAGGCCGTCCGTAGCATACTAAACGTTTTACTGATCAAAGCACAATGAACATTTATGTAGCAAACGTCCCGTTCAAGGCGAACGATGACGAATTACGCGAGTTATTCGAGGAATTTGGCGAGGTATCTTCTGCCCGCATCATCATGGACAAGTTTACGGGTAAAAGCAGGGGTTTCGCATTTGTTGAAATGCCCAATGACGACGAGGCCAAACAGGCTATTTCGCAATTGAATGATTTTGACTTTATGGGCAAAGTTCTCGTTGTAAACGAAGCACGTCCACGTGAAGACCGCCCTCGCACTGGTGGCGGTGGTTTTGGCGGCGGTGGCCGTGACGGAAACCGTGGCGGCGGCGGAAGCCGTGGCGGTTACGGTGGTGGCGGCGGTGGCCGTGATAACGATTACAAAAAGCGCTGGTAATCATAGATTTGTAGCACTTTTGAAAGAGCCGATTCGTGAGAGTCGGCTCTTTTTGTTTTGAATTAAGCAGTTTTTTTTTAGATTCATACAACCTTACCTACTCCTTATGTCGTCTATGGAAATAGACGCTGGGCTGACTCTTACCTAACATTGCAGAAGGTCATTAAAACGTTTAAGTACTAAACACCAAATAGTTGTATGGTCTTATGACTGTATAGTTTTGGTTTAATATAATGATAACCAATTTGTTAGATGTGAAATCACGACGGCGAACTTTAATACAACCAAAATAATATAGACTAAATGGTAATCAGTGCTTAAACCATACAACAGCTATGAAAAAAGTAAGTATCATTTTAATGATGATTGGGTTTGTGTTGCCTTCTTGGGGGCAATTAGGGTTCCGAAAGCTGTGGGAAAAACCGTTTGGAAGTGTATTGTACAGTGAATTGGTTGCTGGACCTCGTCCTTACAGTCAAAAGACACCAAACGGAAACATCCTATTTAGTCATACATATAGGCAATGTGCTTCTAAATGCAGTACAGGAATAGTTATTAGAGCTGTGTCTCTTGACAGTACGTATAAAATAGAAGGAAGGTATCAAGTCCCTAATGGGGGACAATATATGCCAGCTATTAATGGAAACAGCAATGGCTATTTTATTAAGACTGGCGACTATTATGATGATAAAGGCGTATTTAACTATCTCACTTCCATTTATGATCCCAATTTTGAACTGAAGGCCTCTTTGAAAAGCTGGAATTCACGGGATATAAATGCCATAAGTCCAACGGCTGATGGTGGATTTTTTGTGACTGTAAGAGCAGTCGCCATCAATACGCCTGACACGTTAGTTAGATTTAATCAGCAAGGCCAACCTCTCTGGAAATATCCTTTGCAGGCATTTTACCGTAAGCAAAATACATCTTACAACTACACTCATTCCGACTTGCCTTTTCACTGGGAGGGAGAAAGTGCTTACATTTCAAAGAAAGAAGTGCGCGATGATACGTTTTCTAATATTATCATTTCTTCTGAAAAGTCGTTGGTGTTAGTGGATAGCACAGGCAAAGAAAAATGGACAATACCACTGGATACTGACAATAATGCCTTTCAAATTGTCGGAGTAGATGCGCAGTCACAATGGGTATTGTTTACTAAAAAAGATACCACAAGCCGATTGCTAAAATACAATGACAGAGGAGTCAAAATGGCAGAATTTAATGTACAATACACTGGTTTTGGTAGCTTATCGGGATTGACTTTTCAAAGTTTGCCAGATAATGGTTTTCTGCTTTACAGTAAAGAATATCCCTCAGTTATTACCAAATATGATGCTTCTGGCAAAAAAGAATGGATTTCACTGATTCCATATTACATTGATAAAGTCAAAGTGTATCCCAACGGAAATATTTTGGTAAAGACCTATTTTGGGAATGATTATCGCCTCTTTATTTACTCGTCTAAAGGCAATACACTCTTGTCGGAAAAACTCATCAATATGGCTGAAGCAGCCAACGGAGAATTGTATCTGACGACTCAAGAGCAACTTTACGCAATCACACCCACGGGAGAAATCGGGTGGTCTCTCAAAAGACCTGCTTCTCATGCCAATGTAAGTTTGGATAGTGATGGAGGATTACTATTGGCTGAAACGACGGAAACAAAAAAAGAAAGTGGTATTGGTTATCTGCAACTTGTCGGTTTGGATGTTACTACTTCACACAAAATCAGTAAGTTTTCCAAAGATGGAAAATTACTGTGGCAGTTGCCAATTACTATCCCCGTAGAAGATGCCATTCGCCAAGTTAAATTTCTGGGAGGTATCTATCCCACGCAAGATGGAAACTATATGCTTGTCCAATTAATGACTACTCTCAGGCCAAACGCTGATTTTGGAAAGTATGATAATTTCAGTCAAGTTTCTTCTTTTCTCAAAATCACACCTCCCTGTTATCAGAATGTAGAGGCCACACTAAAAGCCTCAACAACAACGCTTTGCACAGGACAGAAGCTACAACTGACCTCGAATGCCGATTCTTTGAATTTATTGTCCTACCAATGGCAGCGCGACGGACAATTGCTTTCGACTACCCGTACTTCTGTTTTTGAAGCTACGGGCGCAGGAAGCTACCGAGTGACGGTGAGAGATTCAGTTTGCGGAACATCGTTTGTGTCCAATGCTATTAACGTTATATCCCGCCAAGTTCAGTTGCCTGCTATTACCAGCAGTGGTTCAACAGATTTCTGCGCAGGAAGTGATTTTGCTACTTTGACAGCAGTATCCTCCAGTCAAGAGTTGAGTTATCAATGGCTGCGTAATGGTCAGGCATTGGGGGGAACCTTTCAAAATTCGCTCAAAGTGACGGATGGAGGAAGCTATCAATTGGCGGCACTTGACCCAGTTTGTAATGCCACAGCACTATCAAACGAAATCGTTGTGAAAGTGCGTCCTTTGCCCGAGGCTATTGTTACTCCAGAAATTTCAGGGGCAGTTTACGCGCCATCCAAGGCCAAATTACGCGCCAATGAAGGGGCAGGATTGATCTATCAATGGCTGAAAGAAGGTGTAGAATTGGCTGGTGCAACCAGTGTAGTATATGAAGCGGCAGAGAGTGGGAATTATGCCGTTAGGGTCAGTCGAGAAGGGTGCAGTCAGCTATCGCAGACGGTGGGTATCACGATTTTACAGCCTTTGGGAGTAGAAACTGTTGAAGCAGAAGAATTTCAAGTGTTCCCCAACCCCAATCGAGGTGATTTTGAATTACGCTTACCGAAAGATTGGGAAACGGCAGACATTCAGTTGGTTGATGTATTGGGGCGTGTCTTTCCCATCAATCGAATAGGGATGCAGGTACGGGTAAAAGTTCCTTCGGGCTTCTACTGGCTGTGGGCTAAGTTGGCAGAAAAAGAATTAAGCAAACGAGTGGTAATTGTAGCTTTCTGATAATGGATTTCCTTCAAACTTCTGCTTACTTATCGTTGAATTAAGTAAAAATAGACTCACTCATCCTTGTACATGAAATGGTGTGTAAGTGGTCTAAAAATACTTCATTTCAATGGCTCATTCTTACTGGAAAATTCAACTAAATGAGACATTTAAGGTCTATTCCAATGGGTTGGTGGGGGCTGGTTTGGTCGGTCTGTTAGGTTTGATAATTGTTTCTGGGACAACTCAACACGACGCTCCGTCGCCTGCTCTTACTCCTGCTCAGGAATTAGCTACTTTTCAGGTAGAATCAGGGATGAAAGTGCAATTGGTGGCCTCCGAACCGATGGTTCAAGAACCCGTTATTATTAATTTTGATGAAGATGGCCGACTTTGGGTAGTAGAAATGCGCGGTTTTATGCCCACAATTGACGGTGAGGGGGAGGACAAACCCGTGGGAAGGTTATCGGTATTGGAGGATAAAAATGGCGACGGAAAAATGGACGTAAGCACCGTTTTTCTGGATAAATTAGTGATGCCTCGTGCCATGGCCTTGGTTCCAGGGGGAGTTTTGATAGCAGAAAATAATGCACTGTGGTTTGCAAAAGATGCCGATGGAAATCTAAAAGCAGATTCAAAAATTCTGATTGATTCCACTTATGCCCGCAACGGCCTTCCCGAACATACCGACAATGGCCTTTGGCGTAGCATGGACAACTGGTACTACAATGCAAAATCGCGTTTGCGTTACCGATGGGAGGAGGGAAAATGGCTGCGCGATAGCACCGAATTTCGCGGGCAATGGGGTATGAGCCACGATGACGAGGGGCGACTCTATTATAATTATAACTGGTCGCAATTACACGCCGATTTGATTCCTCCCAATTACCTCTCTAAAAATAAAAACCATACTCCTACTTCTGGCATTGATCATGGGCTTACAATTGACCGCCGAGTTTATCCAATTCGGCCCAATCCTGCGGTGAATCGAGGCTACATTCCCGGTACGTTGGACTCGATGGGGCGTTTGTTGGAGTTTACAGCCGCTTGTGCGCCGACAGTGTATAGAGGAACGGCTTTCCTGAAACCCTATCAGGGAAATGTGTTTGTCTGTGAACCCTCTGGGAATCTCATCAAGCGCAACGTGGTGGAAAAGAAGGGCTTTCTGCTTTCTGCTTATGACCCGCATCCTGGAAAAGAGTTTTTGGCTTCTACGGACGAGCGTTTTCGGCCAGTACATTTAACTACAGGACCCGATGGTGGTCTTTACATAGCTGATATGTACCGAGGCTTGATTCAGCATGGGGCTTATGTAACTCCCTATCTGCGAGAACAAACCATTAGCCGTAAACTAACGTTGCCCATTCACCGAGGTCGTATTTGGCGCGTGGTTCCAGACAATTGGAAGCCTTCCAAACCGAAAAAACTTTCTAAAGCTACTTCAGAGGAATTGGTAGCCCATTTGTCGCATCCCGACGGCTGGCAACGCGACATGGCCCAACGACTACTGGTGGAGCGAAATGACAAAAAGATAATTGCCTCTCTGGAAGAATTGGCTTTAAATGGTCAGAATCATTTAGGAAGATTTCACGCTTTATGGACACTGGAAGGGCTGAAATGGAGGAATACGGAGGTTCTTTTCAAACTTCTGTTTGATAAAAATGCGCTTGTTGGAAGTACGGCGTTGCGCTTGTTGGAACCGATTGCTCAAAAAGATAAAACGATTCGTGAAAAGTTGGGAGAGGCTTTATTAAAAGGGTGGGAACAAACACCCATCGAACAAACGCTTCAAATAGCTCTTTCTGCACGTGTGCTTGACCCGCAAACTGCCCAACCACTATTGCTGGGGATTATTGAACGATACTGTACGTATCCTTTGATGCGAGATGCCGTCCTGAGTAGCATTCCAAATCAAGAATTTGCCTTTTTAGAACGGTTGTTAAAATCTCCTCATTGGCAAACGGCTCAACCCGAACGGGAAATTTTTCTGGAAATGCTCACTACGGCTGTGGTTCGCAAAAGAGAGGTGAGAGAAATTACAGCCCTTTTGGAGAAATTGAATGTAGATAAGGCTTCATTTGGGTGGCAAGAGAAAACCATCCTTACGGCCATGTCAATCCAGAGTAAAAACAGAAAGTTAAAACCCGTTCCATTGGCCACTGCTCCCGCTCTTTTTGTCCGCTCTGATTTTGGAACAGTTGAAAAAAATCGCCTTCAAGCCTTGGAGGCGTTGTTTGAATGGCCTGGTCATACCGCTCAGGTTGATAACACGCAAAAGAGTTTATTGAACGAAGAGCAACAACAACTGTTTGCCTTGGGCAGGCAGCATTATCTTACTACCTGTGCGGGTTGTCATGGTAGCGACGGAGCAGGTTTAAATCGCTTTGGGCCGCCCTTGATTGAGTCTGCTTGGGTATTGGGCGATGAAAAACGCCTATCACTCATTGTGTTACACGGAATGGAAGGGCCGTTGGACGTAGCTGGAAAACTCTATGATGTACCCGATATTTTGCCCGTGATGCCGTCGCATTCTACCATGGATGATGGAGCTATTATGGCGATTTTGACCTACATTCGTAATGAATGGGGCAATAATGCTGGGCCTGTAAGCAGAGGCATTGTAAGTAAAACAAGGCATACATCGCAGGGAAGGGTGGTGCCGTGGACGGTCAAAGAGTTGAACAAATACTTAGAGGATACCAAACCAAGTACTGGAAAATGAAAAGACGCCAATTTTTACACAATGCCGCCTTGGGAGTCACGACCCTGTCGCTGCCTGTATTTCCTCCAATAACGGCAGAAACCCGCATGGGCGTGGTGGTTCACTCTTACGCGATTCGCGGAAATCCAAAAATGGAAAGTAAAAAATACCCAAGCTTTCAAAATGCCTTGGAATTGATGGAGCATTGTCACCAAATAGGTGCAGGAGGGGTTCAGGTGGTGGTAAAAGATTGGTCGAGCGATTTTGCCAAAAAAGTGCGTGAACGGCGGGAAAAGCTCGGCATGTATTTGGAAGGTTCTATTGGTTTGCCCAAAACTGCCGCTGATGTCCCTACTTTTGAAACCGAAGTCAAAAACGCCAAAGAAGCGGGGGCGAACATTTTAAGAACAGTAAGTTTGGGGGGACGCCGCTACGAGGCATTACATACGCCAGAAGCTTTTCAGGAATTTAAGAAAAGCGCGACGTTGGCCATTCAATTGGCCGAGCCTATCCTTCGTAAATACCAAGTTAAACTGGGAATAGAAAATCACAAAGATTGGCTGGCAACTGAACTGGCTTCTACATTAAAACAAATCAGTAGCGAGTGGGTAGGGGCGACCTTAGATTTTGGCAATAACATTGCCTTGCTCGAAGCCCCTACGACTACCGCCCAAATCTTAGCTCCCTATTTAGTAAGTACGCACATCAAAGATATGGCCGTAGAAGAATATGCCTCGGGGTTTCTATTGTCGGAAGTGCCTTTGGGCAAAGGTATTTTGGATTTGCCCAAATTGATTTCAATCTGCAAACAGCATAATCCTAACGTGACGTTCAATTTGGAAATGATTACCCGCGACCCGTTAGAAATCCCTTGTTTGAATAATGATTACTGGGCCACGTTCAGCGGAGTGTCGGGGAGTGAACTGGCTCGCACGTTACAAATGGTGAGAAAAAATAAACCTAAATCAGCCCTTCCGAGAGTGGCGCAGTTAAGTTTGGACGAAAAATTGGCAGCAGAGGAAGAAAATATTGTCCAATCATTTGATTATTGGAAACACCAATAAAGTTTACTGCTTCTGTCGTTGTTTGTGTTTGAATAAACAAGCAGAACGCTGAAAATTAATTTGTTTACACTTTTCCCTTTAACCTTTCCACTTCATTAAAATATGAGCAAAGAAACACTGCCAGGCATCAAACAATTTGATTTAACTGGAAAAACCGCCATCGTTACGGGAGGTTCCAAAGGACTTGGGCTGGCTATGGCCGCTGGATTGGCATCGGCGGGAGCTAATCTGATGTTAGTCAATCGCAATGCCGAAGAAGGGGCAAAGGCTGCCCAAGAATTGAGTGAAGAATATAGCACCAAAATCATTTCTTACAGTGCCGATATTACGGATTTAGCCCAAACCGAAGCGATGGCCAAAGAAGCGATGC